>DATFXJ010000043.1:0-19659 GCA_035315965.1 Pseudolabrys sp.
ACGCTGGCCTACGCTGCTTCCAGGGGAGCCAGCCATGTCCAATCAACAACCCGTTCGCATCGACGTCGTCTCCGATGTGGTCTGTCCGTGGTGCTTTATAGGCAAGCGGCGACTGGAAAAGGCGATTGCGCTTAATCCAGATGTGTCGGTCGAAGTGCATTGGCGTCCTTATTTCCTCAATGAGTGGATTCCGCGAGAAGGGATTTCGCGCGAGCAATATCTGACAACAAAGTTCGGCTCGCCCGACCGCTATCGGGGGATCGCCCAACGAGTCGCCGTCGCCGCATCGGCTGAGGGGCTGACTTACGCGATGGACAAGATTAGCCGTCAGCCGAACACGCTGGACGCACACAGGCTAATCCACTGGGCCGAAAAAGCCGGCAAGGCTGCCACGATGAAACAGAGGCTGATGGACCTCTACTTCACCGAAGGCGCCGACCTCACCGATCACGCGGTGCTTGTTCAGGCCGCTAGCGATGTAGGCCTTGACGCCGGCGAGATCAGAAAAGCGCTTGCCAGCGGGCAGGACGTTACGGAAATCGAACGTGAGGCCCTTTCTGCCAAAAAGGCTGGCATAGAAGGCGTGCCCTGCTTCATCTTTGGCGGCAAGTTTGCAATTTCCGGCGCGCAGACGCCTGAATTCCTCGCCGAAGCCATTGCACGTGCGGCCCAGGTCGCCGACGCCGCAGAATAATTTCAGGCACGCCATTATGAAAATCACCGCCGCCGTGGTGCACGAGCGCTCCGGCCCCTTCACTATCGAACAACTTGAACTCTGCGATCCCCGGAAGGATGAACTGCTCGTCGAAGTCGTAGCGAGCGGCATGTGCGCAACAGATCTACACGGGCGTGATGCCTATTACCCTACAAAGTTTCCGAAAGTGTTTGGTCACGAAGGTGCCGGCATCGTCCGCGCGGTCGGCAGCGCCGTCACTGATTTCAAGCCCGGCGATCATGTGGTGATGGCTTACCCCTGGTGTGGCAAGTGCCCGAACTGCAAAACGCATCGCCAAAGCTATTGCCTGCACGCATTCGACCTGAAAATGAATGGCACTCGGGCCGACGGCTCGACCTTGCATTCCAAGGACGGCAGGCCGGTCTACAGCGCTTTCTTCCAGCAATCATCGTTTGGCAATTTCGCAATCGCGAACGAACGTTTCACGGTGAAAGTGCGGAGTGACGCGCCAATTGACAGCATGTGTGCCCTCGCTTGCGGCGGACAGACCGGCGCCGGAGCAGTGTTCAACGTTATGAAGCCTGGGGCCGGCGACAGTTTCGTCGTATTCGGTGTTGGCGCCGTCGGCCTGTCGGGTCTGATGGCGGCGAAAATTGTCTGCTGCGATCCGATCATCGCCGTCGACGTGCATGAACATCGGTTGGCGCTCGCGCGCGATCTTGGTGCCACGCAGACCATTAGTCACAAAGAGCGCAGCGATGTGGTGTCGGAAATCAGAAAAATTGTCGGCGATGGAGCGCGCTTCGCCCTTGAGACATCAGCACTTCCCTCTGTATTCCGCGAAGCTGTCGATTGCCTGATCCCCGGCGGAACATGTGTACTACTCGGCAGTGCGCGCAAGGGCACGGAGGCGTCGTTCGAAATGCCATTTTTACAAAACGGACGCAACGTTCGCGGCGTAATTCAGGGCGAAAGCGTTCCTAAGGAATTCATTCCGCTGTTGGTGGATTACATCATGGCCGGAAGTTTCCCGGTTGAGAAGATGATTACGTTCTATCCGCTTGCCGACATCAATCGCGCCGCGGCGGAATCCAGCGCTGGTAAGTCCATCAAGCCAGTTTTGCGGATGCCGCATTAGCAAAGGCGCGCATGGTCAAGCGGCCTTTGCTTGCTCCGCAATAGAGGTAAGCTTCCGCAACACAGCCGCAGTCCCTTTCAGGCGGTCCTGTGGCCGCGGCCAATCCTCGAAGAACACGAGCTGTTGACCTTTGGCCGTCTTCGGATCGTTGCGCATTCGAACAGCGGACCCTTGTTCCCGTATGAACGCGATCAGTCCTTCCGGGTTAAGGAACACATTGTCTCGGAATGAAAGTACGAGGCCCCTGGGGCCCGCCTCGACCTTTTCTACATTGGAACGGCGGCTGAGTGCCTTGATCGCGACCACCTGCAACAGGTGCTCGACCTCCTGCGGCAGTTTGCCGAAGCGGTCTACCAGTTCAGCCGCAAAGCCGTCGATATCATGCTCGTCCTCGATCTCAGCGAGACGCCGATAGAGCGCGAGCCGCACCGACAGGTCTACGACATAGTCCTCCGGAATGAGCAAGGCCGTGCCGATGGTTATTTGCGGCGACCAACGATCGGTGACCGGTTCCGTAATGCCGGCCTTGAGACTCGTCACCGCTTCGTCCAGCATTTGCTGATAGAGCTCGAAGCCGACTTCCTTGATGTGACCAGACTGCTCCTCGCCAAGCAGATTGCCGGCGCCGCGAATGTCAAGGTCGTGAGATGCAAGTTGGAAGCCGGCGCCAAGCGTATCGAGCGATTGCAGAACCTTAAGCCGTCGCTCGGCCTGCGGCGTGATCGGCTTTTGTGTTGGCAAAGTTAGCAGCGCAAAGGCGCGCAGTTTGGCGCGTCCAACTCGGCCGCGGAGCTGATAGAGCTGCGCGAGACCGAAGCGGTCGGCACGATGGACGATTAGTGTGTTGGCGGTCGGGATATCGAGGCCGGACTCGATGATCGTGGTCGATAAGAGGACGTCGTATTTGCCGTCGTAAAAGGCCGACATGATGTCATCGAGCACTGTCGCGGGCATTTGCCCGTGCGCAATTGCGACATGCACCTCCGGGATATTCTTATCGAGGAAATCCTTAGCACCGGCCAAATCCTCGATGCGAGGGCATACATAGAAGGCTTGCCCACCACGATATTTCTCACGCAACAGCGCCTCCCGAACCGTGATTGGATCGAAGGGCGACACGAAAGTGCGCACCGTCAGGCGATCGACTGGCGGCGAGGCAATGATCGAAAGGTCGCGTACCCCAGTAAGCGCTAGTTGCAAGGTACGCGGGATAGGCGTTGCCGTGAGCGTGAGCACGTGCACTTCCGATCGCAGCGCCTTGAGCTTTTCCTTATGGGCAACGCCAAAATGCTGCTCCTCGTCCACCACCAGCAATGCCAGGTCACGGAATTTTATATCTTTACCAAGCAGTGCATGGGTGCCGATCACGATGTCCACGCTGCCGTCAGCCAGGCCCGATTTGACCTTGCTCAGCACAGCGGGCGGCACCAGCCGTGACGCATGGGCCACGTTCACAGGAAATCCGCGGAACCGCTCGGAAAAAGTCTTGAAGTGCTGGCGCGCAAGCAGCGTGGTCGGTACCACAATCGCGACCTGCTTTCCGTCGATCGCCGCAATGAAGGCCGCACGCAAAGCAACTTCCGTCTTGCCGAAGCCGACGTCGCCGCAAATAAGCCGGTCCATTGGACGACCCAAACTTAGATCCTTGACTGTGGTTTCGATGGCAGCGAGCTGGTCGTCGGTTTCCTCGTATGGGAAGCCGGCGCAGAACTCCTCATAGGCGCCGGAGCCAACGGTCAGGCGTGGCGCCTCGCGCAATTGCCGCTCTGCAGCGATCTTGATCAATTCGCCGGCGATTTCGCGGATACGGCTCTTCATTCGCGCTTTGCGCGCCTGCCAATTACCTCCTCCAAGCCGATCGAGATCGACGGCGGTTTCTTCCGAGCCGTAACGCGATAGCAGATCGACGTTTTCAACAGGCAAATAAAGCTTGGCACCCTCAGCGTAATGAATTTCCAGACAATCATGTGGTGCGCCCGCTGCCTCGATTGGCTGCAATCCTTCGAAGCGACCGATGCCATGGTCGACGTGGACCACCAGATCGCCGGGCGCGAGACTGGTGGCCTCGGCGATGAAATTTTCCGCTCTGCGAGCGACTCTACGCGGGCGAACAAGCCGATCGCCAAGAATATCCTGCTCGCTGATGATCGCCGCGTCTTCGGTCTCGAATCCTGATTCGATGCCGAGCACCGTGAGCGCGACTGTGGGTTTGGGCAGCGCCAAGGCCTGCGGCCAGCTGCCAACTGGCGTAAGATTGTTAAGTCTGTGATCGGCAAGCACATGGCTCATGCGATCAAGTGCGCCATCGCTCCATAATGCGACAGCGACGCGCTTTCCCGCCGCCTGCAACGCCAGCACATGGACGCTCACCGCCTCAAACACATTGGCGTTGGGTTCGGCGCGCTCGGCGGCGAAATTGCGCCCCATGCGCGCGCCGACATCGACGGCGCTCACTTCGGGCACTGCGAAGGGCGTCAGCCGAGCAAGCGCGGACGCCTGAAGCCGCTCTTTCCATTCACTCTCGGCGAGATACAGACGCTCGGGTGGCAGCGGCTTGTAGACAGGCGTTACGCCCTCCTTCAGCGAATCTCGACGGGCGTCATGGTAGTCAGTAATCTGCACAAACCGCTCATGTGCGGCGTCTTCGGCAAGATGCTCTAGCGTCAGCGCAGTACCCGGAAGATAGTCAAAAATAGTTTCGAGCTTGTCGTGGAACAGCGGCAGCCAATGCTCCATGCCCGGATAGCGGCGCCCCTCGCTCACCGCCTCGTAGAGAGGATCGCCCGGCATCGTCGCGCCAAATTGCGCGACGTAGCCTGTGCGGAAGCGGCGGATGGTTTCCGTTATGAGCTGAAATTCGGCCACCGGCACCAGATCAAGCCCGCGCAGCTGCTCTTCGCTGCGTTGGGTCTGTGCATCGAAAGCGCGGATGGTTTCTAGCGCGTCTCCGAAGAAGTCGAGCCGTACCGGCATATCCATGCCAGGCGGATAGAGATCGAGAATGCCGCCACGCACCGCATAGTCGCCCGGCTCGCGTACGGTGGAAGCCCGAATGAATCCATTGAGTTTCAGCCAGTCGATGATCCCCTGCATGCCGATGACATTGCCTGGCGCAACCGACAGCGCGTGGGTTGCCACAAAATCGCGCGCAGGCACACGCTGGAGCGCCCCATTGACGGTTGTTAGCAAAAGCGAGGGCCTGTCACGGCCTTTCACACGAGTGAGACGCGACAGCGCAGTCATGCGTTGCGCTACCACGGCGGCATTCGGTGATCCCCGGTCGTACGGTAGGCAATCCCACGCCGGCAATTCCATCACTTGGACGTCGGGACCAAAAAATGACATGGCGCTCGATAGCGTCCTCATCCGCTGGCCATCCCGACAGATTACGGCGAGCGATACTGCTGGTGCGTTCGTGTTTGCGGCAACTGCACGCGCGAGATCCGCGAGCACCAGCCCTTCCGCGCCGTCGGCGACTTGCGCCAGAGTCAAAGGCTTACCCGGCGTCAGCAATTCGGCGAGTGATTTTGCGGCTATACTCACACTGCGGCCTTGCTGTGAAAGCTTCGCAACTGATGAAACAGTCCGGTGTCGTAGTTCGACGGTACTGGCTCCATTCCGTTCACCCAGGCGAAGATCTGCTGATCCGGAATATCCAGCCAGCGCTCGACCTCATCAAGTTCACTATCGTTCAATGACCTCAGTTGCGCGTCCGCAAAGCGGCCCAGCACCAAATCCATCTCACGGGTGCCACGATGCCAACACCGGAGCAGCAGCCGGCGACGCCGCAAATCCAGTCCTTCGCTCGACAGATTCGTTCCCGTGCTCACCGCATATCTCCAACGCCAAAAACCCGGACGGAGCCGGGCTACGTTTATATAGAGGGCAACTTTTCATTTGTCATGGCCGACGATGTCGTTCCGCGGGTCTTTCGACAAAAGGAAGGCGGGCATCCCCCACAAGGCCAGGAAACCGGCGCAAAACTTTGCAATGATGTGCGCATGCGGCCGCCCGTGCTTAATCCGTTGTTTGCCTCCCTCACCAGCTTGCCAGGGGTTGGACCGAAGTTGGACAAACTATATGCGCACCTCCTCGATCGCGAGTCACCGCGCGTCGTCGATTTATTATTCCACTTGCCGTCGGGCGCAATCGATCGCCGCTCGCGGCCTAAATTACGCGACGCACATCCGGGCCAGGTGGTGACGGTTGCGATAACCGTAGACAAGCACCGGCCATCCCCACCGCGTCGTTCACGGGCGCCCTATCGAATCTATACACATGACGATACCGCGAACCTTACCCTCACCTATTTCAACGCACGCAAAGAGTATCTGGAAAAACTCCTGCCGGTCGGCCAGATACGCTACGTTTCCGGAACCACTGAGTTCTACGACGGCACGTTGCAGATGGTGCATCCGGACCGCGTCGTGGACGAGGCCGGTTTTGCGGCATTGCCATTAGTCGAACCGATCTATCCGCTCACCCAGGGACTCGCGCTCGGTAACGTCCGGCGCGTGATGGAGGCCGCGCTGGGCCAGCTACCGGATCTGCCGGAGTGGCAAGACGAGGCCTGGGTCGCGCGCGAGCGGTTGCCAACATTTGCTGCCGCTTTACGAAAACTACACCGACCGGGCCAGCCAAATGATATCTTGGCGAAAAATCCGGCGTGGACGCGGCTTGCCTATGATGAATTGCTCGCAGGCCAGCTCGCCCTCGCACTCATGCGAGCACATATGCGGCGGCGAGCAGGCCGCGGCTCGGCCAGCGAAGGTCGCTTGCGCGCTCGTATTTTGAACGCGCTGCCTTATGCGCTCACTAATTCGCAGCAGAAGGCGGTCGACGACATTATCACGGATCTTGCTCGTCCTCAGCGGATGCTGCGCCTGCTACAGGGGGACGTCGGGTCCGGCAAAACGGTGGTCGCGCTCACTGCCGCCGCCGCTGTCATTGAAGCAGGACGGCAGGCCGCATTCATGGCGCCGACCGAAATTCTAGCGCGCCAGCATCTCGCGACTATCGCGCCGCTCACCGAAGCCGCCAGTATCCGCGTGGCCATTCTCACCGGTCGCGAACGTGGATCGGCACGCAAGGAAATCCTGGACCATCTTATACTCGGTGACATCGATCTTTTGATCGGTACCCATGCACTTTTCCAGGAGGACGTTGTCTTCCACGATCTCGCATTGGCCGTCGTTGACGAACAGCACCGCTTCGGAGTGCACCAGCGCCTCGCGCTTACTCAGAAGGGTGAAGCGGTGGACGTGCTGGTTCTCACTGCTACGCCGATCCCCCGCACACTCGTGCTTACTTTTTTCGGCGACATGGACATTTCCGAGCTGCACGAAAAGCCGCCAGGGCGTCAGCCGATCGACACCCGCGCTATTCCGCTATCACGTCTTGGAGAGGTCGAAGATGCTGTCGGGCGTGTCCTGCTCGAGGACAAACGCGCGTATTGGGTCTGTCCTTTGGTCGATGAATCCGAGAAGTCTGATCTTGCTGCAGCACAGGCGCGCTTCGAGGAGCTTCGTAAGAGATTTGGGGACCGGGTTGATCTTGTTCATGGTCGAATGAAAGGAGCCGACAAAGACGCGGCCATGGCGCGGTTTGCTGCCGGAGAGACACGATTGCTCATAGCCACAACCGTGATCGAAGTAGGCGTCGACATACCGGAGGCGACAATCATGGTTATTGAGCATGCCGAGCGCTTCGGTCTTGCGCAGTTGCATCAAATGCGCGGTCGCATTGGTCGCGGACCCAGCGCTTCGACCTGCCTGTTGCTCTACAAGGCGCCGCTTGGAGAGACTGCGAAGGCACGTCTCGCTATTCTACGGCAAACCGAGGATGGATTTCGCATAGCCGAAGAGGATCTCCGATTACGCGGCGAAGGAGATCTGCTGGGCACGCGGCAAAGTGGCCTGCCCGGTTTTCAGATTGCGCGCCCGGAAGTGCACGGAAAATATCTCGGCCTGGCCCGCGATGACGCAGCGCTCATTCTTTCACGTGACGCAACACTCTCGACGCCCCGTGGCCAAGCGTTGCGCCAGTTGCTTTATCTGTTCGGCAAGGACGAAGCGATTAAGTTGATCCGTGCCGGATAATTTAGTCGACTGCCTCAGCTTTGCTGCTCGCGCGCGCCGCTTTTGCAGTGGCAGCGAGCTCGACGAGCTTTTTCTGCGCCTCGACGTCCGGCTGGACCATGCCCGCTGAAATCAGAAGCGCCATCGCATTTTCGACCGTGATGTCGAGCTCGATAATGTCGGCGCGCTTCACATAAAAGAAAAATCCAGTCGTCGGGTTTGGCGTGCAAGGCATGAAGGCCGAAACGTGTTCCCCTTGCGGCAGTTTCTTCACGAGATCTCCCCCCGGTGCCTGCGAAAGAAATACCAACGACCACATGCCGGGTGACGGAAACTCCACCAGGGCTACCTTGCGGAAACTTGAGCCGGTCTTTGAAAACAAGGACTCGAAAATCCGCTTCATCGTCTTGTAAATAGGTCGCACAATCGGCATTCGGCTCAGAAGGCTTTCACCGAGTTCGACAAGAGTGCGCCCAACCAGGTTGGCAGTGAGAAAGCCGAGCAGGGTGAGCGCAATGAAAGCGATAATCAGACCGGTTCCTGGAATTGGCCACGGCAGATAGCTCTCGGGCCGGTAGGTCGGTGGAATGAGTGGCCGCACTAAATTGTCGACCCACCTAACAATAGACCAGATAAGCCAAACAGTGATTGCCAATGGTCCGGCGACGACCAAACCGGTGAGAAAGTAATTGCGGATACGGCCGGCGAAGCTGGTTTGTGATGTTGTCACCTTCGCCATATCCGCGCCCATTGCCTCGTCCGGCTCTCCGTCGATGTGACTCATGGGATAAGTTTATTCCACCGTGACAGATTTCGCGAGGTTGCGGGGTTGGTCGACATCGGTGCCGATTGCCGCGGCGGTATGATATGCAATCAATTGCACCGGGATCGCGTAAACTAGAGGCGTTACTGTTGAAGCCATATCTGGCAAAGACAGCGTTTCGACGGATTCGACGGTCGCCTCTTTGGTGCCTTGCGGATCGGTCACCAGGATGATCTTGCCGCCGCGCGCAGCCACCTCCTGCATGTTCGACACGGTCTTTTCGAAAACACGATCGAAGGGCGCGATTACGATTACCGGCATAATCTCGTCGATGAGCGCGATCGGCCCATGCTTGAGTTCGCCGGCGGCATAACCCTCCGCATGGATGTAGGAGATTTCTTTAAGTTTGAGTGCGCCTTCCAGAGCGATAGGGAAGCTCGTGCCGCGACCTAGATAAAGCACGTCTCGCGCCTTAGCGAGATTTTGTGCGAGCTTTTCGATCTGCGGCTCTAGTGTAAGCGCCGCCGCCATCAGCCGCGGTACTTCGATCAGAGCGCTCACCAGTTTCTGCTCGTCAGCTTCCGACATTTGGCCACGCGCACGTCCTGCGGCAATGGCGAGGCAGGCAAGCGCGCTGAGCTGGCAGGTAAAAGCCTTGGTGGAGGCAACTCCGATCTCAGGTCCGGCAAGCGTCGGCATGACCACGTCGCTTTCCCGGGCGATGGTTGAGGTTGGCACGTTGACCACCGAAAGAATGTGCTGTTTCTTTTCCCGCGCGTAACGCAAGGTCGCCAGTGTGTCGGCGGTCTCGCCCGACTGCGAAATGAAGATCGCAAGATCACCCGGTTCGAGTGGGGCACCGCGATAGCGGAATTCCGATGCAATATCGATCTCAACCGGCAACTTCGCGAAACGCTCGAACCAATATTTCGCGACTAGGCCCGCATAGAAGGCAGTACCACACGCTGAGATCGACAACCGCTTTAGCCTTTTCCAGTCGAACGGAAGCTCGCCCGGCAACGCTACCCGCTCATTCACCATGTCAATGTAATGAGCAAGTGTGTGGCCGACTACTTCCGGCTGCTCATGGATTTCCTTGGCCATGAAGTGCTTGTGATTGCCCTTGTCGACCAATTGCGCCGAAGCTGTCGATTTCACGATCTTCCGCTCGACCTTGCGGTCCTGCTCATCGTGGATTTCAACGCCTTTGCGAGTGAGTACGGCCCAGTCGCCGTCCTCGAGATAACTGATAGTATCGGTGAACGGCGCCAGTGCGATGGCGTCCGAGCCCAGATACATTTCACCCTTGCCGTAGCCAACAGCCAACGGCGACCCTTTGCGTGCACCGATCAGAAGATCGTCTTCGCCCGTGAATAGAAACGCCAGCGCAAAAGCGCCGCGCAATTGTTTGAGCGCCGCCGCGACCGCCTCGGCTGGCGACTTGCCGCTTTTCATCTCCTGTGAGACCAGGTGCGCGACTGCCTCGGTGTCCGTATCGCTGACAAATTTGCAGCCGCGTTTAGTCAGCCGCTCACGCAACTCACGAAAATTTTCGATGATGCCATTGTGAACTACCGCGACCGCGTCCGTGGCATGCGGATGTGCATTATCCTCACTCGGCCGGCCGTGGGTCGCCCAACGGGTGTGGCCGATGCCGATGGCCCCGCCCAGCGGTTCACGCTCGAGCCGCGTTTCCAGTGCGCGCAATTTGCCTTCAGCACGCCGGCGCCCGAGGATACCACGGTCGAGCGTTGCAACGCCCGCAGAGTCATAGCCGCGGTACTCAAGGCGCTTGAGGGCATCAACTAGTTGCCCAGCAACTGGCTTGGTCCCCAAAATTCCGACGATTCCACACATCCGTTTGGATGCCTTTTTGCCCATCTCCTACGGTTTAAGTTCCCCCGGCAAGCGCATGGAAATCAAAACGCATTTCGGCGCGTGACAGCGGCTTCTTGTCGCAATTTCATCCGGCTGGCTCAGGACTTTTTGAGCTTCTTTTCGGATAGGTTCTTGCCCAAGGCCTTTACCTGCCGCAAGCGCTTCGCCCAACCTTCCTTAACCGTTTGTTTGGCGCGCGCAATGGCGAGAGCCCCGCCGGGAACATCTTTGGTCACTACCGTTCCGGTGCCGATATACGCACCATCACCGATCTTAACCGGCGCAACCAGTGCGGAATTGGAGCCGATGAAGGCCCCCTTCCCGATATCTGTGCGATGCTTGGCGACGCCGTCATAGTTGCAGGTTATGGTGCCGGCACCGACATTGGCGCCCTCGCCGACCCGCGCATCGCCGATATAAGCAAGATGATTGGCCTTGGCGCCGGCCTCAATTTTCGCCTCTTTCACCTCAACGAAATTACCGATGTGCACATCCTGTCCCAAGTCTGCGCCCGGACGCAGCCGCGCAAACGGACCGATGCGCGCACACTTGCCAACATGCGCGCCTTCAAGATGCGAGAATGAGCGGATCGTCGCGCCGTCCTCGACGGTGACACCGGGACCGAAAACTACATTCGGCTCGATTGTCACATCTTTTCCGAATTTGGTGTCTGCCGATAAATATACGGTCTCTGGTGCTATCATCGTGACGCCCGCCTCAAGCGCCGCCATACGCAGCCTATGCTGCAGCACAGCTTCGGCTTCGGCGAGTTGCACCTTGGTGTTGATGCCGCGCACGTCATCCTCCGAGGTTTCGATCGCCAATGCCTTTAGCCCCATGTCGCGGGCGACGGCAACGGCGTCAGTGAGATAATATTCTTTTTTGGCATTGCTATTGCCGATGCGAGCAAGAATGTCGAGAGCCTGTTTGCCGGCAATCGCCATAAGCCCTCCATTGCACAGGTCAATCTTGCGTTCCTCGGCGGTCGCGTCACGCTCCTCGCGAATGGCGATAAGTTCCTGTCCGCGCATCAAAAGCCTACCGTAGCCTTGCGGGTTGACCGGCCTAAACCCAAGCACGACGACGGCCGCACCGTCTGCAAGCGCCGCTCGCAATTCCAACAACGTCTCAGCCCGCACCAACGGCGTGTCGCCAAACATCACCAGAATATCAGCGGCACCGCGGGCAATCGCCTTGCGCGCGGCGAGCACAGCGTGCGCGGTTCCGGATCGCTCGCGTTGCTCGAAGATCTGCGCCTTGGGCGCATATCTGCGCACGTCTGCCGACACCGCACTGTGGTCTGGACCCACTACAATCGCCAAATCGTCGCTTCCACCGGCACGCGCTGCCGTTATCACATGAGCAAGCAATGAACGCCCACCGAGCTCGTGCAGCACCTTTGGCGTATGTGATCGCATGCGGGTGCCCTCGCCGGCCGCGAGTATGACCGCAAGACATTTTCGAGAAGACATCTGGTACCAGGCTCGGCCTTGGTGGGTTTCGAGGCATCCCCATAGCCCAGCCGGACCAAAGGCAAAAGGCCGCTCTCGTAATCCTTGAACCAGGGCGCAACCCCGTAGGCGCTGCCGCGAACTTACCTCGCTCCTCGTGGCTGTGCGGTTGGGGTTGCGTCACCACCGTCGGCTCTGACCGTCCTCGCGCCCACGACCCAAACTGAAACCGCCAGCGAGGCCTGCGGCTTATCTTTGACAGCAAGATCGCACGAATGCCCTGTGTATCGCCAAGCTGGAATCTGAAACGCAGGTTCTAGCCGCACAACTCCGCGCGCTGGGCCGTGATTGTCGCCGCGTAAATACAGCGGCATACTGGATCCGATGAAATTGTTTTTGCCAAACGCGCGGGCAGCTAATTGGTTGTTGATCGTGGGATTCTGTTCGATCGGTTATGCGCTCTACATGCGCTATCTCGCGGTCGAACAATCTAATGTCGGACTCGCCTGTCAGGGGGGATTGAACACGTGGCTGTGTTTCACACGCCAGGTCACGATCGTGTTGTTTACATATTCAGTTTTTGGATGGTTCGCTTTGATTGTCGCCGCGCTTAACCTATTGCGCCCAACCTTAGTGCTTTTTGGAGTCGCACTCGCCGCCGCGTGCTGCGGGCTCGTACTGTACAATGCAGGCCTATCTTCGCTGGCCGCGGGTCTACTGGTCATCAGCCTAGCACGTCGCGTACCCGAGCCAGAATGAAAGAAAGTGCCGCTAAGGTCGCGCACAGCCAAAGCGATTGCCAGTTAGCGAAGCCTTCATTGAATAAAATGTAGCCCGCGGAAAGCGCCAGCACGACGGCTCCCAGGGCTTCTGCTGCTGGACGCCGCCCCTTTGGCCGCACGACCATGAAATGGTGCACAACGAATGGCACCACCGCTGCCGTAAGGGGGGCAAATGGAAAATCCCTGTAGCGTGGATCGAATACAAGCGCGAGCGCGACCACGAAGGCTAACAGCATCGTCGCGGCCAGAATTATTCCGGCTGTGAGAGCAAGCGAATTTTGTATCCGATATTCTTTCGGACCAAATATTCGGAAGAAGGCTGGCACCGGAGTGCTGCACATGATCGCCACGCTCAACACAACGGGTGCCGCCATCGCCACCGCGGCAAGCGCCAGGGACCGTAACCAACCGCCTATGCCAAGGCTTTCCACAGGAATATTCGCAATTGCCCAACCAACCAACACACCGCCGACAAATGCGTTTGCGCCAACCGCAAACCAGAACAATAGCGGAGTGTCTTTTGTGCAAACGCTCATTGCCGCGGCGAAAACAATGAAGGCAAACAAAATTCCCCCACTTCCCTGCCAAAGCCAAAGCGGATGATTGGAGACGGCCTGTGCGCCAGCAAATTTTGCCACGCGCGTCGTGGCATCGAATAGCCCCCAATGGCCTCCGACCGTGCCCTCAAGAGCACGCTTCCAGGGCTGATCAAACGCCTCAATGATATTAACGTTGAAATTCTCGCGCTTGCTCAGCGCCAGCACATCCTGAATAACGCGCGCCTGGTTTGCCGGCGACGGAAGCGCACTTTCACGCATCCGGCCCGCACTCGGCCAGCCAACTTCACCAAGCAGAATTTCCTTCCCCAGAAACGCAGCCGCTACCTGGCGACGGATCGATTCGATATGGGCCATCGCGTCCTGTGCGGCGATCGGGAAATCCTCCCAATAAGGCAAAATATGGATTGTGATGAAATCGACGGCGTTCGCCACGTCGCGATTACGTAGCCAAAACTCCCAAACATCGGCGTAGGTTACCGGCACGTTCACGCGTGCCTTGACAGCTCGGATGGTATTGGCGAGGTCGGTCGCGGGCATGTCACCACGCAGCAACACCTCATTGCCAACCACGAGCGACCGGACAGTACTCGGATATCTATTGGCGAGCGCAACTGCCGTTTCAAGTTGGTAGAGGCTCTTCGCCGGGTTGCTGGACAGCCATAAGCCCAGCATGACCTTGAGCCCATGCTTGGCCGCGATGCCCGCAATCTGGTCGAGCCCAAAATCGACCGAATAAGTGCGTATGCAATCGGTAACCTGGGCGAGCCGCATGAGATCGTCCTCGATCTGCGCCGCCGGGATCATTGTGGCCGGGTCTAGCGGCGTCTGCGCGCCGCGGAATGGGGTGTAGGACACGCAATAGAGCTTTTCACCCCGGCCGAGCTGAGATGGCAGCAAGAGCGCCGGGCGGCCAAGCCAGGTCCAGACACCGGCTATAGCCGCCGCCGTAAAGGCAAGGCAGGCGAAAGCATGACGCATTGCAAACCTAATTGGAGACGTTGCTCGTCGCGGCGACCGGCTTATCTTGCAAGGTTGCTCCTGCCAAGCTGACCTTCTTAAGGAAGTAATGCGGTTAGTCTGGACAAAATCCGCAGGTTGGGGCTCAAGTCTCACCTTTACAAAACTAGGGCCGAGCGGCCGCCGGACCGAGGGGGAAAACTGCCGTATTGGCGTCCCAATCCGGTCGCACATACAGAGCCCGAGGAATAGGGTACGGTTAAAAGTAACATCCGACGGGGCCAATGGCGTTTTCTCTAAATTTGCGTCAGTTGCTTGCCGTGCTTTGTTGCGTGGCCGGCTTTTCCCTCACCGTTCCGGTTGCCTTGGCCCAGAGCGGCAACGGCAAGCCTGCGGAGCAGCAAAAACCCCCCGCTGACGCAGCTAAAGAGACCCAGAAAAAGATCGACGAAATCGCCGAAGCCACGCGGGTCCTGACCGGCCCGTCTGGTAATCCCGAGTGTGTCTGGCTCGGCCGCCGCGTGGTTAACCTGCTCTGGCGCGACGATCTCGATACGGCGTTCCGCCACCTCGACCTTTACGACCGTTTCGGCTGTCCGAGCGCGCATATTCAGGCCACTTTCCGCTGCCTAGTCAGGCAGGGAAACATCGACCCCAAGGCCCAAGAAACGCTTAACGGACGGGTCCACGCCTGCTGGCTTAACCCCGGGCTGGAGCCGGCGGCCGCGGAAGCTACCGCCCCGGGCGCCGCAACTTCGGGCGGAACAACCCAGCGCTAGCTAGCGTTCCTCTTAAGGAAAATTTTTCAGGTGCCAGGCGGGTGCCTAGGATTTGCCATGTCACCTAGTTACTTGAATGTCCACCTTGCGCCACGCTACGCTGCTTGCTTGCAGACGGAGTTTCGGCTGAGCCCAGGGGACGGGCTCGAGGGTCTGCCATCCTGCCCCACTTGGTTTTGAGTAGTATGCGCACCGTCGCTGCCGTCGTCGCCTTTGTGGCGTGCGTGCATGCCGGGTTGTGGGCATTAATGCGCGACAATGTTCGCGCCCCTGACTTCGGCGGCCAACTAGCAAGCGTTTCTTACGCTCCGTTTGAAGGTTCAGTGCATCCGGACTCCGGGACCAAGGCGCGGACCGCGCAAATTCGTGCGGATCTCAAACTGTTGGCCCCTCTCGCACGCGCGATTCGCACTTATTCCTCGACGGGCGGCGTCGAGCTCGTTCCAGGAATCGCAACCGAGTTCGGGCTACGGGTCACCGCCGGTGCATGGATTGACAAAAATCAGGATCGCAACGAGCGCGAGATTCGCTCGGTGATCGATCTTACCAAGCGTCACAGCAACATCAACGGCATCATCGTCGGCAACGAAACCATCTTCCGCGGAGAGCAGAAGGTGGCCGATCTCATTCATATGATCCAGCGTGTGAAGCGTTCAACGAACGTTCCGGTGACAACCGGCGAAATCTGGCACGTGTGGATTGAACATCCCGAACTGGTATCGGCGGTCGATTACATTGCCGCGCACATCCTTCCCTATTGGGAAGGTTTCTCAGAAACGCAAGCGGTCGAGCAGGCCGTTCTGATTTACGACAAGCTTCGCAAGGCCTATCCCGGCAAGCGCATTGTTATCGCCGAGTTCGGTTGGCCGAGCGCCGGTTACAATCTCAAGAACGCGAATCCAGGACGCATCGATCAGGCGGTCGTGCTACGTGACTTCGTCACGCGTGCTGATGCCTATGGTATCGATTACAACATTGTTGAAGCGATTGATCAACCGTGGAAAATCTTCGAAGGTGGGGTTGGTCCGTACTGGGGAATATTTGACGCCGCACGTCATCCAAAGTTCGACTGGACGGGTCCGATCACCGATACCGACCACTGGCGACTTGCCACGATAGCTCTCCTGGTGAGCGTGCTGCTGTCGCTACCTCTGCTCGCCATGAGTGCAGTTAGCGTTTGGCAGGCGGCCATGCTGGCCGGCGCGGCAAATATTGTGGGCGCCTGGTCTGCGGCAGTGTTCGGCTATTGGAATGGACATTACTTCGTGCCGGGTGCCGCTTTCGCACTAGCTCTCGGCATACTCTTGTTGATCCCGTTGATCGTAATTGCTCTCGCGCGTATCGACGAAATTGCGGCCGTTGCATTCGGGCGAAAGCCGCTTCGGCTCATTGCAAGCCCCCCACTCGCTCCTGAAGGCGCGGCGCCGAAAGTTTCGATCCACGTTCCTGCGCATAATGAGCCGCCAGAGATGCTCAGGCAGACGCTCGACGCGGTCGCGCGGCTCGACTACCAGAATTATGAATGCATCGTTGTGATCAACAACACGCCAGACCCGGCACTCTGGCTCCCGATTGAGGAGCATTGCCGCAACCTCGGTGAACGCTTCAAATTCGTGCGCGCCGACAACCTCGCCGGCTTTAAAGCAGGCGCTCTGCGTCTAGCCCTTGTCCATACTGCTGCAGACGCGGACGTGATCGGCATCATCGATGCTGATTATGTGGTGCATCAAGACTGGTTAAAGGACCTTGTGCCGCTGTTCAGTGATCCTACCGTAGGACTGGTGCAGGCGCCGCAGGATCACCGCGACGGCGAACGCAGCGTCATGCACCACGCGATGAATGGTGAATATGCCGGTTTCTTCGACATCGGCATGGTTCAGCGGAACGAATTCAATGCGATCATCGCGCACGGCACAATGTGCCTTATAAGGCGCGCTGCAATCGAAGCCACCGGCGGATGGTCGAGCGACACAATCTGCGAAGACACTGACCTTGGTCTCACGCTGCTCGAGCTTGGCTGGCAAGCCCACTACACCAATAAGCGCTATGGCCACGGCCTGCTACCGGACAACTTTGAAGCCTACAAGAAGCAGAGGCACCGTTGGGCCTATGGAGGATTCCAGATTCTCAAGAAGCATTGGCGCCACTTCCTCCCAGGCGGGAGTCGCCTCACACGCGAGCAGAAGCGCGAGTTTGCTCTTGGCTGGCTGAACTGGCTCGGTGCCGAAAGCATCGGTGTCGCTGTTGCCATCCTCAATATCGTCTGGGTGCCAGTGGTGGCATTCCTTGATATTGCTGTCCCGGACCGCATTCTGACCACGCCGATCATCGCGAGCTTCATCGTGTCGATCGTGCATTTCGCGACGCTTTATCGGCTACGCGTACGGCCGCGCGCTGGCCAACTGCTAGGATCAGTGCTAGCGGCGATGTCGGTACAGTGGACTGTCGCTCGCGCCGTGGGTTTCGGCCTCATTAAAGATCATCTGCCTTTCGTGCGTACTTCCAAAGGCGGGATGAGACGTTCAACCGACTTCCATGCCTTCTGGGAGGGGATTCTCGCCGGTCTCCTGATCGTCGGCGCCGTTGTGCTCGTTTCGACGAACATCAAGGAGATCCGCGAAATCAACATCTTTGCTGTCGTGCTGTTGATACAGAGCCTGCCGTTCCTTGCCGCCGTGGGGCTTGCCGCGATCGAACGGACTCGGTTCAACGAATTCGCATATTGGAGCATCCTTGAAGCTCGCGTCGCCGAGCTTCTGCCAATTATGCGGCGAAGCTCGTCGATCGCAGAGGCGACGCGCACTGCACCAGCGCCGAAGCCCGGCGAACTGATCCAGTAACGGATTGATCAGGCGGCCAGCGCCGTCTCGACTAGCCTTACCCAATACGAGGTCCCGAATGGGATTGCATCGTCGTTAAAGTTATAGGATGGGTGATGCAGCCCTGCGCCGCCGCCGTTGCCGACCCAGATGAATGCGCCTGGCCGAGCGTTCAGCATGTACGAGAAGTCTTCTGCACCCATCATCGGCGGAAATAATGTATCCACCTTGTCTTCTCCGGCTATCTGGCTTGCCACCGATGCAGCGAATTCTGTTTGCCGTTCGTGGTTTACAAGCACCGGATAACCGCGCCGATAGGTGAGCCTGGCCTTGGCGCCATAAGCTGCCGCCGTATTCTCCACGAGGATACGCAGCCGCGTCTCCAGAAGATCCCGTATGTCCGACGTGAAACTGCGCGCCGTACCGCGCAATTGCACGGTCTGCGGAATGACGTTATCGGCGGTGCCGGCGCGGAACATGCAAATCGACACCACCGCCGACTTGAGCGGGTCAACATTGCGTGAGACGGCCGACTGGATAGCGTTAATGATCTGTGCGCCGACCAAAACCGTATCGATGCCTAAATGCGGGCGCGCGGCATGGGCGCCAACCCCTTCTACGTCGATGGTCAACGCGTCCGCCGCCGCCATCACCGGCCCGGCCCGGATGCCAAAGGCACCAACCGGCATGCCGGGGTAGTTGTGCATGCCGAAAACCTCGCCGATGCGGAAGCGATCCATCAGCCCGTCGTCGATCATTTTTTTCCCACCGCCGCCGCCCTCTTCCGCCGGTTGGAAAATCACCACTGCGGTGCCTGCAAAGTTGCGCGTTTCCGCGAGATAGCGCGCGGCGCCCAAAAGCATGGCGGTGTGACCGTCATGGCCGCAGGCGTGCATCTTCCCAGCTACTGTTGACCTATATGGGAGATCGCTGGCCTCCTCGATGGGCAGAGCGTCCATGTCCGCGCGCAATCCAATTGTCTTCCCCGTGGAACCTTTGCGTCCGTAGATGACGCCAACAACGCCGGTGCGGCCGATGCCTGTCGCGACCTCGTCACAGCCGAAAGCCCTGAGCTTCTCGGCGACCGTACCCGCCGTGCGTTGCACGTTGAACATCAGCTCGGGGTGAGCGTGTAGGTCGCGTCTCCAGGCGGTGATTTCGGCGTGCAGATCCGCGACGCGATTAACGATGGGCATGGCATACTCCGGGGCGACATTGACCGCGCTGTTATTCTAGCAAATCTCGAGCTTTGCGGCAGTTCACGAAGGACCATTCGGCTATTGACGGGGCAGGCAAGCGCCCCTACACCGGCCCTCGCGCATGATCTTTGAAAAGCTTGTCCTGGGCCCGGTCGGGAATAACACTGGGCGTTCAGACAGTATATTGCGCATGGTGACGAGCGCGTAGCTCAGGAGGTAGAGCAACTGACTTTTAATCAGTAGGTCCCGGGTTCGAGTCCCGGCGCGCTCACCAAAACCCCCTGCACCGCAGTGGCTTCTTGAAAGGACCGAAACGGACCCAATCACGGCTGCTTTCATGTCAACACTATGTCAACAAAAACACCGCCCCCATGGATTGCTGAGGGCGGCGCTATACAATCTATGAGCAACTAATGCCCCGCGACGACGCACGTTATGTAAACGCATGAGCAAACCACCCACCCCGCCAAGTGAAGATCCGCATTCGCAGCCAGAAGTCATCCCGCCTGGTCAGGCGGAACGAGGCACCGAGCACGTGCGCGTGTATATCGCGAAGCCCGGCCCGCTCGGCACTATTCTG
>DATFXJ010000044.1:0-94697 GCA_035315965.1 Pseudolabrys sp.
CCGCGTAACGAGGTTTACCAGGTATTATCTACAAAATGCAGCTAGGTGAGTACGATGAAAGTCCCCGGTCCTGACCATCCAATCACAATCACTCAAAGTGGCAACCGAGTCCGCGTCGCTTTCGCGGGCCGTGTGATTGCCGATACCACACGCGCACTTACGCTAAAGGAAGCCCGCTACAAACCGGTGTTCTATATTCCGCGAGCCGATACCAACATGAGCCTGCTAACGCCCACCAGTCATTCTACGCATTGCCCTTATAAGGGTGATGCGAACTATTTCAGTATCGTCGTGGATGGCCACACCGCCGAGAACGCAGTGTGGAGTTACGAGCATCCCTTCCCGGCAATGGCCGAAATCAAGGAATATCTCGCGTTTTTTCCAAGTCGTGTTGACACAGTAGAAGAAAGTTGACAGTGCCACGCATTTTAGTGGAGTCGCGGACCTTTGAGGAATTTCGCGCGGTCCGATGAATTCACGCGGACGTCGAAAGTGACGCCTTCACGATAGAGCGTGAGGACCACCTCCACACCGGCACGTCCGAGCGCCCAAACCTTGCGATAAAAGCCAGCGAGTGTGGGTACCCGATCACCCTTGACCGCAACCACGACATCGCCCGCCTTGATTTCGGCGCGCGCCGCGGGTCCTTTAGGCGCAATGCCGACCACGACGATCTTGCCTTCAATTTCCGTAGAATAAAGCCCGAGCCAGGGCCGTACCGGCCGGTTAACGCGGCCAAATTTGCGCAGATCTCCGAGTATTGGATGCAACAGATCGATCGGCACAATCATGTTGAGATGCTCATTCTTGCCTTCACGTGCGCGCTCAAGTTGGAGCGAGCCGATGCCGATCAGCTTGCCCGCGCCGGAGATCAGCGCGGTGCCGCCCCAGTTCGGATGCGCGGGGTATGTGAAGATGGCCTCATCCAGAACGTACTCCCAATAGCCGGCAAACTCCTGCTTCGCGGCGATACGCCCGGCAAGGGATCGCGTGCGTCCCCCGGCGCCACCGACAACGACGCGTTCGCCGACTTCGGCGGCTTTCGAGGAGCCGGCTTCGAGCGCGGGGAGATCTATCTTCCCGAGCGCCTGGACCAATCCAAAACCAGTTTCCTGATCGAAGCCAAGCGTATGCCCTTGCACTACGCCACCGTCGCCAAGATGCAGCCATACGGTCTCGGCTTCGGTAATCAAATAACCGATGGTGAGCACTAGGCCGTCGTCGATCAGTACGCCATTTCCGGCACGCTCGACGCCGAGGGTATCGGCCGTGAAGGCGTCGGCTGGGACGATCGAATGCAGGCCGACCACCGAGGAGAGAGCCCGCTCTAGATCGTAGGAGTAATCCTCCGCATGTGGCTGTACCGCCTGCGGCAGCTTCCATTCGATCAATGACGCCATCGATGCGCTCCCATTGGGTTCCAATTATCATACGCAGGATCATACGGGCGAAAAGACGGCGCTTGCATGTTAGTGTCAACCGCCTGCTATGATCTCGTTATCCATCCTCGATCTCTCGCCGGTTTCAGCTGGCTCCAGAGCGGCGCAAGCCCTGCGCAATTCGCTTGATCTCGCGCGGCTCGCCAATGGTCTCGGCTTTACGCGCTATTGGTTGGCCGAACATCATAATTTGCCTGCGATCGCGAGCTCGGCTCCGGACATCATGATCGGCCAGATTGCAGCGGTAACCCAGAACATGCGCGTCGGCTCCGGAGGCATTATGCTGCCAAACCATGCGCTCTTGATGGTGGCCGAACGCTTTAAGGTCTCGAGGCGCTTTATCCCGGTCGCATTGATCTCGGGCTGGGCCGGGCTCCCGGCACCAATCTGGCAACCTCTTATGCGCTTCGGCGGCGTCAAGGCATCAGCGAGGACGACGATTTTCTCGATTGTTTTAGCGAGCTTATGCTGCGCGGCCGCCGGCCACGTCAGCGGTCCATGTGAAGCCTTACGCAATTCTAGCAACGCAGGTCGTCTGCGCCGACACTGACGAGGAGGCCGAACGACTCGCCTCGATCTGAACATTGTGCGCCGTGCTACCGGCGAGTTTATGCCGCTTGCGTCGCCTGAAGATGCCGCGAGCTACGACTACACTTCTGTCGACCGAGCGCGCTTTGCGCAGAACCGCAGACGGCTTTCTGTGGGCTCACCCAGAACGGTGAGGGCGCGTCTCGTACCTTTGATCGAATCCACCAAAGCGGATGAGCTCATGGTGACCACCATGCTGTTCAACCGCACGGCGCGAAAACGCTCTTACGGACTGCTCGCGAAAGCATTTGCCTGAGGCTTTGAATCGCACTTGTTCTGCTTAGCTGGTTTGCCTGCTTTCCCGGAATGACGAGCCGGAGACGCCATGCTAAAAGCGCGCCGGGTTTTCGCTTAAAAAAATTATAGGAGGTACCTTTGGGTAAACAGTTTACCTTGACTACCACAGACAGACACTCCCTCGGCGCTTACCGCGCCGATCCCGCCGGCACACCCAAAGGCGGCATGGTGGTGATTCAGGAGATTTTTGGCGTCAATCAACACATCCGCGCAATGTGTGATCGCTTCGCTGCAATCGGGTACGCCGCTGTTGCGCCGGCCGTGTTCGACCGCTTCGTGCGCAATTTCGAAAGCGGCTACACGCCAGATGAAATCGCGCACGCGCGCAGTTACCTCGGCAATCTGAATTGGGATCATATGATGCACGACATCGCCGCAGCGGTTGAGAGCCTGAAGGGGCCTGCGCCGGTCGCTATCGTCGGTTATTGCATGGGCGGTACTGCCGCCTTCCTCGCCGCTTGCCGAATTCAGGGGCTTACGGCGGCGGTGTGCTATTACGGCGGTGCAATCGGAAAGTTCACCGACGAAAAGCCGAGATGCCCGATCCAAATGCATTTTGGCGAGAAAGACGAAAGCATTCCGATGGACGTGGTGGAAACAATCAAGAGAAAGCAGCCGCGGGCGGAGATCCATGTCTACCCGGGCGCACCGCACGCTTTTTCAAATGACGACCGCCCGAGCTTCCGCAAGGAGGCCACGGATCTTGCGTGGAAGCGCACGCAGGAATTTCTCGCAAAGCACATGAAGAAATAGCGAACTGATCTTCGCCTATCTGGTTGCGAAAAAACGGGAAAAGCAAGCACGCCCTCGGGAGGGTACCCACCCGAGTTGAACTCAGGCTCGCACGCTTTGCGTCAGCTTTGCTCCGGTGCCGACAGGACAGGACACGCCGGTGCCGCCTAGCCCGCAGTAGCCGGATGGATTCTTGGCGAGATACTGCTGGTGATAGTCCTGGGCGAAATAAAACGCGGGGGCCTCAACGATTTCGGTGGTAATCGCTCCGTAACGTTTCTCTTTCAGCTCCTGCTGATACACAGCCTTCGAGGCCTCGGCAGCCTGCCGCTGCGCCATATTGAAGGTATAAATGCCGGAACGATATTGTGTGCCCACATCGTTGCCTTGGCGCATGCCCTGCGTCGGGTCGTGGCCTTCCCAGAAGGTCTTGAGCAGCGTGTCGTAGGAGATCTTCTTGGGATCATACACCACGAGCACCACCTCATTGTGACCCGTGCGTCCCGAGCAGACCTCCTCGTAGGTTGGGTTGGGCGTTATACCGCCGGCATAGCCGACGGCGGTGACATGAACACCGTCACCCAATTCCCAGAATTTTCGCTCTGCACCCCAGAAACAACCAAGCCCGAACATCGCTATCTCGGTGCCTTCCGGGTACGGCGCCTTCAGCGAACGGTGATTGATGAAATGCGTATTGGCGGTGCGGATCGGATTGGCGCGGCCGGGTAATGCTTCCCCGGGCTTGGGCATTGCAACCTTTTTGAAGCCGAACATATTTGGATCTCCTGCAATTGCGTTGCGCAATATATGTCGGGTTGAGCCCGGCCGAAACGGGCCCTGCATCACATCCCGGAAAGCTTGTCGCGTGGATTTCACGCCGGCGCGAGCCACTCCGCGGTCACGGCCGTACGTACCCGATCAGCGGCTTTTTCTTCCGACCGAGCAAAAGAAAAAAGATCCCGAGGACGCCGAGCAGGCCCCAGCTAGGCGCCGCCAGGATCGTGACCATAAGCGGATCCCACAGGAACCCGCCGACATAAGATTGGATGGTCGGCTCGATCCTCGCGAGGCTGCCGGCATTGATCTGCTCCCACAACGTTCGCACGCTGGTGAGAAACAGCCTGTTGCCTGCAATCGATTTGGTGCCATCGTAGATTAACAAGATAAATCCGGCCGCCAGGCAGATCAGACCGATAAAGCGGAGCAAAAAACGGATCATAACCCCACCAATCCTTCGTGTGCACCGATTACCCTGCGGCCTGCTTTGGCACAACAGTATCTATAGCAGCAGCCGCCTTCCCTTGAGTCATTACCGTTGCATCCGCTAACGTCGTCCGCCCGGGCACACCGGTGGCGTTCATGGAGTAGCAATGCCCGCCAAGCCCCTTGTCCGCCGGAGTCGGCCGACCTTTACTGACCAGGAAGCCTTGCAATTTCACAGCGTTGGCCGTCCGGGCAAGCTGGAAGTCATCGCCACGAAGCCTATGGCAACCCAGCGGGACCTTTCGCTTGCATACTCCCCGGGTGTCGCCGTACCAGTCCTTGCCATCGCCGAGGACGAAACTCGAGCTTACGATTACACCACGAAGGGCAATTTCGTTGCGGTAATCACGAACGGAACCGCGATTCTCGGCCTCGGCAACCGCGGCGCGCTGGCGGCAAAGCCGGTCATGGAAGGCAAGGCTGTTCTGTTCAAGCGCTTTGCCGATATCGATTCGATCGATCTCGAGGTTTCCTCCGAAGACCCCGATGAGATCGTCAATTGCGTCAAGCTGCTGGGCAAAGGTTGGGGCGGCATCAATCTTGAAGACATTAAGGCGCCGGAATGCTTTGTGATCGAGCAGCGCCTGCGAGAATTGATGGATATTCCGGTCTTTCACGACGACCAGCATGGCACTGCCATTATCGCCGCCGCCGGCTTGCTCAATGCACTCGATCTAACCGGACGAAAGATCGCGACCACTAGGCTCGTGTGCAACGGAGCGGGTGCCGCTGGTATTGCATGTCTCGAGCTCCTCAAGGCCATTGGCTTCAAACCTGAGAATCTCATCCTTTGCGATACCAAAGGCGTCATCTACCAGGGCCGCAGCGAAGGAATGAATCAGTGGAAGTCCGGCTACGCCATCAAAACCTCCGCGCGCACACTCGCGCAGGCGGTGGAAGGCGCCGACGTATTCTTCGGCCTCTCGGTCAAGGGCGCGGTAACCCCGGAGATGATCAAGAGAATGGCGCCGAGACCGATCATATTCGCTATGGCCAATCCCGATCCGGAGATCACCGCTGAGGAAGTCGCCGCTGTGAGGGATGATGCGATCATGGCAACGGGCCGATCCGACTATCCAAACCAGATCAATAATGTGCTCGGCTTTCCGTACATCTTCCGGGGCGCGCTCGACGTGCGCGCCTCTGCCATCAATATGGAAATGAAGATTGCCGCAGCACGCGCGCTCGCTGAGCTCGCGCGCGAAGACGTCCCTGACGAGGTCGCGAGCGCCTATGGCGCACGGCCGAAATTTGGACCGGACTACATCATTCCAGTCCCATTCGACCCACGACTGATTTCATTCGTACCTCCCGCGGTAGCGCAAGCCGCCATGGATACCGGCGTCGCACGCAAGCCGATCGTCGATATGAACGCTTATCGCCATCAACTGAATGCGCGGCGCGATCCAATCGCGGGGACTCTGGTCCAGGTGTTCGACCGACTGCGCCGCCAGCCCAAGCGCGTGGTCTTCGCGGAAGGCGAGGAGGACCAGGTGATCCGCGCAGCGGCAAGTTTCGTGCATCAAGGTCTCGGCGCTGTACTGTTGGTCGGCCGTGAAGATCGCGTGCGGGAATCCGCACGCGATAGCGGTGTCGAAATTGGCGAGGGTATTGAAATCGTCAATGCACGGCTCTCGACCCGCAACGCCGCGTACATCAATTTCCTCTACGAGAGGCTGCAGCGGCGCGGCTATTTGGTGCGTGATTGTCAACGACTAGTAAATCAGGACCGTAATCATTTCGCTGCGTGCATGGTCGCGCTCGGCGACGCCGATGCGATGGTGACCGGTGTTACCCGCAATTTCTCGGTTGCACTGGAAGACATCCGTCATGTAATCGACCCCAAACCCGGTCATCGGGTGATTGGGGTTTCGGTCGTCGTGGCGCGCGGGCGGACCGTACTAGTGGCCGACACGGCGGTAACTGAGATGCCCGAGGCCCACGAGATTGCGGAAATCGCAATCGAAGCAGCCGGTGTGGCGCGTCGACTTGGTTATGAACCGCGGCTGGCGCTGCTCGCCTTCTCCACTTTCGGACATCCGCCGGGTGAACGCTCTGCGCGCGTCATCGAGGCTGTGAAAATTCTCGACGGCAGACGGGTCGATTTTGAATATGATGGGGAAATGGCCGCCGACATTGCGCTCAATCCGGAGCTGGTGGCAGCCTATCCGTTCTGCCGGCTCTCTGGCCCAGCTAATGTCCTGGTCATGCCGGCGTTCCACTCGGCCTCGATTTCAACGAAGATGCTGCAGGAGCTTGGTGGCGCCACGGTGATTGGCCCCCTGCTGGTCGGGCTCGACCGGCCAGTGCAAATCGTGCAGCTCGGGGCCAAAGATAACCAGCTGGTAAACATGGCCGCTCTTGCGGCCTATAATGT
This sequence comes from Pseudolabrys sp., assembly GCA_035315965.1. Classification (GTDB taxonomy): domain Bacteria; phylum Pseudomonadota; class Alphaproteobacteria; order Rhizobiales; family Xanthobacteraceae; genus Pseudolabrys. The sequence goes on from DATFXJ010000044.1 coordinate 6,697, forward strand.
GAGTGGATGACAGAGCGAATAGCGAGTAGCAAGGAAATGGCAGCTTTTTATTCACCACCCGTTATTTAGCTTTTTTGCCCGTTGAGACGAGGGAAGTCCGTGACCAAGACACTATCCGGCGTGATCGCCGCCATCGCCACGCCAATCGACGAGAATGGCGCGCCCGATCTCAAGCGCGCCGTTAATCTGGCACGCTTCCTGCTTAACAATGGCTGCGACGGCCTCAACGTCCTCGGCACTACTGGTGAAGCGACCTCTTTCTCAGTCGACGAGCGCAAAGGTGTGATGGATGCGTACAAGGCCGACGGTCTGCCGCTGCACCGCTTGATGGTTGGAACCGGCGCCGCCTCGGTATCGGACGCGGTGGCGCTAACCCGCCATGCCGCCGAGGTCGGCTTCGGAGGCGTGCTGGTGCTGCCGCCATTTTACTACAAGGGCGTACCGGACGACGGTTTGATCGCCTACATCGACACGTTGATAAAGGCGACAGAACGAAAGCCGATCCCAATCTATCTTTATCATTTTCCGGCGATGTCGGGCCTCCCCTGGCATGTGCCGCTGATTCTTCGGCTTCTGGACTCTTTCTCGTCGCGCATTGTAGGGCTTAAGGATTCTTCGGGCGACACGGCTTACGCCCGCTCGGCGGCGGCTATCTCCAGGAATTTTGTTGTGTTTCCCTCGACGGAAGCGGCCCTCCTTGAGGCACGCCGCGGAATTTTCGCCGGTTGCATCTCAGCGACCGCCAATCTCAACGCCGATCTATGCGCGCGGGCGTGGAGTGAAGGTGATGCCAGCGCGCTTGATGCGGCGGTAGCAATCCGCAAGCTCTTCGACGGCAAGCCATTGGTTCCCGGGGTGAAGGCGCTGCTTGCTCATATACATGGCGACCCAGCTCTATCGCGAGTAAAACCGCCCCTTGCACCCTTCTCTGCCGCCGACCGCTTGTCCGTCATCGCTGGACACGGTGCGATACGAGCCAAACGCGTGGCCTGAGGCGGGTTTGCGGACGTTGACGCGTGCGTGCGGCCTCACTATAAGCCTCACTCTTGGCGGCAAAGCTTTTTCGCCGCCATAACTTCTTCTAAATCGTAGTCGCTTTCGTGGACCTCCGCTGGAGGCACAAGTTGCGAATGAGAAAGTGATGGCCAATACAAAGTCCGCCCGCAAAGCCACGCGCGTGATCGCACGCAGGACCGAAGTGAACAAGGCGCGACGTTCGTTGGTGCGAAATACGGTGCGCAAAGTCGAAGAAGCAATCCAAAGCGGCGACCGCAATGCGGCCTTGGCCGCGCTTAAAGTAGCGGAACCAGCGATCATGCGCGCGGCGCAGCGCGGCATCGTGCACAAGAACAATGCCAGTCGAAAAGTGTCACGTCTTGCGCATCGCATCGCCAAGCTTGGCAAATAAGTGCGAGCGCACGCGAAAGCATGGGATATAATTCGCTGCAAACTAATGTAAATAATGTCGAAACGGACCGGTTCTGGGGAAAGAGTCGGACTGGAGGAGAATCGTTGTAGTCAAAACGTCATCACCGTGTCAGATAAGTTTGTTCGTCAAGGATTTGTTTGATCAAATGATCGCTCCAATCGCGCCGGCACAGATGCCAGCGGCATTTTTGAAACGGGAGTTACCCGAAAATTCGATCAGATTTTTTTTCGCGAAGATAATGACTTAACGGGAAAGCGAAGCGAGGACCCCAAAAACTCATGTGTGACAGGCATTTTTGGAAATAGGTAATTTCCGAGATATTTTATCCTTTGCGCCTCTCTCTCAAAGAATTTTAGCGTCGAAAATTCGCGCGACTCCAACACGTTGGGTCAGGCATGGGCGTTGCGTTACCGCCACACCGGCGCCAATTGTGCGTTCGCTTACCACCATAAGTGTAAATTTCATTGCGGGCGCACATCGCTTGTGTATCTTGAACCCGCGCACGGGAATTCTTCGCGCGCGATCAGAAACAAAGGTTCCACGTCATGCTCATCGGCGGATGAGAACGGTTTTGGTTTGTCTCTCGTATTGAGTTCAGCCACTTCAAACGACGACGTAGTTCAGTAACGAATTTGAGATCAAGTTCAGTAAGCTCGGTTGCGGCGCACTAATTCCGATACGCCTGCACCGCGAAACGGAAGAACAAAACCAGAGGGCGAAAGCCCAAGTCATTCGAGGGGTGATGTCATGACAGGCGCAGGCAGAGGGTCAGTGACCAACACTGGTGGCATCGGATGGTCCGTCAGTGCAGATTCGTATGTCGCTTTGGCCTACACCGCCGGTTTATTAGCTCCACTTTTATATTTCGCTCATTTCAGATGCCGTAAGGCGTCAATTTTCACGAACGGAATCCGAGGCGCAACTCCCCCACCCGCGGGCTGAAGGCGCAACGCTCCTCGACTTTTCGTCGATGCGCTCCGCCAAACCACTAGCCGTGGTGGAATCCGCATCTCAGACGACCTCATTAGGCGAGTGTTGTTGCGTCCCGTTTCCGGTGCGTTGGCGGGTCCCCGCCAGGCCGGGCAACCGAGTCCGTCCAACCTTTTAAATCGGATCGAGAAGAAGAAATGTCGAACGGGGAGCAGGAAAGCTGGTCACGAGTCAAAGAGCGTTTGCGCGCTGAAGTCGGTGACGACGTTTATTCGAGTTGGTTCGCGCGGATGGATCTGGAGGCGATCGAGGAGGGCGCGGTGCGCTTGTCCGTGCCTACCCGTTTCCTCAAAAGCTGGATTCAATCTCATTACGCCGAGCGCGTCCTTGCCTGCTGGCAGGCCCAGGAAGGCAAGGTCACCCGCGTCGAGCTGGTTGTGCGGTCGGCCATACTAAAATCTGCGATGCTGCCCAAGGTCAAACCGGATATCGGCGCCGACAATGCCGGCCGCTACGCAAATGGCAATGGCAATGGCCGAGCCCTCGCTGTCGGCGATTCGAGCGTGCATGAGGCGCTCGGCGGCTCGCCGATCGACCCGCGCCTGACATTCGATACGTTCGTCGTAGGCCGCTCCAATACTCTCGCTCACGCAGCTGCCAAACAAGTCGCGGGCGCCAAGCGAGGCGATGCCGTGATGTTTAACCCACTTTACATCCACTCCGGCGTTGGGCTCGGCAAAACGCATCTCTTGCAGGCCGTGACCTGGGCGGGGAATGCTGCGGGTGAACGCAAGGTGCTGTACCTGACCGCCGAGAAATTCATGTACGGCTTTGTCTCGGCACTTCGTACCCAAACGGCCCTTGCTTTCAAGGAGGCGCTGCGCGGCATTGGCGTGCTGGTCATCGATGACCTTCAGTTCCTGCAAGGCAAATCGACCCAAGCCGAATTCTGCCATACCCTTAATGCCCTGATCGATGCTGGGCGCCAGGTAGTTATCGCCTCCGATCGCCCACCATCGGACCTGGAAAGCTTAGATGATCGCGTGCGCTCACGGCTGGCCGGTGGGCTGGTCGTTGAAATGGGGCCACTCGGCGAAGAATTGCGCTTCGAAATCCTCAAGGCTCGGGTGTTAGCGGCGCGGGCGCACCATCCTGCATTCGACGTGCCCTTGCCGGTGCTCGGCTACATCGCAAAGACCGTCACCCACAATGGCCGCGATCTGGAAGGAGCGCTTAACCGCCTCCTCGCGCATAACAAGCTCACTGGCTACGCCGTGACGCTGGAGATGGCTGAGCGCGAAGTGCGTGATCTCATCCGGCCGCAGGAGCCAAAGCGGGTCAAGATCGAGGACATCCAGCGGGTCGTGGCTCGCCAGTATAATGTAAGCCGCTCCGACCTGTTGTCATCGCGGCGCACTGCGAATGTCGTCAGGCCTCGACAGGTCGCCATGTATCTCGCGAAGACCCTCACCTTGCGTTCTCTACCCGAAATCGGGCGACGCTTCGGTGGCCGTGATCACACCACCGTCCTGCACGCTGTGCGCAAGATCGAAGGCCTAGTGAGCAACGATATGGCCTTGGCGGAGGAAATCGAGATTCTCAAGCGGCAACTGCAGGAATAGGCTGGCACCTTCAATTGGGAAAAAGGCCCCGTTCTTGCTTGGGGATGGGGCCTTTTGCTGTGCAAAGTGTTGTGGACGCCTGGGGATACACCACGGGGCCCCAAACCGACCCTTGCGAAAAACTCTCTCTTTAGTCACCTTTGCTCCCCGGCTTCGCATTCCGCGGGCGCCGGCTTGCCGTTGCGCCTGGTTTTAGTTTTTCGAAGGCGCCGAAGCGGGTTTCCCATGAAAGTTACCGTAGAGCGTGCAGAGCTTTTGAGGTCGCTGGGCCACGTCCATCGGGTGGTCGAGCGGCGTAATACCATTCCAATTCTAGCCAACGTCCTGGTGAAGGCCGACCGTGGCAAGTTGAGCCTGAAAGCTACCGATCTTGATCTTGAGGTCACGGACTCGACCGCGGCCGAGGTTTCGCCCGGCGGATCGACGACTGTGCCGGCGCATATATTCTACGAAATCGTCCGCAAACTGCCTGAGGGCGCGCAGATTGTCCTCGAAGCCTCAGGGGACCGTGCAGTGCTTTCCCTGCGCGCAGGGCGATCGCGCTTCACGCTACAAACATTGCCGGAAAGCGACTTCCCCGATCTCGCCGCTGGCGAAATGAGCCATTCTTTCAAGCTCGCTGCAGCCGATTTAAGACGGTTGATCGAGAAGATTCAGTTCGCGATCTCGACGGAGGAGACACGTTACTACCTCAATGGCATCTATCTGCACACAGCGGGCACGGCCAAATCCGGTACGCTGCGCGCCGTAGCAACCGACGGGCACCGCCTCGCACAGATGGAATTGCCTCTACCCGAGGGCGCCGCGGGCATGCCCGGCGTTATTGTGCCTCGTAAGACTGTGGGTGAAGTCCAGCGCCTTATCGAGACCGGCGAAGGGGATGTTGCGGTCGCACTTTCGTCCGGCAAGATCCGCTTTGCTATCGGCAATGTGGTGCTCACATCCAAGCTGATCGACGGCACTTTCCCCGACTACGCTCGGGTGATTCCGGTCAACAACGACAAAAGTCTGGTCGTCGACAAAAACGATTTCGAAGCTGCCGTTGACCGCGTATCGACTGTGTCAAGCGAGCGCGGCCGCGCGGTCAAGCTTTCGATCACGGGCGGCCGCCTGGTATTGTCGGTAACCAATCCCGATTCTGGCAGTGCAACCGAAGACATCGAGGTCGAGTATGATGCGGACCCGCTCGATATTGGTTTTAACTCGCGCTACCTCCTCGATATAGCTGCGCAGATCGACGGCGAAGTCGCCGTGCTCAAGCTCGCCGACCCGGGCTCACCGACGTTGATCCAGGACAAGGATGCGAAAGGCGCGCTCTACGTACTGATGCCGATGAGAGTGTGATAGCCTCGCTGGGTGCTCGCCGATTTCTTTCTCCGTCATCCTGGGACACGCCAGAGGCGTGGATGGAATCCATAACCCTCGCTCTGCGAGTATGGATTGCGGGCTCGCCGCTTCGCGGCACCCCGGAATGACAGATCAAGATGACTGCGGCCTTCATTCATCGTCTGACGCTGACCAATTTTCGTAGCTATCACGCCGCGCAAATTCTAGTCGACCGTGCCGGGCCAGTGGTGCTCACGGGTCCCAACGGCGCCGGAAAAACCAATCTAATCGAGGCAATCTCGCTGCTTGCGCCGGGCCGCGGACTGCGGCGTGCCACCATGGAAGAACTCGCTTTTGCCGAAGGGGATGGCGCGTGGGCCGTCTCGGCCGAAACTGAAGGCATGCTGGGGCTTGCGACGCTCGGCACCGGCATCGATCCGTTGGCCGGCGAGGAATCTGTACACGTACGCAAATGCCGTATCGACCGCGAAAGCGTCGGCTCGGCAACGGCTTTCGCCGACCACGTTCGCGTGGTGTGGCTGACGCCGGCCATGGATCCGCTCTTCAACGGCCCGGCCTCTGAGCGACGGCGATTTCTCGACCGGCTTGTGCTGGCGGTTGACGCCCAACATTCGACCCGTGTCGCAGCGCTAGAGCGCTCACTTCGCTCGCGCAACCGTCTCCTGGAAGATACGCCGGGCGATTCCCATTGGCTCGACGCAGTTGAGCATGAAACGGCCGAAGTTGCAGTCGCCGTCGCCGCCGCGCGAGCGGAAACCGTCAAGCGTCTTTCAGTCTCACTTGATGCCGTGCGGGGTGAGGCACCGGAATTTCCGCAGGCCGAAATTGCTCTGCAGGGTTGGATGGAGCAATTATTGGCTTATCACAACGCAGTCGAGATCGAGGATCGCTACCGCGCGCTTCTTAAGGCAAATCGTGCACGCGACGCAGCCGCCGGACGCACGCTCGATGGTCCGCATTTATCCGATCTGGTTGTGAGCCACACGGCCAAGAAGATCCCTGCTGCCGAGGCGTCGACCGGGGAACAGAAGGCATTGCTGATTCGCCTTGTGCTCGCGCACGCCGGTTTGATCAAGCAGATGACCGGTTTTGCGCCACTGCTGCTGCTAGACGAGGTTGTCGCTCATCTAGATCCAATACGCCGCACGGCTCTCTACGGCGCATTATCGTCGCTGGGCGCACAAGTCTGGATGACTGGTGCCGACCCCGTTGCATTCGGCAATATCATCGGGGGCGCAAATGTGTTTGTGGTTCACAGCGGAACAGTAGAACCAGCGTAGACAAGGTCCCATAAGCAGCTCACGTTCTGTTAATCGAAATACGATCAATTATTCAAAAATAGGAACCCTCGCCCATTGCTTTTATCCCATCAAGAGTATGGGGCTGTTTATGAGTACTGATGCGGCAATTAATCGAGTGAAAAGCGAACTTAATTGCGCGTTCGAAAAACTCGCACTATCTCGAGTGTATCGAAATTAGGCAGCCGCCCTCTCCGTGTTCAATAAGCCTTTTCCCGGCTCGAGTTCCAGCACTTGCGACGCCTCAATTTCATCTCGCATGCCGCCGGATTAGAAAACTTGCGCGCTCCGATGCTCCGGTTGACTTACAGCGCTTCAGCACAGACTCGCTAAGCAGATCGGTCGCCCCGCAGCGCAGCTGATTCGGGCCAAAAAGCAGGGCAAAAAATGTGGGGATTTGGACCTGCTTCCTCTTTAAAAAACGCTGCTAAATCAACATATTAAAGCTAATTACTTTGCTCTGTACGAGGTTCAATTTTCGTGTCAGACAAACCGCTCATTCCGACTCAATTTTTCCACCCGTTTAAGGGTGTCACCCATGGCTGAACCGGCCCGCAAAAACCCTTCCGACTATGGCGCCGAGTCGATCAAGGTCCTCAAAGGACTCGATGCCGTGCGCAAGCGGCCGGGCATGTATATCGGTGATACCGATGATGGCTCCGGCCTCCATCATATGGTTTACGAGGTTGTGGACAATGCCATCGATGAAGCCCTTGTGGGATTTGCGACTGAGGTCGCGGTCACGCTTAACCCGGATGGGTCCTGCACGGTGCGAGACAACGGCCGCGGCATCCCGACTGACCTTCACAAGGGTGAAGGCGTGTCTGCAGCCGAAGTCATCATGACACAGCTGCACGCTGGTGGAAAATTCGACCAAAACGCCTACAAGGTCTCTGGCGGGCTGCACGGTGTTGGCGTCTCGGTGGTGAACGCGCTGTCGAGCTGGCTCAAGCTCACCATTTGGCGCGACGGTAAAGAACATTTCATGGAGTTCCACGACGGTGTCGCGGCAGCTCCGCTCAAAGCGCGTGGCGATGCCAAGAGCAAGCGCGGAACCGAAGTTAGGTTTCTGCCTTCGCCCAAGACTTTCACCATGGTGGAGTTTGACTTTGCGACGCTTGAGCATCGCCTGCGCGAGCTGGCGTTCCTTAATTCAGGCATCAGCATTATTCTCTCTGACCAGCGTCACGCCGTCGAAAAGCGCGAGGAAATGAAATATGAGGGCGGTGTCGAAGCTTTCGTGAAATTTCTTGATCGCAATAAGACCGCGCTCGTTCCGAATCCCATAATGATTAAGGTCGAGCGCGAAGGCATTACGGTCGAATGCGCGCTGTGGTGGAATGACGGGTACCACGAAAGCGTGCTTTGCTTTACCAATAACATACCGCAGCGCGACGGCGGTACCCACCTCGCTGGATTCCGTGGCGCGCTCACACGTCAGATCACTCAATACGCCGAAACCATCGGTACTTCGCGTAAGGAGAAAGTCGCGCTCACCGGTGACGACTGCCGTGAAGGGCTTACCGCCGTGCTCTCCTGCAAGGTGCCGGATCCGAAATTCTCATCGCAGACCAAGGACAAGCTGGTGTCCTCGGAAGTGCGTCCTGTTGTCGAAAATGTCATCAATCAGGCTCTGCAGGACTGGTTCGAAATCCATCCGCAGGAAGCCAAGGTCATTGTCGGCAAGGTCGTAGAAGCAGCCGTCGCCCGCGAGGCAGCGCGGAAAGCGCGCGAATTGACCCGCCGCAAGGGCGCGCTGGATGTTTCGTCATTGCCAGGCAAGCTGGCTGATTGTCAGGAACGCGATCCTGCTAAATCCGAACTATTCATCGTCGAGGGTGATAGTGCCGGTGGCTCCGCCAAGCAGGGTCGCAATCGTGAATTCCAGGCGGTGCTGCCATTGCGCGGCAAGATTTTGAACGTAGAACGCGCGCGCTTCGACAAGATGTTGTCGAGCCAGGAAATCGGAACGTTGATCACGGCGCTCGGGACCGGTATCGGACGCGACGAGTTCAATCCGGACAAGCTGCGCTACCACAAGATCATTATCATGACCGATGCGGACGTAGATGGCTCGCACATCCGCACGCTGCTCTTGACGTTTTTCTTCCGGCAGATGGAAGAATTGATCAAACGCGGCCATGTCTTTATTGCACAGCCACCGCTTTACAAAGTCTCGCGTGCAAAATCCCAGCAATATCTGAAAGACGAGCGCGCTCTCGAGGATTATCTGATTACGGCTGGTCTCGAGGATGCAGTGCTTCGGCTCGCTTCCGGCGAGGAGCGGGGAGGCGTCGACTTGCGCGTGCTTACTGAGGAAGCGCGCTCGATCCGCGGCATCCTGAGCGATCTGCACAGCCGCTACAATCGCAAGGTAATCGAACAGGCGGCAATAGCCGGTGTTCTCAATCCGGGTGTCGCTAGTGACGCAAAAAAAGGCACTGCCGCAGCCAACTATATCGCCAAACGGCTCGATGCGCTGGAGGAAGAAACTGAACGCGGCTGGAAGGGCGGGTTCGATGAGAGCGGTTTCCATTTTGAGCGTACGGTCCGCGGCGTCAAGGAAGTCGCGGTCATCGATCAGGCTCTGATCGGCTCAGTCGATGCCCGCAAGCTCGATGAGTTTGCGGCTTCGCTGCAACAGATTTTTCCACGGCCGACACCGCCGGCCATGCTGCGCCGCAAGGATGAAACGATCGCGATCCACGGTCCGGTCGGTTTGTTTGAGGCACTCATCGCCGCCGGACGCAAGGGTCTTTCGCTGCAGCGCTACAAGGGTCTGGGCGAGATGAACCCCGAACAATTGTGGGACACTACGCTCGACACCAACGCGCGATCGCTGTTGCAGGTGCGGATAAAGGAAGTCGACGAAGCCAACGTGCTTTTCGACCAGTTGATGGGTGATCTGGTTGAGCCGCGCCGGCAATTCATCCAGGACAATGCTCTGGCGGCGAGCGTGGACGTCTGACGCGCAATCTGCCGGCGTTCAAGCCACTCAATTGCAGATCTTTTCGACGCTCTCAACCCAGCCACCTCGACCATCGGGCACCGACATTGCTCTGAAGTAACAGCCTCCGTAATGCCAAAATTGCCGTAGCAAGCGCCGAGGGCGCAGCTCCACGCGTCCGCGGAAGATAGCCTATGTGCGAAGCTGATGACTTGCCCGAGTTCCTTGTCGTAGAGCTTCACCTTGTCTGGCGTAAGTGCGCAGGGCATCAGAACAAATCCAGGTATTCCTTTTGCTCCCAAGGCGTCACATCAGCTTGACTATCAGCGGCCTCTTTCCGGAAGCGTTCAAGCTCGGCAGCTTTGATGCGCGTGTAGTAATCAACAAATCCCGATCCAAAGCCGGCGCAGAAGACCTTGTCGACGCGCAGCGCGGTCACGGCTTCCGTCAGATTTTTCGGCAACAGCGCGGCGACGGCCTCATATGGGGTGTCTGCCGAGGGGCCAGGATCGAGCCTGCGCGCAATACCGTCGAGACCGGAATAGATCTGCGATGCCACATAGAGATAAGGGTTGGCGGCAGGCTCGCCGACGCGATTCTCCAGACGTGTGTCCGGGTCGCCCGGCTGACCAAGCACGCGGATCATTACGCCGCGATTGTCGCGTCCCCAGACGGCCCGGTCAGGAGCAAGCGAGTAAGCCCTGTACCGCTTGTAGCCATTGACGGTCGGCGTAGTGAAGGCGGCAGCGGCCTCCGCATGGGCCAGCAGGCCGCCGAGATAGTACTTGCCTACGGCTGAGAGTACGTCCGGATGGTCGAAGGCAAATGCGTTACGCGCGGTTTTGCCTTCGACCAGCGACTGATGCAAATGCCAACCGCTGGACATCACATTCGGCAGCGCCGGCCGGCACATGAAACTGGCCAGATAACCGTTGCGGCGCGCAATCTGCTTCACCGCGGACCGAAATAAAACCATGCTATCGGCGCTGGTCAGTCCTTCCTGCGGACGAAAAGTGAATTCACACTGGCTGGGGCCCAGCTCGACCTCGACCGAACGCAGCGGCAGGCCAAGTTGTTCGACCCCGCGCCGGAGAATCTCGACCGCTGGATCAAGCATGTCGAAGCGCGACTCAGTGAGATATTGATAGCCTTGGGTCAGTAGACTGATCTCGGGCGCTTCCGGCGGCCAGGTCGCATCGGACGGCGTCAGGCGCGGATTCTCGAGCTTGAACAGATGGAATTCGATTTCCAGTCCAGCGACAAAGTCGAACCCGGCTTTGCCAAGCGCCGTGAGGGCGTCGCGACAGCGTGCCCGGGTTGAGTAGGGCACCGGCTTGCCATTGGTGAAATAGATGTCACACAACAGCCAACCCGTCTTGCTCGCCCAGGGCAGGATCCGGAATGTGGACGGGTCGGCGACCATCACGAAATCGCCGCCGCCCTCCATCTCCCGCGTGGCGAAACCGCCGCCTGGGGTGAACACCGGATAGACTGTGCGATGCGCCGTATCCTTGGCGAGCAGCGTCGTAGTCAAGGTGACGCCCGCACGCATCGCTTGCGCGGCTTCGCCCGCAAGCAAGGTCTTACCGCGCAAAACACCGTGCTGGTCGGCGAACGAGAAGCGTACGACTTCAAGCCTTTCTTTTGCGAAGAAACGCTCGATGTGCGCGGCGGTTTTTGCCTGCGCCTCGTCCCATAGGTCGTGGCGTTCTACGAAGCTCCCCGATTTACGCCACCGGGGGGACATTACTGCCTAGTGCCCATTCACCCAACTCGCGGCTCGGCGCTTGCTCGCTTCGCTCTTCCGCCAATAGCCTTGCCAGTCGTCGGCTGGACCTATGCCGTCGATCGCGGCCGGACCCGTGATGCTCGCCGCCCGCGCAGCATCGAGCACCATGATCGGCTTCTTGCCTTTTCCAGCCTCTTCAATTGCTTGCCGCAAAAGCTTGCGATACGCGCTGATCGCTTTATCCGAGGTGCCGAGGTGTTCGCTGGTGCGATCCTGGATTGCACCCATCGACTCGCAAGCCCACTGGTCATGCACGTTGATGTCTGCTCCCATACCCGTATAGGTCTCGTGCTCCTGCTCAAGCACGTCGAAGCCGTAGTTATTGCTCTTGTTCTTGTTCGGGATGTAGTCGGGCAATTGGTAGAGCGCCAAGCGCTGGCGCCGCATTTCATTCTTGTCGACGGGCGCTCCGAAGCTTGTGAAGATCGCATACCAATAGTGCTTCTCATCGTCGACCGGCACGTGCCATTGCGTTATCGTCATCTCGCGACTCATTGGGATGACGAATGCATTGGGAAACACTAGATTGGTTACGCGCACATGAGTGTTGCCTTCGCTGACCTGGCGCAGCGTTACCAGCCTGAAGCCGAAGTCGGTGTGTTCGATCTCGATGCGCGGACGCGTAAATTCGCGCATGATACGCGACATTGGCATGTCGGAATCGCGCGAGGTGTCGCGAAATAATTTTCCGTAACCTTGGCTCGAATCCTCGTCGTGGAAGAAGCGATGCAAGAACGATGTGTGCACCGGATCGATGCCGACTTCAAGCGACTGCAGCCAGTTGCAGTCGATCATTCCCTTGAACGCGAAGGTATGGCTGTCGGGGGCAATAAAGCAATCGAAATACGGGAATGCCGGCGGCTCGCCCGGACCGAGATAGGCGAAGAGAATGCCGCTTCTTTCAACCACCGGATACGATTTCTGACAGATGTTGGCGCAGAGGTTGCTGTCGTCAGGCTCGGCTGGGGTCTCTAGGCATCTGCCGTGCACGTCGAAGAGCCATCCGTGAAAGGCACAACGCAGGCCACCGTTTTCGAGTCGTCCATAAGCGAGATCGGTGCCGCGATGCGGACACTGACGGCCAATCAGACCATAGCGTCCGTGTTCGTCCTTGAAAATCACCAGGTCTTCGCCAAACAGACGGACAGGCTTGAGCGGGTGATTGCCGGCAAGTTCGTCGACCAGCGCCGCCGGCTGCCAATAGCGTCGCATCAAGCTGCCCGCGGGCGTGCCCAGCCCGGTTCGGGTGATGAGATCATTCTGCTCTGCACTCAACATCGGAAAATCCCCTCGGCCAGCGTGACTTTATACGAAGTCGCCGAAGGACTGAAAGCTGCAGTCGAAACCCGCAAAAACAAAGCGGCCGGCACCATGGCCGACCGCAAATCCGGTTGATAAGCGGGAATTCAGTTGGAATGGCGTAAGGCTCATCCTAGGTCCATACGATGGCGCCACGCGGTCTGCCGAAGGCCAATCAGGCGTTGTGCGGCGGTTTTTGCTTCGGCACGTGTGGTCGCCGCGCATGTGCGATATTCGAGATCAGCGACACGCGGCACCAACGCCTGCTTGCGGAAGAGCCGGCTGAATGTGCTGACATCTTTCAGTTTCAGATCGGCGAGCGCATTGGCCACATTCGCTGAGTGGCCAAATGCAACAGCCCGACCAGTCATTGTATGGCGGACTTCATAGATTCCGGGGCCAATTGGCGCTTCGACATGTTCGCCGCTTTGTGCATCGGGAAATCGTTTCCAGTTGCTCCAAGTTTGCACCATGAAAAATCCCTCAATATCTCGCAAATAAGGGGACCAAGAACGCGACAAGTAATCATGGGTTCCGTCACGTCAATGGGCGCTGTTGATAAATGTGAATAGCGGCCTGACGCACGCCGAGTTCAAGTATTTACACTCAACCAGTTAATGGCCGGGTAGAACGACAACTTTCGGCCTTAGCGGGAGGCTTGTCTTGGATACTACCAGTGATGGAATCTCGGCAATTTCCACTTCCCAATCCTGACGGACGCGTTGCAGAAATCGATCAAGCGTGTAGGCACTGAAATAGTGCATTGGAACCATCAATGGAGCCTTGAGCGCGTGCAGCACCTCAAGCATGCCGTCCAGGTCGAGCGTATAAGAGCCGTCAACCGGCACCATCACGATGTCGACGTGGCCGATCTCGTTGAGCTGTTGTCGTGTAAGCGTGTGATGCAAATGCCCCAGATGGGCGATGCAGAGATTGGCAACCTCGAAGATGAAGATCGAATTGCCGTGGCGCTCGGTCCCACCCTCAAAGGTGCGAATGTTGGTCGGGACGTTGCGCACACGCACATCCTTGTATTGCAGATCGATGCGAGCAGGGTTTTGATCATCCGCCCAGCCACGCAACACATATTTAATGCCTGGGTCGGGCGACAATGTGTAGTGCGATGAATGCGCGTGATTCATTGTCGCAATGTCGGGAAGCAGAGTCGGCTTGACATAGTCGTTGTAGTCGGTGGCAATGCGCACCAGCTGCGAACTTTCAATTAGAAAGGTCGAATGCCCGACGTAGCTAAGACGAACCTGATCGTGATTAAGCGCAGCAAGCCTCTGCGCGGCAGCCACCACGGGTGGCCGCGCAGCCACCAGACCGGGGCAACTTTGCATCATCTCGGTTTTGGCAACCGGGGGTGCAACTTCTTGCACCTGAGCTTGTGTCGCGGCCGCAATGACAATAGCTGCCGCAAGTAGCGTCGATGTTGCGTGATGCATGATAATCATCCGCGCCGACAAGCCGCTGGAAATCTGACATGGTTTTGCAGAGCTCGCTACCGACCTCACGCGCAAATGAAGAGCGGCGCGCAGGCCCGCCATTCCTCATACAAGCGTTTCTCAGAATTGTTCGAAATAGCGGCGGTCGCGCATCGACACGATAATCCCTCTCGGCGTTACAACCAACCAACGTCCGTCTTGCCGCTTGATTTGTTCGACCGGACCGAGGCCGGGCAGGGGCGCGCCGGGTACAACCTGATAAACGTCGCCATGACCTTGCACGTAGACGTAACCGTCCCGCGTTTCGCGAATCGACCAGTCCGTCAGGATCGCCAAGCGTGGCGGCTGCAGTTCGTCCGCGGTGGTTTCAGGCCGTGGCGTTGGAAGCGGCGTGGAAGCTAGTGGCGCGGGTTGGATCGCCTGCGGGGGCGGCACTGAGCCGGTGATGCCGGGGCTCTCGCGGTTGAGACGCTCGCTGACCTTCGCGATCTGACTGGAGGCTAATTTGTTGGCGATTTCGAGGCTCGCCTTCAGGCTAGTGATTTCTTTGGTAAGCCGCGCGACAGACTGCTGCATCGCCTTGCGCTCTTCAACGGTGGCGACGTCGATGGCCGCGGGCCTTGAGAAGCTGCCGCTAATCGCTATGCCAGCGACCGCGCCGAGTGTCGCAGCGATCACCACCGAGGCGGCGAGCACAACATGACGTTTGCGGCGGGGGCGCAAGACGAAGCGCAAACGCTTCGATGCAGCAATTTGCGGAATGGCTGCGGTCTCATCCTTTTGTGCATTTGTTTCACTCTGGGCAGCTGTCGCTTGGGCCGATTCGACGGATGTTGCCTCCACGACTGCATTTGTGGCGCTCACTTTCCCTGCCGCCGAGATCGACGGCGACCCGACGACAGGCAATTTAATCTTGGGCTGCAATTGCTCGGGTGCGTTGTTCGGATTCGCCGGGGTCCCCTCGGCAGTTTCAATCGCCTTACGCTTTTCCATGGGCTCTGCATCCTCAGATTGGCCGTTCACCAATCGGTAACCACGTTCGGTTACCAATCGGTTACTAATCACTTGCAAGCCCTGGCGCGCAGCCCTTAACAATTGCAACGACCTTGCATGCACGCTCAGACAATGTAGCACCGGGCGCTTGCGGTCAGTGTGAGGTGCCTGCTTACGCTGGCATCTCACGCAATGGCTTCACCTAAAAATTTTGGAAACGCGCCCTATACCGGTAGGCCATTCTCAGCCGCGAGCGCTTTCAACGATACCGCCGGGCGCGCACCGATGTGTTGAATGACCTCTGCCGCTGCAAGCCCGCCGAGGCGAGCGGAGGTGCGATAATCCTTGCCCCGCACCAGACCAACCAGAAAGCCTGCGGCAAAGAGATCACCGGCGCCTGTAACATCGGCGACCTTCCCGATCGGTTCCGCGGCAACCGATTCGACGGCGTTACGAGCCACCACCACACAACCCTTTTCGCTACGCGTCACCACCGCAAGCCTGGCGTCGCTTCTTAACGCCGTTATCGCGCTGTCGAAGTCGGCAGTCTCGTAAAGGCTGTGCAGTTCGCGTTCGTTGGCAAAAACAATATCAACAATAGCTCTGCGGATAAGGTCGAGAAATTCAGTGCGATACCGGTCAACACAAAAAGCATCAGACAGTGTAAGCGCGACGCGGCGCCCGTTCTTGTGAGCGATTGCCGCCGCTTTCACGAACGCTTCCTTGGCCTGTGGGGGATCCCATAAATAGCCCTCGAGATAGGTAACCGCAGCACTTGCCACCTGCGCCTCGTCTATATCGCATGGCTTCAAATCCTGGGCCGCCCCCAGATACGTGTTCATGGTGCGCTCGCCATCGGGTGTCACCATGATGTAACAGCGTGCCGTCGAAGGTCCCCTGCTGGCTGGCTTCGTATCGAAGGCAACGTTGGCCGCACGAATATCGTGGGCGAAGGTGCGGCCAAGTTCATCATCCTTGATCTTGCCAATAAAACTTGCGCGCGCGCCGAAGCTGGCAACGCCAACAACAGTGTTCGCTGCCGAGCCGCCCGAACTTTCGATCGCCGGCCCCATCGCCGCGTAGATTGCTTGGGCACGCGCTTCGTCTATCAAGGCCATGGTGCCTTTGTGCATACCCTGTCCAACGAGAAAATCGTCCTCGGCGCGGGCGATCACGTCGACGATGGCATTTCCGATGCCGAGCACATCGTAGCGAAGAGTAATCATGCATAGTCCTCGTGAATGCCGCGCGCACTATATCGGGGGAACGCGCTGCGGCAAGCGCGGGTACATCGCGGGATGACGGGCGCTCGTCAACGGGCTTACAGTGCCAAAGAATCACTCTATGTCCCTCGCACGCGATATGACCACGGTTGGCAGCGGCACGCTGATGTCGCGACTGTCGGCCTATTTGCGCGACGCCTGGATCGCCGCATTGTTGGGGGCCGGGCAGAATTCGGAAGCTTTCTTTGCCGTGCTACAGGTGGTGAATTTTTTTCGCCGCCTTCTTTCAGAAGGCGCGCTTAACAGCGCCTTCGTGCCTATTTGGTTCAAGGTGCGCGCGAGCGAGAACGGGGCAGCCAATGCCGCCCGTTTCACGCGGCGGGTTCTGCTCGCGATGTTTTGCATCGCCGGCTTCAGCGCCCTCCTCATGATTTTCTTTGCACCCGTCGTGGTTACTCTCATCGCCCCGGGATTTGACCGGGAACGCCGGTCGCTCACGGCTTTCCTGCTGTTCATAGTCGCGCCCTACATCGTTTTTGTGGGGTTGGTAGCAGTGGTTGCCGCGGCGCTTAACGCGGAAGGTCGGGTTCGTGCCGTCGCTATCAGCACAGCGATGTTTAATCTGATAATGCTGTTGGCGCTTTTCGTCTTGCCTGGCGGTGAGGTTGATCAATTTTATGCCACCTCCTGGCTCGCCCTTGCTGTCAGTGTTGCCGGCTTAATTCAATTCGTCTTGACGGTGACAGTATGGTTGTCGACCGGCAACCGGTGGCAACATTCTCGCGCGCATGCTCCCGATCAGACAGAAATTTTTTTCAGGCGCGCTTTTCCTGGTTTGATCGCCACCGGCGTGCCGCAACTAAAGCTTATAGCAGCGACGGCTATCGCCTCTGCCTCGTCTGCAGCAGTTTCATGGCTCTATTACGCCAACCGGCTCTACGAATTACCGCTCGGTGTCGTTTCTGTTGCTATTGCTGCGGTGATCGTGCCACGGATTGCAGCCGGCGTCGCGGCTGGCGATGACCACGAGCTCGGCGCGGCCCAGTCGCGTGCCTACGAGATCGTCCTTGGCCTGACGCTGCCCGCCGCTGCCGGCCTTTCTCTGCTTGCCAATACGATCGTGGGCGGCTTGTTTGAACGCGGAGCGTTCGGTGCCCGCGATACGGCGGCGGTTGCCGGCGCACTGGCGGCGATCAGTGTCGGACTGCCAGGCCATGCCCTGGAAAAAACATTCGGCGCTGTCTCCTTCGCGCACGAAGACACACAAACTCCAATGCTGGCAGCATTGTGTGGGCTTGCGGCGGCTGTTATTGGCGGATTGCTCCTGTTTCCGCGCTTCGGGCATATCGGAGTCGCCGCAGCCTTCGCTGCCTCTGGCTGGGTTGGAGCTGCGGCACTGGGCAGCATTCTTTTTCGACGCCGTTGGTTGCGGCTTGATAATGATGCGCGGCAACGGCTGCCCCGTATTGCCGTCGCTACCGCAATTATGGGCACAGCCGTCGCTGTTGGCGCGGTCGTCGCCCTTCGAATTTTCCCGGCGGCGGAATCGTCATCGACTGGCCGTCTCACCTCTCTAATCGTCCTTGTGACATTCGGCGCTGCCATCTATGGCGCCGCATTGCATGCGCTCGGAGTCGCAAAGCTCGGGGAAATCGTGGCAGGAATGCGCGCGCGCACTTAGGGCCTTGCCTCGCGCGCCTTCGGCATGGCATGGCTCCGCGGGATCGAAGAGGACGGGTGATGGCGTTCAAGGAACGCGTATTTTCCGGCGTACAGCCGACCGGCAACCTGCATCTCGGCAATTATCTTGGTGCGATCACCAAGTTCGTGGCGCTGCAGGATCGCTATGACTGCATTTATTGTGTTGTTGACCTTCACGCCATCACTGTTTGGCAGGATCCGACTGAATTGCCGCGGGCCACACGAGAGGTGACCGCGGCGTTTCTTGCCTGTGGCATTGACCCGAAGAAGAACATCATCTTCAACCAGAGCCAAGTTGCTGAGCATGCCGAACTTGCGTGGGTGTTCAACTGCGTCGCCCGACTCGGCTGGCTCAATCGCATGACCCAGTTCAAGGAGAAAGCCGGCAAGGATCGTGAGAACGCTTCGGTCGGACTCTATGTTTATCCGAATCTGATGGCCGCCGACATTCTAGCCTATCGCGCAACCCACGTGCCGGTGGGCGAAGATCAAAAGCAGCATCTGGAGCTCTCGCGCGATATTGCCCAGAAATTCAACAATGATTTCGCATCATCGATCCAAGCGTATGGGTATGGAAATGCATTCTTTCCACAGCCCGAGCCGCTGATCCAGGGACCTGCGACGCGCGTGATGTCATTACGGGACGCTTCGAAGAAAATGTCGAAGTCGGAGGCGTCCGATTATTCGCGTATCAATCTCACCGACGACGCCGACGCTATTGCGCAAAAGATCCGCAAAGCGAAGACCGATCCCGAGCCGCTTCCGAGCGAAGAAAAGGGGCTGGCGCCACGCCTCGAGGCCGACAACCTGGTCGGCATCTACGCCGCATTACAAGGCGTGAGCAAATCCGAAGTGCTTGGGCAGTTTGGAGGCGGCCAATTTTCCACCTTCAAAGCAGCTTTGGTCGATCTCGCAGTCGCCAAATTGGGACCGATCGGCACCGAGATGAAGAAACTTGTAGAGGACCCGGTGCATATCGATTCAGTATTGGCCGAAGGTTCGCAGCGCGCACAAACGATCGCCGCCGAAACCATGAAGGCTGTCAAGGATATCGTCGGTTTCGTGCATCGCTAGTTGCAGCGCGGGACACCCGCCTTGTCGACGCGGCGGCTGACGTGCCACCATTGCCCGCTTGCGCATCCACTACCACCAAAATAATCTGACGGGAGCTTCGCGTTCAATGAGCAGCAAGCGTCGCAGCTACGAGGCCGGCCATAAGCGCAAATACCTCGTGGTTATCGACGACACTGAAGAATGCGATCGAGCGGTCTATTGGGCAGCCAAGCGCGCCGGCCGCACCAAATCGCAGATCGTAATGCTACGCGTAATCGAACCGGGCGATCGGAATCAGCAATGGCTCGGCGTCGCCGACATCATGATGGCTGAGCAGCGGGAGGCGGCAAACGCCGCATTAGACAAATTCTCGGCACGGGCGGAAGAAATCGCACGCATCACGCCGGACCGGGTGATCCGCGAAGGCAATACCGCCGAAGAAATCATCAAGCTGATCGACGAGGATGCCGATATCGGCATCCTCGTGCTGGCGGCCGGTACCGGCAAGGAAGGCCCGGGGCCGCTGGTTTCTAACCTGGCCAAGACCGCCGGCACATTTCCGATCCCTGTGGCGCTTGTACCGGGGCATCTGAGCGACGAGGACATCGACGCAAGCTCATGATGCGGGGCCGATTTTTGCCTAGTTGACCGCAGCGCCCGCAAGGGCCATTTATGCGTCATAATTCTTCCGCCTGTGGGCGTTGAGCCCGCGTGAGGCAAGGAGCGATCAAATGTTCATTCAGACTGAAGCTACGCCCAACCCTGCCACGCTGAAGTTCTTGCCGGGACGTTGCGTGCTGGAAACCGGCACGCTTGATATGCCGACAAGGGAGAGCGCGGCGCAGTCGCCATTAGCGGCCCGCCTCTTTGACATTCCCCACATCGGCGGTGTTTTTTTCGGTTCCGATTTTATCTCGGTGACCAAGACCGGCGGCGAATGGCAGCAGATGAAGCCGGCCATACTCGGCGCCATCATGGAGCACTATTTGTCCGGTGCGCCGCTGCTTACGGGGAATGCAAAGTCCGCGGAAGCTGCAGTTGAAGAATTTTTTGACGCCAAGGATGTGGAGACCGTCGCCACCATCAAGGATCTGATCGAGACGCGCGTGCGTCCGGCGGTGGCGGGCGACGGTGGCGACATAACCTTCCGCGGCTACAAGGAAGGCATTGTCTACCTCAACATGAAAGGCGCTTGCTCGGGCTGCCCCTCCTCCACGGCCACCCTCAGGCACGGTATCGAGAACCTGCTGCGCCATTTTGTACCCGACGTAGTCGAGGTCCGGCCAATGTAACTTGGCCAACCCTGCGAATAGCAGGGCATCACAGAACGCTCTTTAAGGTACAATTGAACCGTCGGCGCTATTGGATCAACCGCTTTCGCGGATGATGACCCGGGTTCTGAATGCGCGTCCTTGCCATTGATACTGCGCTCGAAGCCTGTTCGGTCGCTGTGCTCGACACCGCGCATGCGGACGTACGCGTGCAGGAATCGCTGCCTATGCAGCGCGGTCATGCCGAAGCACTGATGCCGCTGATCGAGCGTATGCTTAGTCGCGCCCAACTCGAGGTCTCCGCGCTTGATCGCATTGCGGTAACCACAGGACCTGGCAGTTTTACTGGCTTGCGCGTGGGTATCGCCGCCGCTCGCGGTATTGCCCTTGCCGCCGGCAAGCAGGCGATCGGCTTGTCGACGCTCGCGGCCTTTGCTGCACCGTTCATCGCCGCTGACGATACGCTGCCGGTGGTCGTGGCCATCGAGGCACGCCACGACCACGTCTATTTGCAAGTGTTTGGTCCTGGTGGCCGTACTATGGTCGTGCCCCACGTCGCACCATTGCGCGAGGCGCTGCGCGTCTCGACAATCGGTGCGCCGCGCATCACTGGGACGGCGGCCAACAAGCTCGCGGCGTCATGGCCCGCGGGCGAGCGTCCACCTAGCGCCGTCGAGCAACTTGGCGCACCTCTCATTGACTGGGTGGCGCGGCTCGGCGCCGCCGCGACCGCCACGGACACGTCACCAAAGCCGCTTTACCTGCGCGATCCCGGTGCTCACCCGCAAGACGCCGTGCAATTGGCCCGCCGATGATCAATTTTATTACTGGTCTTTTTTCGCGCGGCGAAGCGGCAATGTCGGAGGCGAGCGCACGCGACTCCTCTGCGATTGCAGCGCTGCATGGTGCGTCGTTTCGGCGCGGCTGGAGCGAACAGGAAGTCGAGGGTCTTTTGATCGACCGGCAAGTTATCGCTCATCGTGCGATGATGGGCGGCAAACTTGCGGGCTTTATCATGTCGCGACTAGTCGAGGATGAAGCGGAAATCCTGTCGGTTGCAGTTGCCGATCGCCAGCGCGGCCGGGGCGTTGCGCGCCAACTGCTTCATCTGCACCTGCGCAGGCTGGCAGGCCTCGGCGCACACGCCGTTTTTCTGGAAGTCGACGAACGCAATGATCCGGCTCTCCGGCTTTACCATCGCGCAGGTTTTCGCGAAATGGCACGCCGATCCAACTACTATTCCGAAGACGGCGGCAAGGCTGCCGCCGCGCTTATATTCCGGCGCGATCTTTTATGACCCTGATAGACACATGCCGGACACAGCCAATATGATAGGAAAAGCCACGAAATGCCAGGCCAATAGACGTTAGAGACGCGCCGTGAACACCGCGGGCAAGAATATCGCGGAGAAAAAAAACATCGAGGCTCTTTGCGCCACCAAGGGGATGCGCATGACAGAACAGCGCCGCGTTATAGCGCGCGTGCTTGCAGAATCTGACGATCATCCCGATGTCGAAGAGCTTTATCGTCGCTGCGTCAAGGTTGATGATCGAATCTCGATTTCGACCGTATACCGCACTATGCGCTTGTTCGAGGATGCCGGCATCATCGAGCGCCATGATTTTCGCGACGGACGCGCGCGTTACGAAACAAGCCCTGATATCCATCACGACCATCTGATCAATTTGCGCAACGGCGAAGTCATCGAATTCCAATCGGAGGAGATCGAACGTCTACAGTCAGAGATCGCCCGCAGGCTCGGCTATAAACTGGTCGATCACAGGCTTGAGCTCTACGCCGTGCCGCTCAGCGATGAGAAGACCAAGCGCTAATGCTGCGCGCGCTTTTCATTGCGGCATTCTTCTTCACGATGACGCCACTATTGATCTCCATTCAGTGGCTGCTCGACAAACTCAATTTGCCCGGTTGGGGTTTCATATCGTCGAACTACTATCGCGTGCTCTGCTCTCTCTTGCGGATCCATGTGCGTGTCATTGGCGCTCCGGTACGCAGCTGCGCCGTGCTGTTCGTGTCTAACCATGTATCCTGGGCAGACATTCTCGTAATCGGTTCGGTTGTGCCAATCGCCTTTGTTGCGAAGCGCGAAATCGCGAGCTGGCCCCTGGTCGGTATTACAGCCAAAATGCAGCGGACGGTGTTTGTTGATCGCGCGCGCCGCAATCAGACTGGCGACGCGGTGGCCGAAATCATCAAGCGCATCAGAAGCGGCATCTCGGTAGTCCTGTTCGCAGAAGGGACATCGAGCGACGGAAACCGTGTTCTGCCTTTCCGCTCAGCGTTGCTTGCCGCGGTCGAGGAAAAAGGCAGTAAGGCCGCAGACGGCATACTTATGCAGCCGATGTCGATTTGCTACACCGGTCAACATGGGGTTCCGATGGGACGCCAACACCGACCGTTGGTTGCCTGGTATGGCGATCTCGACTTCATACCCCACATCAAGGCCTTCATCGAACAAGGCGCGGTCGACGTTCTGGTCGCTTACGGCGAGCCGGTACTGGGCGACCACAGCACCGACCGCAAGGCGGTAACCAAACGGCTGGAAGGGACCGTTCGCCGGCTTTTCGGGGGCGCCCTGCGCGGGCGTCCGCTAGCTGCCTAGTCCGCGAGTTAGGGCAAGGATTTTGGGCAGAAAACGTCTGGCTAGTCTAAAAATCGTTTTAGAATCAAATATATGGTCCGGCGGGACAAATCCCGTCACGACAGGCTAGATTGGACAAGCTTCGCACCGAGACGGTATGAGCAAATCGCGCAACGTCCACATTAAATCCTTCGGCTGTCAGATGAACGCTTACGATTCGCATCGTATGGCGGACACCCTGGCCTCCGCCGGCTTCACCGAGACCGCAAGTCCCGACGACGCCGATCTAGTCATCCTTAACACCTGCCACATCCGTGAAAAGGCTGTGGAGAAGGTTTATTCCGAGATTGGCCGCATGCGCGAGCTGAAAGAGGCGGCCGCGCGCAATGGCCGGCACATGATGATTGCGGTCGCCGGGTGCGTGGCGCAGGCAGAAGGCAAGGAGATCATCCTCCGTGCCCGCGCGGTCGATCTGGTTGTCGGCTCGCAGAATTATCACCGTTTGCCGCAAATGATTGCGCGCGCCCAGAACGGCGGTTCGATTGTCGACACCGAGTTTCCGATTGAGGACAAGTTCGAAATTCTGGCCGCGCCCACACGGGATGCAATTGCCAAGCGCGGCATTTCGGCTTTCGTCACCGTGCAGGAAGGCTGTGACAAGTTCTGCACCTTCTGCGTGGTACCCTATACACGCGGTAGCGAGGTTTCACGGCCTGTCGAAAAGATTGTCACCGAAGTGGAGCGGCTGACCGAAGCTGGTGTGCGCGAGGTGACGTTAATCGGACAGAATGTAAATGCCTATCATGGGCTCGGGCGCGATGGTCGGCCCGCAACGCTAGGAAAATTACTGCGCCGCCTCGCACAAGTACGTGGCATTCTGCGTCTGCGTTATACGACAAGCCACCCGCGCGACGTGGACAACGATCTGGTGGCTGCTCATGCCGAGGTGCCGGCAGTGATGCCCTATGTACACTTGCCAGTGCAGTCCGGCTCTGACCGAATTTTGACGGCGATGAAACGCCAGCATACGCGCCGGGACTATCTCAATGTGATTGCACGCCTGCGTACCGGACGCGCTGATCTCGCCTTGACCTCCGACTTCATCGTAGGCTTCCCAGGCGAGACGGAAGCCGATTTTCGCGACACACTGGCGCTTATCGACGAAGTGGGTTTTGCCGGTGCTTTTTCCTTCGTGTATTCGGCGCGACCCGGAACACCTGCCGCCGAAATGGACGATCAGGTGCCGCGAGAAGAAAAATCCGAGCGCCTGCAGCGATTGCAAGCCGTCGTTACAAGGCACCAGCGCAACTTCAACGCCGGTTTTGCCGGCCGTACCGTCGACGTGTTGCTGGAAAAGCCCGGCAGGCTGCTCGGGCAGCTGGTAGGCCGCTCACCGTATTTGCAGGCAGTCCAGGTCATGGCACCTCACGAGATGATGGGATCGATTGAGGGCGTGACCATCACCGAGGTGGGCAGCAACAGTCTTTTCGGCATTCTTGAAACCCCCGAGCCAGTCCTTGCCACAGCAGGAGCTTGAACCACCCTTGCGCACCACAGATTCTGTGATTCCCTCCGTTGC
The DNA here is from genome assembly GCA_035315965.1 of Pseudolabrys sp. Lineage (GTDB taxonomy): Bacteria > Pseudomonadota > Alphaproteobacteria > Rhizobiales > Xanthobacteraceae > Pseudolabrys. The sequence goes on from DATFXJ010000044.1 coordinate 31,225, forward strand.
CGCTTCCGAGGAAACGGCCACCACTCAGACTGTACTCGCCTTTGAGGACAATAAGCTCGCCTCAGTCCTGTTCGGACAATATGGACAGAATCTTGCGCTGATCGAACGGCGCCTCGGCGTGGTGGCTGAACAGCGCGGTAATCATCTTACGGTCGCGGGTTCGCGCGGCGCCTGCGAGCAAGCTCGTCGAGTACTGGAAGGACTCTATGAGCAGCTCAAGCATGGCCATGATCTGAGCCAGGGCGATGTCGAAGGCGCCATCCGGCAGGCGATCGCGCAAGGTTCGCTATTCGACTACGACCCAGCAGCCCCGCGTGCGGCTTTCGAGGAGATCAATCTGCGCAAGCGCCCGGTGCGCGCCCGAACCGCTGCACAGGATGCTTATATCCGCTCGCTTAAACGCCATTCTCTGGTATTCGGCACAGGACCAGCTGGCACCGGCAAAACATGGCTCGCAGTCGCGCAAGCGGTTCAGATGTTTGAGCGAAAGGAGGTCGATCGTATCATTCTGTCACGCCCCGCTGTGGAAGCCGGCGAGCGCCTGGGTTTCCTGCCCGGGGACATGCGGGAAAAGGTCGACCCCTACCTTCGTCCGATCTATGACGCGCTTTATGACTTGATGGATGCACGCATCGTCGAGCGCGCACTGCAAGCGGGCGAGATCGAAATAGCGCCACTCGCTTTTATGCGCGGGCGCACATTGTCGAACGCGGCAGTAATCCTCGACGAAGCGCAAAACGCCACGTCAATGCAGACGAAGATGTTTCTCACGCGGCTGGGCGAGAACAGCCGAATGATCGTCACCGGCGATCCTAGCCAGGTCGACCTACCGCATGGGCAGACGTCCGGACTGGCTGAGGCGGTCAAGTTACTCGCAGGCATCGAAGGTGTCGGTCATGTCGCATTCACTCATGAGGATGTGATTCGTCACGAATTGGTGGCCCGCATTGTGGAAGCCTATGATCGTGGGACGCCCGCGCGCGAGGGCAAGGGATGAGGCCGGCGGTAAAGCGGCGTAAGTCCTCGCCGCAAATTGATATTCAAACGCAGTCGCCGCTTTGGGAAGCGCAACCGATGGCCGCGCAAATCGTGCACGACGCTGTCTTAGCCGCTGCTTCCGAGCTCTCAACAGAGGGCGGCGAAGTGAGTATTGTGCTTACAGACGATTTGACCATCGCCAAGCTCAATTGTGATTGGCGTGGAATCGACAAGCCAACCAATGTTCTGTCGTTCCCGGCGTCGGATCACAAGGCCCACGAAGAGGCGCGGCTGCTCGGCGACATTGTCATTGCCTATCAAACGCTCGAACGGGAATGCGCGGATGAAAACCGGCCCTTCCTTCATCATCTTGCCCATCTCACGGTACATGGTTTTCTCCACCTCAGGGGGTACGATCATCAGACCGATAGGCAAGCCGAGGAGATGGAAGCACTCGAAAGCAAAATCATGTCGCGGCTCAACATGCCCGATCACTATTTCGAGCGCGATCTCGGGGTCGTCTGACCCGCCATGCCTGACAGCGAACCATCCAGTTCAAGTTCTGCCGGCGGCACGCCATTCGAGCCACGCAACTTGCCGGTACCGGTACCCGGCAAGGAAGGCGAGAACTGGTTTATGCGTACGTTGCGTTCACTGTTCGGTTGGAAGTCGAACACGGTACGCGCTGACCTTAAGAACATCCTCGATGCCATGAGCCCGGGCGAATCCGGTTTTTCGCCGGAAGAAAGCCGGATGCTCAGGAACATCCTGGGACTGCGCGAGCGGCGAGTCGGAGACGTCATGATTCCGCGCGCCGACATCATCGCCATCCAGCAGGATATTAAGCTCGGCGAACTTGTGCGCGTGTTCGAAGGCGCCGGTCACTCGCGGCTCGTCGTCTACAACGACACCCTCGATGATCCAGTGGGCATGGTGCACATTCGCGATCTCATCGCATTCATGACGGCGCGCGCGGCCGTGGATCCTGACAAAAATGCGAAACGCAAAAAGCCGCTGCCCGCCGGACTCGATCTTAAAGCCGTCAATCTCGGCATGCCTTTGTCCGGCACCAAGATTATACGCGAGATTCTGTTTGTGCCACCGTCAATGCGTGTAATCGATTTGCTGGCGCGTATGCAGGCCACGCGAATCCATCTGGCGCTGGTCGTTGATGAATACGGCGGCACCGACGGCCTCGCCTCAATCGAAGACATTGTCGAGCAGATCGTTGGCGAAATTGCTGATGAACACGATGAGGACGAGACGCCCGCGGTCGCGCAGCAACCGGATGGCTCCTTTGTTGCCAACGCGCGTGCAACGATCGAGGATGTGGTGGGGACGGTCGGCAATGACTTCGACGTCGGAGAGGCGGCTGAGGAAGTCGATACTATCGGAGGATATCTGGTTACGTGTGCAGGGCGGTTGCCGGTACGCGGCGAAATCGTTCCTGGGCCGGGCCTGTTCGAGTTCGAGGTGCTCGATGCCGACCCGCGCCGCGTCAAACGTGTGCGAATTACGCGCCTAAAAGAGCGGCGCGACCGACCGCGCGAGCCACGCCGACGTGGCGAGACGGATAGCGTGCCCTCCGGAAATCCTGCGTTTTCCCCGAGCAACGACGATAATTCCGCTTCCAAGGATACGGGTTCTGGAGCAGGTGCACCTCACTAGTGACTATCACCCGCCTTGCCCACCTCGTCATTCTCGCCTCCGGTTGGCGGCGCGCGATCATCGCCTTTGTCGCCGGCGCCGCGTCGGTGCTGGCGATGGCCCCAGTCAACATCTGGCCTATTTTGTTTGTTACGTTTCCGGTGTTAATCTGGCTCGTCGACGGCTCGGCCGCAGACCGTTGGAGCGGCACACTACCCGCGGCGCTGGCGGGCTGGTGCTTCGGCTTCGGCTATTTTCTTGCCGGTCTTTACTGGGTTGGTTATGCCTTTCTAGTCGACGTAAAGACGTTCGGATGGCTATTGCCGGTGGGGATCGCTGGCTTGCCGGCTTACCTCTCGCTCTACACTGCCCTCGGGTTGACCGCCGCCCGGTTGATTTGGGTACGTGGGCCCGAACGCGTATTGGCACTTGCTGCCGCCATGACCGGCGCCGAGTGGTTACGCGGCCACTGGCTAAGCGGATTTCCGTGGAACACTTTTGGCTACGCGTTCGCTGAGCCGCTGGTGCTGGCGCAGAGCGTCTCATTGTTTGGCATCTGGACGCTCACCTTTTTATGTCTTGCCATTTGCGCGACCCCAGCGGTGCTCGCCGATAATAAGGCTGATACACGGTATCCGTGCCGTCCACTGTTCTTCGGCGCCGTGGTGCTGGCGGCATTGGTCGGTTATGGAACGATAAGGCTATGGTCGCACCCGACGAGCTACGTCAGCGGCGTCAGGCTGCGTATCATGCAGCCTAATTTGCCGCAGGATGATAAATTCAATTATTCCGCCAAGGCGCAGGTGATGGATCGCTACTTGCGACTGTCCGATCGCGCAACCGGGCCGCAACCGAATGGCCTGCGTGACGTAACGCATTTGATTTGGCCAGAGGCTGCCTTTCCATTCTTTCTTACACGTGAGCCAGGTGCGCTCGCGCAGATCACTGCGTTACTGAAGCCCTCCACTACATTGGTCACTGGCGCTGTGCGCGCCCCTTCCGATGCGAGCGCTAACGATCCGCGTGCCTACAATTCAGTCTATGTAATCGATCCCAATGGCTCGATCCGCGACATTTACGACAAGGTGCATCTGGTTCCTTTTGGAGAATATCTGCCATTCCAACGCCTGCTTGAACGGCTCGGGCTGATGCAACTGACTAAGGTCGTTGGCGGGTTTCTCTCGGGTGATCACCGGCGGGCGATAGACGTCGCCGGAGCACCAAAAATGTTGCCGCTAGTCTGCTACGAGGCCATCTTTCCCGGCGCCGCGGTGCCGCGTGGCGAGCGGCCCGGATGGCTGGTCAATGTCACAAACGACGGCTGGTTCGGCATCAGCTCGGGACCCTATCAGCACTTCCAGCAGGCGCGTATTCTCGCCATTGCTGAGGGCTTGCCGCTGGTGCGTGCGGCGAATACCGGCATTTCGGCAGTCATTGATCCGGTCGGGCGGATCGTGAATGCATTGCCGTTGGGAGTCGAAGGTGTGGTCGACGCTCACCTTCCGGTCGCAATCGAGCCAACGATAAATTCAGCCTATGGCATTTTTCTCTTTATTCTCGTGCTGGCGGTAAGCCTAATGGTCGTAGGCTGGCGCCGACTTCGCGCATAGATTGAATGTATCTGCAAATGCACAGTTAAAGTTTGCTGCGCGCAAATCAAGCTGCACGCGCGGTGATCCATATTTAATACCTCATGGTCGTCGCACTTTAAGCTACTGAAATATATGGATTATTTACGGTTGCAGGGGATGCGCCCATTGCCTTGGTGCATTTACTTGTGACAACTACTTGTAAAATGGGGGTACAGGAGAAATCGATGGCTAAGAAGGCACCAAATCCGATCGACAAGCACGTTGGTTCGCGCGTGCGTATGCGTCGGATGATGCTTAGTATGAGTCAGGAAAAGCTCGGCGATGCCCTTGGCCTCACTTTCCAGCAAATACAGAAATACGAGAAGGGAACCAACCGAATCGGTGCTAGTCGGCTGCAGCAGATAGCCCATATGCTTCAGGTGCCGGTTTCATTTTTCTTCGAAGGCGCACCGCATTCGCCTGTCCATAGCGGCATGAGTGAAGCACCCTCGCCGGCCTATGTCGCCGACTTCCTAGCAACATCGGACGGTCTTTCGCTGACTAAAGCATTTATGCGCATTAAAAGTAGCAAACTGCGCCGCCGAATCGTCGATTTGGTCGAGCAGATCGCCGGTGCTGATTGATCAGGGATCAAGTCCCATCGTTTTAACAAGTATCTGCCCACTGCTGCCCGCATCTTGACCTCTTCCTCCGCCACTGCAAGAACCCCCCGCAGATAACAAGGCGCAGCATTTAGTGGCGCGACGTGAGGAGTTGCAGCGGTGGCTCACACCAATTTCCTATTCACCAGCGAGTCGGTTTCCGAAGGTCATCCTGACAAGATCTGCGACCAGATTTCCGATGCGGTGCTCGACGCGTTTATCGAAAACGACATCAAGCTCAACATCGCCGACGACAGCCTCGTGAACACACGGCTTGGCTGCGAAACGCTATCGACCACAAACAAGATCGTCATCGCTGGGGAAGGCCGCGGGCAGTCGCCGTTCTTTCAAAAGCATGGCGACAAGACCGTCGTGAATCGCGAGATGATCGCAGATATTGCGCGCGATGTCGTAAAAGATATCGGTTACGACCAGGATGGTTTCTCCTTCTATGGCGCGGACATCGAGGTATTGCTGCACGGTCAATCGCCCGATATCGCCATGGGCGTCGATGCCAAGAAAAAAAGGCGTGGCGAACAGGAAGGCGCTGGTGACCAGGGCATGATGTTTGGCTTCGCTTGCACCGAGAGCGAAGTTTACGAGAAGAACTCGTTCATGCCGGCTCCAATTTTTTTTGCACACAAAATTCTAAAAGTCCTGTCCGAGAAACGCCGCAACGGTCAACTCGCCGATCTTCAGCCTGACGCCAAAAGTCAGGTCACTGTCAAATACGTCAATGGCAAGCCGGTCGGCTGCACGAAAGTCGTGGTCTCCACGCAGCACAAGGCGCAAAGTCGCAACGGCAAAAAATATACACCCGGCCTCATCAAGGGTATGATTGCCGACGCGGTGGAATCCGCACTGCCTCACAACTGGATGCCGAAGAGACCTTCCGACTTCCTGGTCAATCCGACCGGCAATTTCGTGATCGGCGGACCGGATGGTGACTGCGGTCTCACCGGCCGCAAGATTATCGTCGATACGTATGGTGGTTATGCGCCACACGGCGGCGGAGCGTTCTCCGGCAAGGATCCGACCAAGGTCGATCGCTCGGCAGCCTATGCTGCACGTTATCTCGCCAAAAACGTGGTGGCTGCCGGCATTGCCGAACGCTGCACCATCCAGATCGCCTATGCGATCGGCGTTGCCGATCCGATGTCGGTGCTGGTCGACACCCATGGTACCGGCAAGGTGCCCGAAGCCAAGCTAGAAAAAATATTGCCTGAGTTGTTCCCGTTGCGCCCGACCAATATCCGCCGCAGTCTCAGGCTCAACCGGCCGATCTACCGGCGCACCGCGGCCTATGGTCATTTTGGGCGAGCCCCTGATCAGGACGGTGGGTTCTCCTGGGAGAAGACCGATCTTGCCGATGCAATCACGCGCGCAGTGAAGTGAGCCGTTCCCTCCGAAAGCGGGGATCGATCAATTGGATGATTCGTCGTTGCCGGGCTTGTCCCGACCTTCCACGTCTTTGATAGTTACACTCACGAAAGACTTGGATGTCCGGCACGTGGCCGGCAGGATGACCGATGGATTCAAAATCGCCAACAACGCCTCGCGCCTTCTTTGGTCGCCGGAAGGGCCATGCGCTCAAACCGCGCCAGGCCGTGCTGTTCGATGCGCTGCTGCCGCGGCTGACGCTTGACCTCACCAAATCCGCGCCTGCGGATCTGCGCACGCTGTTCGCAACATCGGTCGATGACGTGCGCCTCGAGGTCGGGTTCGGCGGTGCCGAACATTTGATTAGGCAGGCACAAGCTCATCTACGCACCGGCTTCATTGGCACCGATGCTTTTGTCAATGCAATTGCCAAATTGCTGGTTGCGATCGACGAGAAATCGCTGGTGAATATCCGGCTGCATTTCGGCGATGCCAGTGAACTGCTTGACTGGCTGCCCGAGGCAGCGCTTTCGCGCATTGATCTGCTCTATCCCGATCCTTGGCCAAAGCGCCGGCACTGGAAGCGGCGATTTATCCAGGACGATAGCTTGACGCGCCTCGCGCGGATTCTAAGAAAGGACAGCGAGTTACGATTTGCGACAGATATCGAAAACTACGCCGTCTACGCGCTTGCTCGCGTCATGAGATCGCCAGATTTTATTTGGACCGCCGAGTGCGCCGATGATTGGCAGAAGCCGTGGCCGGATTTTGCCGGCACCCGCTACGAGGCTAAGGCCAAGCACGAAGGGCGCCGACCGATGTATTTCACATTTCGCCGCGCGTGATTATTCGCCGGTGCCCTGCCGCGCTTGCCAGAAGCGAACGACGCGTTGAGCGGTGGTAGTTGTCAGTTGCTCGAAATTCTCGCGCGCGACATCTAGCGTTTGTGGTGAAGGCTTCTCGTTAGGCCGAGCATTGAGGACTGCTTTAACGGTTGGCCAGCCGAAACCTGTCGCGCGCAAGAGAATCAGAACTGGATCAGGACGTTCTCCATTCATAAGGCTGTCCACGACCTCTACGGGAACGGCGCACAGCGATGACACAGCGGCAATAGTCCTTTCGTACTCTCCGATTCGAGCGAATTCCGCGATGTCCGCTTCGCTAAGCTTGCGTTCCTTGTGTATAGCGCGCACTGCAGCAAGCGCGGACCTGTTGTTGCAAGGCGTGGCCTTCGCGATAACCTCGTCAACGACCTGTGCGAGAATGCTCCTGATTTCAACCTGGGTTTCAGGCTTCGCTTTCGCGAGCAGGCGCTTCTGCACGACTTCGCTCGCCTGCATCAGAAGCCGACGAAAGAGCCGTGGCGGAATGTCGGTGCGCATTCCGACCTTCTCCGCCAGCAAGCCGTCCTGCTCCGCGCGTTTTACCAGTTTGGTGAACGCATTGTCCGATAGCTGTGCGTGTCTATTGTTGGCGATCGAGCGTGCCACCTCACCGTTACCGCGCTCGACCAAAATATCGGACAACGCCTTACTGATCCCGAGACGCGTCGACATGGCGAGCAGATGTGCCTGGCTCTTGTTTTTGGCGATGTACGTAAGGTCGGGATCAGTGAGCCTTGCCTGTTTCAGGACCGGACCGGCAACTGCGATGTCATCGTTCTTGGCAAGAGCACTGACTACACAGGCTGGTGCGTTGGCAACTGGTGCGATCCGGCGCGCGAGCTCAGCCAACGCCTCAGCCTCGATTTCCTCAATCAGGCAGCCGATGACATCGTCAAAAAGCCTGATGTGTTCTACGTTGAAGCTGGGAGCGCCGTCGAGAAACAAGCTCGTAATGCGGCGCAATGTCTCCGCTCGTTTTTCCGCTGAGCCATGCTGGACGACATCTTTCAGCTCGGGAAGCAACGAGGGGGGAACACCCATACTAAAACCTGTAAAACGCTGAAAAATCGGCTAATTGGCGATTTTACTCAATTTAAGGGCAGATTCTGAAGGAAGGGTTAGTCGTTAACCCAGCACCACCCTTGCACCGGATCGTGAAATCGGTATATTTGCGTCGTTACTAGACACCCTCATAACCGAACGGGTTTTGAGAGTGGGTCCCGCGGGGCCCGCTCTTTTTTATTACCGAATGACCGCAGGCGACACGTTGCCAACACATGCGGCCTCCGGCGCCGCGCCGCGCGAACCACGGCTCATCATCGAGCCGGGGCTGTCCGCGCGTGTGGCTATGATCGCCGAGCCGGTGATTGAGCAGCTTGGCTATCGTCTGGTGAGGGTGCGCGTTTCCGGCGCTGAAGGCTGCACCGTGCAAATAATGGCGGAGCGGCTGGACGGCACCATGACGGTGGAAGACTGCGAGGCCGTTTCCCGCGCGCTTTCACCGGTTCTTGATGTGGCCGATCCGATCGATCGGGCCTATCGGCTCGAGATTTCCTCGCCCGGCATCGACCGGCCGCTGGTGCGGAAATCCGATTTCGAGCGCTATGCCGGCCATGTCGCCAAGATCGAAACTGCAGTGCCAATCCTTGGCCGCAAGCGTTTTCGGGGTGTACTGATCGGAACGGAGGGCGAGGCTGCACGCATTCGCCGCGACGACGCTGCCGAAGGCGAAGAAGCCGAGATCCTGCTGCCGATTGAGGACATGAGCGAAGCCAAGCTTGTGCTCAACGATCAGCTGGTAACCAAAGCTTTAAGGCGTGAGAAATCCGCCAAGCGTGAAGCACGCGAGGTGCGGAAGGAAATACGACGCGAAGAGAGACAATCACGGCATCGGCCGCAGGGGCCAGCCGCCAAAGGAGGAGAATGAGCTATGGCTATCAGCGCCAACAGGCTCGAACTATTGCAGATCGCAGACGCAGTCGCCCGTGAAAAAGCGATCGACCGCGGGATCGTGATCGCAGCGATGGAAGATGCGATCGCCAAGGCAGCGCGCTCGCGCTATGGCGCCGAAACCGACGTGCATGCCGAGATCGAGCCAAAGACCGGCGATCTGCGGCTCACCCGCCACATGCTGGTGGTCGAGAGCGTCGAGAACCCGTCCAACCAGATCACGCTCGACGAAGCGCGCAAGCGCCACCCGGCCGCACAAGTCGGCGATACGATCGCCGATCCCTTGCCGCCGCTCGAATATGGACGCATTGCTGCGCAGTCGGCCAAGCAGGTGATCGTGCAGAAGGTGCGTGAGGCCGAACGTGACCGGCAATATGCCGAATACAAGGATCGTATTGGCGACATCGTCAACGGCATCGTCAAACGCGTCGAGTATGGCAACGTCGTGGCCGATCTCGGCCGGGGCGAGGCGATCGTACGACGCGACGAATTGCTGCCGCGTGAAGTCTTCCGCAACGGCGACCGTATCCGGGCTTACATTTACGACGTGCGTCGCGAGCCGCGTGGTCCGCAGATCTTCCTGTCGCGCACACATCCGCAATTCACCGCAAAATTGTTCGCACAGGAGGTGCCGGAAATTTATGACGGCATCGTCGAAGTCAAGGCAGTCGCCCGCGATCCCGGTTCCCGCGCGAAGATTGCCGTGATATCGCGCGATTCCTCGGTCGATCCCGTGGGCGCCTGCGTCGGCATGCGAGGTTCGCGCGTACAAGCGGTGGTGAACGAATTACAAGGTGAGAAGATCGACATCATACCCTGGTCACCCGACATCGCTACTTTCGTCGTCAACGCGCTGGCCCCGGCGGAAGTGGCCAAAGTCGTCCTTGATGAAGACAAGGAGCGCATCGAAGTTGTGGTGCCGGACCAACAACTCTCACTTGCCATCGGCAGGCGCGGGCAGAATGTGCGGCTGGCCTCTCAGCTTACTGGCTGGGACATCGATATCTTGACCGAACAGGAAGAGTCAGAACGCCGTCAAGCCGAGTTCGAGAACCGGACTAAGGTTTTCGTCGAGGCGCTTAATCTCGACGAGGTGGTCGGACAGCTGCTGGCTTCGGAGGGCTTCGGCTCGATCGAGGAGCTGGCGATGGTCGATCAGAAGGAAATCGCCTCCATCGAGGGCTTTGATGACGACACCGCGCGTGAACTTCAGGAACGTGCGCGGGAATACCTTGCGGCGCAGGAAGCCGAGCTCGATGCCAAGCGAAAGGAACTTGGCGTCGAGGACGCGGTGAAGGACGTACCTGGCATTACTGTCAAAATGCTAGTTGCTCTCGGCGAGAACGGCGTGAAAACCGTGGAGGATCTCGCCGGATGCGCCACCGACGACCTTGTCGGCTGGACCGAGCGCAAAGACGGCGAGACCAAGCATGAGCCGGGTTTCCTCGAGGGGTTCAATGTTTCACGCGAGGACGCTGAGATCATGATCATGCAAGCACGGCTGAAGGCCGGTTGGGTGACGGAGGCAGAACTTGCGCCGCCGCCTACCGACCCAGCGCGGGAAGAAGCGGCGCAACCATAGGCATAAGGAAATCGGCAGGACGATGCAGGCAGTTTCGCAGGACAGCGAGCTCGATCTCGGGGCAACCGGTGTTGCGCCGGAAATGGAATACATCTGCGCGCTTACCCGCGAGGCCAAACCGGCGGCAGAAATGATCCGCTTCGCGGTAGATAACGGGCAGGTAGTGCCTGACGTCAGGCGCAAATGGGCGATAGGGGATGCCGTCAGGCGTAACGTGTTCGCACGCGGGTTCAAGCGTGACATTGGGATTGCCCCGGATCTGACGGCACAAACTGAACAGATGATCGAACTCGCTGCCCTCGATGCGCTGGCCATTGCTGGTAATGCCGGCAAGGCGATCAACGGGTATTCCAGGGTAAAAACGACGGTTAGCCGGGACGATATTCACGCTGCCAATGCCGCTGATGAGGACAAGAGCATGCTGGCGGGCGCCCTGCGCCGCGATAGGACCACGGAATCGCTCGGAATCGTGGTGATCGACGCGTTTATCGGCGCCCAATTGGATTTGGCATTGAACGGTCTAAATGTGGTACATGCAGCCCTGCTTTCGGGACCTGGAAGCGAGACTTTTCTTACGCGCGTTTTGTATTTGACGCGTTTTCGGACCGGTAGTTCGCCCGATGCAGCTAACGCGCATGCGCCGACGGGTGGCGTATAAGGAAATAGGACGGAATGAGCGAGACCAAGAACCCCGGCGAGAAGAAACTTAGCGTCTCTGGCAAGACGCTTACGCTCAAGCCGCGCACCGAGACGGGCGTCGTACGCCAAAGCTTCAGCCACGGCCGCAGCAAGCAGGTCGTTGTCGAAAAGGTCAAACGCCGTGTGGTCGCCGGACCGGGCGAGGTCAAGGCTGAAGCCACGCCAGCCGCCGAGGCAAAGAAAGCCCACGCTGGTAAAACAAAAACAGCCTCTGTGAGCGGTCCGGGGTTGGCGCCGGCGGAGGCGGCACTGAAGCCAAAGCCGTCTGGCGTAGTGCTGCGCACTTTGACCGATGAGGAGCGCATCGCCCGCGCGCATGCCCTCGCCGATTCACGCGTGCGCGAGGCCGAAGAACGCAAAATTGCTGAGGAGGAGGCTCGCCGGCGCGCCAGCCGTGAGGCGGTCGACCGCACGGAGCGAGAGGCCGCCGAAGAGCGCAAGCGCGAGGAAGAAGAGCGTCGCAAGCACGATGAGGAAACCAAACGCAAGGCCGGGGAGGTCGCCAAGAAGCGTTTCGGTTCGGAAGAAAGGCCACGTAGCGGGGCGCGACTCGCGCTCGAAGCTGACGACGAAGAAGCCCCGCGCAGCCGCCGTGGCGCTGGTCGCCCGGCCACCGCACCGCGCGCGGCGCCCCGCGCCGGCGCGGAGAAGCAGCGTGGGCGTCTGACCGTTATCAATGCATTGAACGCGGACGATGTGCGCGAGCGTTCAGTCGCCTCGTTCCGTCGCCGCACCCAGCGACTCAAGGGTGTCGCCTCGGCTGAGCCGAAGGAAAAACTGGTGCGCGAGGTTACGATCCCCGAGGCGATTAGCATTCAGGACCTTGCCAACCGCATGTCCGAACGCGCAGTCGACGTCATGCGCCTGCTGATGAAGCAAGGCCAGATGGCTACAATTAATGACATTATCGACGCCGATACCGCGCAACTCATCGCCGAGGAAATGGGCCACACTGTGCGGCGCGTGGCCGAAGCCGACGTAGAGGAGGGATTGTTCGACATTGCAGACGATCCCGCGCAGCTTGAAGCGCGGGCGCCGGTCGTCACTGTCATGGGCCACGTTGATCACGGTAAGACGTCGCTGCTCGACGCGATCCGCTCAACCGAGGTGGCTGCAGGCGAAGCTGGAGGTATCACCCAGCATATCGGCGCCTATCAGGTAACCGCGCCGTCGGGCGTAAAGATTACCTTCATCGACACGCCCGGTCATGCCGCCTTCACGGCCATGCGCGCACGGGGGGCCAAGGTTACCGACATTGTAATTCTAGTAGTTGCCGCTGACGACGGCGTAATGCCGCAGACGGTAGAGGCAATCCATCACGCCAAGGCGGCGAAAGTGCCGATCATCGTCGCCATCAACAAGATTGATAAACCCGATGCGAATCCAGATCGCGTGCGCACTGATCTGTTGCAGCATGAGATCCAGGTCGAATCGATGGGCGGCGAGGTTGTGGACGTGGAAGTTTCCGCCACCAAAAAAATGAATATTGATAAGCTGCTCGAGATGATCGACTTGCAGGCGGAAATTCTCGATCTTAAGGCCAATCCGAATCGCACGGCCGAAGGCACCGTGATCGAGGCGAAGCTCGATCGCGGCCGCGGCCCGGTGGCGACTGTCCTCGTCCAGCGTGGCTCACTGCACCCGGGTGACATCGTTGTAGCAGGCGCCGAATGGGGGCGCGTACGAGCTCTGGTTTCCGACAACGGCAATCCCGTGCAGAAGGCGGGGCCTTCAACCCCCGTAGAAGTGCTCGGTTTCTCCGGCACGCCTGACGCGGGCGATCGCCTAGCGGTGGTTGATAACGAAGCCCGCGCCCGCGAAGTTACCAATTATCGTGCGCGACAGAAACGCGAGAAGATTGCGGCACGTGCCACGGGCATGCGCGGTTCGCTCGAGCAGATGATGGCGCAGGCCAAGACCTCGGGCCGCAAGGAATTCCCGCTGGTGATCAAGGCGGACGTGCAAGGCTCGGTCGAAGCGATCATCGGCGCTCTTGATAAGCTTGCAACAGACGAAGTGGCCGCGCGCGTATTACATTCCGGCGTCGGCGGAATCTCAGAATCGGACGTTACGCTCGCCGAAGCGTCGGGTGTTCCCATCATCGCGTTCAACGTGCGCGCCAACAAGGAAGCGCGTGAGGCAGCCGAGCGCGCCGGCATCGAGATCCGCTACTACAACATCATCTACGACCTGGTGGACGATGTTAAAAAGGTTATGTCCGGCCTGTTGGCGCCGACGCTGCGCGAGACAATGCTGGGCAATGCGCAGATTCTGGAAATCTTCAATATCTCGAAGGTCGGCAAGATCGCCGGTTGCAAGGTCACCGACGGCACTGTCGAACGCGGCGCCAACGTGCGGCTGATCCGCGACAATGTTGTGATTCACGAAGGAAGACTATCTCACCTCAAGCGCTTCAAGGACGACGTGCGCGAAGTCGGCGCCGGCATGGAATGCGGCATGGCCTTCGAAAACTACCAGGATATGCGGCAAAGCGACGCAATCGAATGTTACCGGGTGGAGCAAATTCAACGCTCGCTGTGAGTCCAACTCTCAAGTGTTCGACCTGATTGTCTCTCCGCTATTTTCTACCGTCATGCCCGGGGTTGTCCTGGGCATCCCGACAAGTAAGGCACAGCCTGTGCCTTCTAAGCGAGATGGGCCGGGATAAGCTGGCCATGACATTCGAAGGTTTTCGGAGTTATGGCACGCCACAGGAAACATCATCGCGATTCGTCGCACAGAGAATCGCAACGGCAGTTGCGCGTCGGTGAACTGGTGCGGCACACACTCGCCGACATGCTTATCCGCGGCGATGTGCATGATCCAGTAATTGAAGGGCACATGATCACGATTCCGGAAGTGCGGGTCACAGCCGACCTGCGACTGGCCACAATATACGTTATGCCGATGGGCGGTCGCGACGCCGAGCAAGTGGTCGCCGCTTTCGAACGACGCAAGAAATATTTGCGGGCTGAGATCGCGCACCGCATTAACCTGAAGTTCGCGCCTGATATCCGCTTCCGCGTTGACGATCGATTTGCTGAAGCCGAACGTATCGATGCGCTGCTGCGTTCGCCGGACGTAAAGCGTGATCTAGAGCATGACGAGGAAAGCGAGTGAACAAAGAAGATCTGAAAAACCCGGATCGGCCTCGCGATGAGAAACCGCCAACGCCAGCCCCTCCCAATTCTCAGGATGTCGGCGGCGAAAGGCCGAAACAAAAAAAGCGCGACAAGCATGAGGTGCATGGCTGGGTCGTTCTCGACAAGCCAGTCGGGATGATGTCCACCCATGCTGTCAGCATCGTGAAGCGGCTATTCAATGCCAAACGCGTGGGCCACGCCGGCACTCTCGATCCGCTGGCCTCCGGCGTTTTGCCCATGGCACTTGGTGAAGCCACCAAGACCGTTCCCTTCGTGATGGACGGCCGCAAGCTCTATCGCTTTACAGTGTGTTGGGGCGAGGAACGGGATACCGATGACACCGAGGGCCGCGTCATCGCGCGCAGCGCCCAAAGGCCTTCAGCCGACGCAATCCTGGCGCTCCTTCCAACCTTTACCGGAATGATCCAGCAGGTGCCGCCGCGCTACTCGGCCATCAAGGTTGAGGGCGAGCGCGCTTACGATCTCGCCCGTGATGGTGAAGACGTGGAACTGACTGCCCGCCCGGTCGAAATTGACCGGTTGCTACTCGTTGACGTTCCCGATCCCGATCGTGCGGTGTTGGAGACCGAATGCGGGAAAGGCACTTATGTGCGCTCGCTCGCCCGTGATCTCGGCCGCGCTTTGGGCTGTTTTGGCCATGTGAGTTCCCTGCGCCGCGCTGCGGTCGGGCCATTTGATGAAGAATCCATGATTTCGCTGGAACAATTGGAGGCTCTATGCCATAGAGCCGCGTCTGGCGAGGCAAGCCTCGCGGATGCTCTGATGCCCGTTGAGACCGCGCTGGACGACATCCCGGCGCTGGCCGTTAGCGGGTTAGACGCGGCAAGGCTTCAGCGAGGCCAGGCCGTTTTGTTGCGCGGACGGGACGCACCCAATTGCCGCGGCACAGTCTATGTTACGGCATTGGGTCGGTTGTTGGCCCTGGCCGAGCTGGATCGTGGCGAAATCGTCCCCAAGCGTGTGTTCAACCTTACCGGCCTGATGGGCAGAGCCGCGCGTAAGAAAGGATGATCGATGTCGGTGACCGCCGGCCGCAAGGCCGAAGTGATCAAGGCGTATGCCAAAAAGCCCGGAGACACCGGGTCGCCGGAAGTGCAAGTGGCGATCCTGTCCGAGCGTATCAACAATCTCACCGAGCATTTCAAAACCCACGTCAATGACAACCATTCCCGTCGTGGGCTGCTCAAGCTTGTCGGCCAGCGCCGTCAGCTGCTCGATTATCTCCGTCACACTAACGAAGCGAGCTACAAGAATTTGATCGAGAAGCTCGGCATTCGCCGATGATTTATTGCCCGCAAGGCGTTTGCGTCTTGTGTGTTTCGTGCAGCGGACGCGTATTACGCGTTTGCTCGTTGAGCTGGCGGCGATGGCCGGCAATTTGGCAAGAGCCGATAAGGGATCGCCTCTTGCGACAAGGCAGGTTCGAAACGCCATGGCAGGATTGCCAGACGCTGTTGTTTCCCGCGCCGGGATGACACGCGACAGCTTCTCGCCGTCTTGCTCATGGCTTTCGGGGCTCGCCGATAAACATGAGAGAAAGAAAAATGTTCGATATGCATCGAGTTGAACTCGATTGGGGTGGGCGCAAGCTAACGCTGGAATCGGGCAGGATCGCACGGCAAGCCGATGGAGCGGTGCTCGCCACTTATGGCGAGACCACCGTGATCGCCACCGTAGTGGCGGCGAAGGCACCGAAGGAAGGCGTCGATTTCATGCCGCTGACGGTCAATTATCAGGAAAAGTTCTTTGCTGCCGGGCGCATTCCCGGCGGTTACTTCAAGCGAGAAGGCCGTCCGACAGAAAAGGAGACACTCACGTCGCGTCTTATTGACCGGCCGGTGCGTCCGCTGTTCGCGGAGGGCTGGCGTTGCGACACTCAGGTGATTGTCACTACGTTATCCCACGATCTCGAGAACGATCCCGACATCGTTGCCATGGTTGCGGCTTCCGCCGCGCTGACGCTCTCCGGAGTTCCATTCATGGGTCCGGTCGGTGCCACACGTGTCGGCTTCATCAACAACGAATATGTCCTCAACCCGCAACTCGACGAGATGGTCGAAAGCCAGCTTGACCTTGTCGTCGCCGGCACCAACGACGCCGTGCTGATGGTGGAATCGGAAGCGAGAGAGCTGTCCGAGGACATCATGCTGGGAGCGGTGATGTTCGGCCACCGGCATTTTCAACCCGTCATTGAAGCCATTATCAAGCTCGCGGAAAAGGCGGCGAAGGAACCGCGCGAGCTTATCTTCCTGGACAACGCAAAACTCGAAAAAGAAATCCTTGATCTGGTGGAAAAGGATTTGCGGGCAGCCTATTCGATCCCCTCGAAGCAGGACCGCCACAAGGCGGTCGATGCCGCGAAAGAGAAAGTGCTCGAGCACTTCTTCCCCGGCGGTGCTGAGAATCCGGAATACGACAAGCTGCGCGTTGCCGTTCTATTCAAGGAGCTTGAAGCCAAGATCGTACGCTGGAACATTCTCGACACGGGCAAGCGCATCGATGGCCGTGACAACAAAACGGTTCGCCCGATCGTGGCGGAAGTCGGCGTATTGCCGCGTACCCATGGCTCGGCCCTGTTTACGCGTGGCGAGACCCAAGCGCTGGTAGTGGCAACGCTCGGCACCGCCGAGGACGAGCAGTTTGTCGATGCTTTGCAGGGCACGTACAAAGAGACGTTTCTGCTGCACTATAACTTCCCGCCTTTCTCAGTTGGCGAAACCGGTCGCATCGGCTCGCCCGGCCGCCGCGAGATCGGCCACGGCAAGCTTGCCTGGCGTGCAATTCATCCGATGCTGCCGACGCCGGCTGAGTTCCCCTATACCATCCGCGTCGTCTCCGAGATCACCGAATCCAATGGCTCATCGTCGATGGCAACGGTCTGCGGGTCCTCGCTGGCGCTGATGGATGCAGGCGTGCCGCTTAAACGGCCGACAGCGGGCATCGCCATGGGTCTCATTCTTGAGGGCAAGCGCTACGCGGTGCTCTCTGACATCCTCGGCGACGAGGATCACCTCGGCGACATGGACTTTAAGGTCGCCGGTACCGAGCAGGGCGTCACCTCGCTGCAAATGGATATCAAGATCGCTGGCATTACCGAAGAGATCATGAAGGTCGCGCTTGCGCAGGCAAACGAGGGCCGCTTGCATATCCTCGGCGAGATGGGCAAGGCGCTCACCGCCGCGCGTGCGGAATTGGGCGAACACGCCCCCCGCATCGAGATGTTCAAGATTCCGACCGACAAAATTCGCGAGGTCATCGGCACCGGCGGCAAGGTAATCCGGGAGATCGTCGAAAAGACCGGCGCCAAGATCAACATTGAGGACGACGGCTCCGTAAAGGTCGCCTCGGCCAGCAGCGAATCGATCAAGGCGGCGATCAATTGGATCAAATCGATCGCCTCCGATCCAGAAGTCGGCCACATTTACGACGGTACCGTGGTGAAGGTCATGGACTTTGGCGCTTTCGTGAACTTCTTCGGCGCCAAGGATGGCCTGGTGCACATCAGTCAGCTCGCCCCGCGCCGGGTGAACAAAGTCACGGACGTCGTCAAGGAAGGCGACAAGGTGAAGGTAAAGCTCCTCGGCATGGACGAACGCGGCAAGGTGCGTCTGTCCATGAAGGCAGTCGATCAGGCCACCGGAGAGGACATCGAAGGCAAGCAGCGAGCCGAGGGCGGCGAACAGCCGCGCGAGGCCGTCGGCGGCGCCGAATAGACGGCGCAACTACGTACTGAGAAGTGCGGCTGATCGGCCGTCCTTTCTATTTTGCCTTGAGAAAATCAATCAGCAGTCTATTCACCGCATCTGGCGCTTCGCGCGTCGGAAAATGGCCAACTCCGTCGAGCACGTACCGCTGGTAGCCGCCGGTAAAGTATTTCTCTTTCTTGTCAGTTGTGTCCGGCAATGTGACGCCATCGGCGCCGCCTTGAATCATCAGCGTCGGTACTGAAATTGTCTGCGCTGATTTTGCGCGCTCATCAATATCGCGATAGCGTCGATCTTTGTCCGCCTCGCCCCACCGCACACTATACGAGTGGACCGTGATGGCGGGCCAATCCGGATTTTCGAAGGAGTTGGCGGTAGCCTCAAACTCGTCCTCGCTGAACCATCCTTTCGGCGCCCAAGTCTCCCATTGAATGCGGGCAAAAGCCTTGCGGTCGCTCCGCACAGCTTCGGCTCCGCGTTCCGTCGTCATGAACCATTGGTACCAATATTTCCGTGCTTGCTTGATGCTTGGTGTTGGCAGTTCGCCAGGTTGCCATCCAACCGATAACGCGCAGATCCGCGTTATTCGCTCGGGGCGGACTGCGGCCAGCACATAGGCGATGCGTGCGCCCCAATCGTGGCCGACAACTGCAAATGTCTGCAGCTTCAGCGCATCCGCGAGGTCGAGAACGTCTTGCGCCATGGCGACCATTTCGCCGGAACGCATCGTGTCCGATGACAGGAAAGACGTCGGACCAAAGCCGCGCAACCAGGGCACTACGGTCTGAAAACCAGCAGCCCGTAATTCCGGCGCTATCCTGTCAAAAGTTCGTACGTCGTCGGGCCAGCCATGCAGCAAAATGACGGGCGGTCCGTCATTAGCTCCATTCCGTTCATATGCGATTCGCAGAATCGACGTGGTTGCGAACTGCATGATCAACCAATCCCCGTGACGTTTCATAGCCGGGAACGGCGCGGTGATCAGCGAGAAAAAAGACTACCGCCGCCTGTTCCGCTTCGGCATATTGCCCTGTAACCACCGGCAAACGACGCCGCCGATTACACCGCCTAGTATCGGCGCCACCCAGAACAACCATAGGGCATTGATGGCCAGAGGGCCGCCGAAGATTGCGGTTGCGGTCGAGCGCGCCGGATTAAGAGAGGCATTCGATATTGGGATGGCGACCAGATGGAACATGGTGAGCGCGAAACCGATCGCGATCGGTGCAAATCCGGCGGGTGCGCGCTCGGAGGTCGCGCCAACGATCACTACCAGGAACAGCGCCGTGATGACCGTTTCGGTCAGGAAGACCGCGCCCATCGAGAACCCGCCGCTGCCGTACAGATTGGAAATGGTGGTGAATGTATTCCATTTGGCAGGCGGCGCGCCCCTGAGCACGAGATAGAAGATGCCGGCAGCAGCCGCGCCGCCGATCACCTGCACAACAATGTAGGCTATCGCACGCTGGGCCGGAAACCGGCCGGCGGCCACCAGCCCGCAGGTCACCGCCGGATTGAAGTGCGCGCCTGAGATGTGGCCAACGGCAAACGCCATCGCCATCACCGACAAACCGACTGCAAAGGCGATAGCAAGCAATCCTGCCTGTGGCGCGGAGAATAGTGCAGCGCCACATACCGCGCTGACAAGTGAGAATGTGCCGATAAACTCCGCTGCTAACTCGCGCTGCATGCTGGAAATCTCCCGAAAGGTCCCCTCAAATCACTCTCGTGGCCATGCTTCTACAACCCGCCGCCCAGCGCAACAGACAGCAAGCAGGCAGGCGCGAATACACGGTTTCAAAATTATTTGAAATTATTCGCCGTTTTCCCGCGCCCCGCTAGCCTTGAGAGCATCCGGCTGCGGCATGGCGATAATATTGTATCCGGAATCGACAAAGTGAACCTCGCCGGTAACACCTGTTGAAAGATCCGACAGGAGGTAAAGGCCGGCGCCACCAAGTTCCTCCAGCGTCACGCCACGGCCGAGCGGGGAATATTTTTGCTGAAATGCGAACATATATCGCGCATCCGTGATGCCGGCACCGGCCAGCGTGCGGATCGGACCAGCCGAGATTGCGTTGACCCGGATTTTCTGCGAACCGAAGTCGACCGCAAGGTAGCGCACTGAGGCTTCGAGCGCTGCTTTCGCGACCCCCATCACGTTATAATTCGGCATGGCTCGCAGACCGCCGTTATAGGTGAGCGTAACCATGGCGCCGCCGTTCGGCATCAGCGTCGCGGCGCGCTTGGCAGCTTCGGTAAATGCGTAGCAGGAGATTACCATCGTGCGAATAAAATTCTCGCGCGTGGAATCGGCGTAGCGCCCCTTCAATTCGTTTTTGTCGGAGAACGCCACCGCATGCACGAGAAAATCCATCCTGCCCCACTGCTGCTTTATTGCCTCAAACACTGCGTCAACCGAGGCGATATCCTCAACATCGCAGGCCATCAAGAAGGATGAACCGGCCCGCTCCGCGAGCGGTTTGACGCGTTTGGCCAGCGCATCACCTTGATAGGTAAAAGCGATCTGCGCGCCATGCGATGCCAGCATCTGCGCGATGCCCCAAGCGATCGAATGGTCGTTGGCGACCCCCATGACCAAACCCCGCTTTCCCTGCATCAGATTGCCGCGCCAAGTGATCTGCTCATCGGTCATGGTCGTCGGCCCGCTTGGAAGGGACTGAAGGACAGACAAGGAAATTGGTTTGTTTATGGAATGCTCCCAATCGAATCGCTCGACGCGCCGAAAACCGGGTTATGGTGCCGAAACGACAATCCAATGACAGGAGGAGCCTCAACGCCGCGGAGGGAATTCTAAGAAAAATTGTCATGCATCGAGCCGCTTCAACACAACCGACGCATTGGTGCCGCCAAACCCGAAGGAGTTCGACAACACGCAGCCAAGCTTCACATTGTCCTTGCGCTCGCGCACGATCGGCATATCGGAGAAGACGGGGTCCAGATTTTCTATATTGGCGCTCTCGCAGATGAAACCGTTCTGCATCATGAGAAGAGAGTAGATGGCCTCCTGCACACCAGCCGCGCCGAGCGAATGACCGGTCAGCGATTTAGTCGCCGAAATCGGCGGGCACTTCGGACCGAACACTTCGCGAATCGCCTCGATCTCCTTGATATCGCCGATCGGTGTTGAGGTCGCATGCGGGTTAATATAATCGACCCGCGCTTTGACATTCTCGAGCGCCATATTCATGCACCGTATAGCGCCCTCGCCTGACGGAGCCACCATATCGTAGCCATCCGACGTCGCACCATAGCCGCTGACTTCGGCGTAGATTTTGGCCCCGCGCGCTTTCGCATGTTCGAGCTCTTCCAGCACCAGCACACCAGCGCCGCCCGCAATGACGAAGCCGTCGCGATCTTTGTCATAAGCACGCGATGCTTTTTCTGGCGTGTCGTTGTATTTTGACGACATTGCTCCCATGGCGTCGAACAGGACGGACAGCGACCAGTCTAGCTCTTCGCAACCACCCGCGAAGATCATGTCCTGTTTGCCCCATTGGATCAGCTCGGCGGCGTTGCCAATGCAATGATTGGACGTCGCGCACGCCGAGGTGATCGAGTAATTGACGCCCTTGATCTTGAACCAGGTTGCGAGCGTCGCTGCAGCCGTCGATGACATCGCCTTCGGCACTGCAAAAGGACCAACGCGCTTGGGTCCTTTGCTGCGAGCCGTGTCGGCGGCCTCGAAAATGGCGCGGCAGGAAGGACCACCGGAGCCCATCACAATCCCGGTGCGCTCATTTGAAATTTCCTTTTCTTCGATTCCGGAATCGCGGATCGCCTGCTCCATCGCCACATGATTCCAGGCGGCGCCGCCGCCCAAGAAACGCATGGCGCGGCGGTCGACCACTTCTTCGGGGTTAAGACGCGGCGCACCGTGCACCTGGCAGCGAAAGCCTAGCTCGGCGTATTTGTCGGCCCGCACAATACCGGATTTTGCTTCGCGAAGGCTTGCCAGCACTTCTTGCGTATTGTTGCCGATGGGTGAGACGATGCCCATTCCGGTGACGACGACCCGTCGCATAGTCGTATTACCTTTAAGCTTCGCCGCGGTTTGTTGCTGGTGATTGGGCCACAGATTGGCCGGCTACCGTAATTCTGCAAGGCCCTCCACTGGCGGCTCAAGCGCCACTAGGCTGTAGTGCTTCGTTCCGTTTGAACAGGCCAACTTTGAGATCGTTGGCGCGGTAGATTACGTTGCCGTCGGCAGAAAGCCAGCCATCGGCGATACCGAGCACCAGTTTGGAGCGCATGACCCGCTTGATATCAATGCCATAGATAACTTTCTTGACGGTCGGCAATACCTGACCGGAAAACTTCAGCTCGCCTAAGCCAAGGGCCCTGCCCTTGCCAGGGGCGCCCAGCCAGCCGAGGAAAAAACCAACCAATTGCCATAGCGCGTCCAGCCCAAGACATCCCGGCATCACCGGATCGCCTTTGAAATGGCAGAGGAAAAACCACAGGTCCGGCTTCACATCGAGCTCTGCCCGGATCATGCCTTTACCATGCTCGCCGCCGTTCTCACTGATTTCGGCGATACGGTCGAACATCAACATCGGAGGTAAGGGCAGTTGCGCATTGCCGGCACCGAACAGTTCGCCACGGCCACAGGCGAGCAGATCCTCGTACTCAAAGCTGTGCCGCCGTGCGTCCACAGGCGTCGCATCTCCTTGCAGGGGGCTTGGCTGAATTCCCATGCCCGAGTTGGTAACATGCCAACGCTAGCGGGCAAAGATGGCGGAACCACGGGTTTGTCGGCATTTTTGCTGCAATATCAGCGACAATGCCAATCTTGCCGTAGTTGCGAAGCGGTTGCGTCTAAGTAGCCGATTGCGTATATGTTGCCACTGAAACGGATTTAGCCGACCCCACGTGTGGGGCTGGCCGTTTAGGCGTGAAAGAAATGGCCCCGACGCGTGCCTTCGTAATATCGAATACAAAAACTAGCGCGGAACGATCACCAGATCGATCGGGCCTCAACGGTTGCCCCTGGCACGACGTGAAAGCCATGTTACGCGAGGTCGGTTTGCGCCCTACTCGCCAGCGCATGGCCTTGGGCTGGATCCTGTTCGGTAAGGGCGATCGCCATCTCACCGCAGAGATGCTCTATGAAGAAGCAACGCGCGCCAAAGTGCCTGTGTCGCTAGCGACTATCTATAATACGTTGCATCAGTTTACCGAGGTCGGTCTCTTGCGGCAGGTCGCGGTCGATGGCACGAAGGCCTATTTCGACACGAATGTGACGGCACATCATCATTTCTTCGTAGAAGGTGAGGATGAGGTGCTCGATATCCCGGACGCCGAAGTCTTTGTAGGCAGAACTCCGACGCCCCCGGAAGGCTTCGAAATTGCACGCGTTGACGTTGTCGTACGTTTGCGCCGTAAAAACTAGGTCTCGTCTATCAGCTGCTTTTCGATTTCGTCACGCCCAGTCGAGTGCCGGGACTCTTTGTCTATGAAGTCTGCGGCGAGAAAGTCGTAGCTGGCGCGGCCACGCTCCTTACAGCGAGAACTACTCGACCTTCTCGTTTGGATAAGCCCCCCAAAGCCGCTCCTGCCGGATATAACCATCGAAGCCTTTACCGCTGTATTGGCACCAGCTCCCGTTGCAGGATTTGAGCGCGCCGAGCACACCGGACTGTAAGCGAGCCGAAACTGCTGATTGGATGTCCGCACTTTCATAGAGCGGGACCAGCTCGTCCTTTATCTTAGGCACAACTGTAGCCGTCCGCTTGCCCGACAAAAGCGAGTGATAAACCCAACCTTCGGCACCTTCCCAGTCGCGGATGCGTCGCCAGTTCTCGAACTCCGCCGTAACCTCCACGGGCATGCCGGCGTGGGTATAGACCCAGCGTACTTCTTGACCTTTGTTCGGTCCGGACCGCGCATTGACTCGATCGGACTTGAGGCTCACAAAACGCGGGATCGGAAGGCCGCTAACGGCGCCCGTAGCAACATTGGCAGACCAGGCGGGACCCGGCGGCAATCCCGCTAGACTGGTTGCTAGTGCGAGGCCACTCAGGGCTATCCGAAAGCTTTGTGTTGTCACGGCCATCTGGTAGGAAAGCGACCGAATATTCGCCCGACGCACAGTGTGGGCGAGCACGGTTAACGAGCGCTAAATCGATACCTGCCTGGCGGTATCGCCCGCTAGGTGCGCAATTGAGAGCCGATGGCGAAAAGTAAAAAGCCGCTAGTCATTGTGACGCGTAAGCTGCCCGATTCCATCGAGCTGCGAATGCGGGAACTTTTTGATACCCGCCTCAACCCTGACGACAAGCCAATGACGCAAAGCCAGCTTGCTGAGGCGGTCAAAACCGCAGACGTCCTAGTTCCAACCGTCACCGATCGGATCGATGCTTCGGTGCTCAGCAAGTCGGGGGACCAGCTCAAGCTCATCGCCAATTTCGGCAACGGCGTCGACAACATAGACGTCGCGACCGCAGTTCAGCGTGGCATTACCGTAACCAATACGCCCGGTGTACTTACCGAAGACACCGCCGACATGACCATGGCCCTGATTCTGGCGGTGCCGCGCCGGCTGGTGGAAGGCTCGCACGTGCTGACTACCGACAAGGATTGGATCGGGTGGTCGCCAACCTGGATGCTAGGACACCGTATTTGGGGCAAGCGCCTCGGCATCATTGGCATGGGACGCATCGGGCAGGCCGTCGCGCGTCGCGCGCGCGCTTTCGGTCTCCAGATCCATTATCACAGTCGGCGAAGAGTGGCGCCCAAGACCGAGGACGAACTCGACGCCACCTATTGGGAAAGCCTCGACCAGATGCTGGCACGCATGGACATCGTATCAGTGAATTGTCCGCACACACCCGCGACCTACCATCTGCTGTCAGCGCGCCGACTAAAGATGCTGCGACCGGAAGCCTACATCGTCAACACCTCGCGCGGCGAGGTGATCGACGAAAATGCGCTCGCTCGCTTGATAGAGACGGGCGAAATTGCCGGTGCCGGACTCGACGTGTTCGAACACGAACCGGCGGTAAATCCGAAGCTAGTCAAGCTCGCCCGCGCGGGCAAGGTCGTGCTGCTGCCACACACGGGTTCGGCGACGATCGAAGGCCGTATCGATATGGGCGAGAAAGTTATCATCAACATCAGGACTTTCATGGACGGTCACCGGCCGCCGGATCGAGTGCTACCCTCGATGCTCTGACAAATCCCTAATCGTTGGATTATTGCCGCTCAGAGGATTGCTCGGATCCCACACATAGCTCAGCGTCTCGAAGCGCATCGAGCGGGCATCGACCATGAGAAGGCGGCCGACCAGCCCCTCACCGAAGCCAACAATTTCGCGAATCACCTCAAGCGCCATTAACGAACCAAGCACTCCCGGCAGCGCGCCAAGAATCCCGACTTCAGCGCATGCCGGCACAGTGCCGGCGGGCGGCGGCTCAGGAAACAGACAGCGATATGTTGGATTGCGAGTCCCGTCGGCCCGTGTCTCATGTGCACGGATTGACGTGAGCGAACCATCGAAGGTGCCGACTGCGGCAGTGACCAAAGGCTTGCCGGCAAGATAGCAGCCATCGGACACAAGATAGCGTGTGGCGAAATTATCTGATCCATCGGCCACAAGGTCGTAGCGTGCAATCAGGTTTAGGGCATTGGCCGCGGTCAGTCGCATGTGATGCGTTTCGACAGTCACATGCGGATTGAGTCTCTTCACTTCATCGCGCGCGCTCTCAGCCTTTGATTTGCCAATGTCCTCGGTCGCAAAGATGACCTGCCGCTGCAGGTTCGACAGCGACACGTCGTCATCGTCAACGATGCCAAGCGTGCCGACCCCGGCGGCGGCCAAGTAAAGCAGTGCCGGCGCGCCAAGCCCGCCGGCCCCGACTACCAGCACGCGCGCAGCCTTGAGCTTGGCCTGCCCTGGGCCGCCCACCTCGCGCAATACGATGTGGCGGGCGTAGCGTTCGAGTTCTTTTACATCGAGCATCACGGTTGACCTAGTGCATGTTCCGAAAATCGTGGAACCGGGCGAACAACACGCAGCAAGACCAACGATTTGGTCGGCATCGCCCAGACCGAGAGTGGTGATAACCTGGTACCCACTCGCAAGGTTACGGTTAGTAATCGTGGCCCGAGCGCTCACAATAGCGCCGCCCGTGCGGTTTATCACTGCCGAAACAATTCCGTAACTTTCTCGCCGCAAATAACGTTATGTCCACACCGCAAGGCGGCGACGCCAGGGAAGCAGTGGTGAGAGTTATTTACGTCCGGAATAATTAATCAGTTGCCATGAAGCGCGGGCCCATTGCCTCATTTGTGTTTCCATTCCGGCGGGCGTTTCTCAACGAACGCCTTCATGCCTTCCTTCTGGTCTTCTGTCGCAAACAACGAATGAAAAATTCGACGCTCGAACGCCATGCCTTCCGAAAGGCCACTTTCGAATGCGCGGTTGATTGCTTCCTTGCCCGCCAGTACCGACGGCAGCGACATGTTGGCTATGGTTTCGGAGATTTTCATCGCCTCATCCATCAACTCCGCGGCCGGTACCATGCGAGCCACCAAGCCCGATTTTTCAGCCTCAGCTGCATCCATCATACGGCCGGTCAAGATCAAGTCCATGGCTTTGGCTTTGCCGATTGCCCACGCGAGCCGCTGCGTGCCGCCAATCCCGGGAATGACGCCAAGCTTGATCTCAGGCTGGCCGAATTTAGCCGTATCCGCTGCAATGACAATATCGCATTGCATGGCGAGTTCGCAGCCGCCGCCGAGCGCGAAACCCGCGACCGCCGCGACAAATGGCTTGCGCGCACGGGCGACGACATTCCAGTTTGAAACGAAATCGCCGAGATAAGCTTCGATGAACGGTTTGTCCGCCATTTCCTTGATGTCGGCCCCGGCGGCAAACGCCTTGTCGTCGCCAGTGATCAGCACGCAGCCGATTTTGTCATCAGCGTCGAAGGCCTCGACTGCCCGTGTCATTTCGCCAATCAACGCCTTGTTGAGAGCATTGAGTGCCTGTGGCCGGTTCAAACGAATGATTCCAACCCGGCCGCGCGTCTCGACGATAATGTTTTCGTAGTTCATGACAAAATCCCTTGACTAATCGAGTTTTGCGCCGGAGCGCTGTACCACTTCCGCCCATTTGGCCGAGTCGGCCTTGATCGTCGCAGCAAAGTCCTCCGGTGTCCCGCTGGCCGGCTCGTCGCCGATCCTGGCAAACTTCTCCTTGAAAGCCTCGGACGTGAGCGCTTTGTTGATTGCAACGTTCAGCTTCTCTACGATCGGCCGCGGCACGCCAGCTGGCGCGATCACACCGGTCCAGGTGGGCGCCAGATAGCCAGGTACGCCGGCTTCGGCGATCGTCGGCAAGTCCGGAAATACTGGCGAGCGCGCGCCTCCGCTGACGCCGAGAGCGCGTGCCTTATTGTCGCGCGCGAAGGGCGCGATGGTTTGCAGGCTCTCGAACATAAGATCGACATGACCAGCAATCAGATCGGTGATGGCAGGCGCGCCGCCACGATACGGGACGTGCACGATTTCAGTCCCGGTCATGTATTTGAATAATTCGCCGCCGACATGGCCGGGTGATCCGTTGCTGGAAGAAGCATTCGTAAGCTTGCCGGGATTCTTTTTGGCGTAATCGATCAGCTCCTTCACCGAATGGATTGGCAGCTTCGGAGAAACCGCAAGCAAAAGATGCCCGCGTGCGACCAGTGCAATCGGCTGAAAATCCAGTTCAATGTTGTAGGGCAGCTTCGTCACCATGTGGCGCGTAATAGCCAGCGCACCGATCGGACCCATGCCAATGGTGTAGCCATCGGGGGGCGATTTCGCGACTAGATCGAGGCCGATTGTCAGTGCGCCGCCTGGTCGATTGTCGACGATCAGCTGTTGACCCAATTCCTTCGACAGTTCGGCCGCAAGGATGCGGGCAACAGTGTCCGTGGCGCTCCCCGCGGCCTGTGGAACGATGAACCGAATTTGATGGTCAGGGTATTCGGCGGCGGCTGCGCCGGTGAGCGCGACGGCAAGCGCCAGTGCAATCAGGCCGAGCTTTCGCATGTCATCAACCCTGAGGTTCACCGACGTAACGTGGCCTACCTTTGGCACGATGGGCAATAGAAGGTCGAGCGGCCAGCCTGCACGAAACGTTTGATCTTGCCATTGCAAGAGGGGCACGGTTGCCCTTCTCGATCATAGACCTGGAAATTATGCTGGAAATCGCCGAGTGACCCATCCGCCCGGTGATGGTCGCGCAGCGAGGAGCCGCCGGCTTCGATCGCATCCATGAGCACCGCCTTTATGGCATCGACGAGCTTTTCGGCAGATTGGTTTGGCATGCCGTTACAGTCGGCGATGGTCGAAGCGCTTCGCAAGGGAGATAGCCGCGCCCGGAACAGCGCCTCGCAAACGTAGATATTGCCCAGGCCGGCAACAACGTGTTGGTCGCTCAATGCAGCCTTGAGCGAGGTCTTCTTGCCCAAGCAAGCTTTGGCCAGCATCGCGGCGTCGAATTCATTTCCCAGCGGCTCCGGTCCAAGCGCGCGCAGCAGCGGCTCCTGCTGAATCTTGGCGCGTGGGACAAGTTTCATCGAACCGAAGCGGCGCGGATCATTGAATGTGACCGTCGCGCCATTCGACATGTGAAAGACAACATGATCATGCGCGGTTCTCCTTGATCGCTCGTGATAGTACTTGCCGGGCGCGCGGTCCTTGCCGACCCGAAAAGAGCCCGACATGCCAAGGTGCATGAGCAAGACGTCGCCGGACGAAAGATCCGCCAGCAGATACTTCGCCCGGCGGCCGAGTCCCTCTACCGTCCTGCCGTGCAGCCTCTGTGCAAACCCCTTGGGCAGCGGCCACCGAAGATCGCGCCGTCGAACCTCGACCTTGACAAAGCGCCGGCCTTCCATAGCGGGCGCCAATCCCCGCCGGACAGTCTCGACCTCAGGTAATTCGGGCATGATTAACCGCTCCCGCGCTGACACATAGCGTCCTCCGTCCGCCCGCGCTATGGTCCTGTCCGAAAAGGACTATTGGCCATGGCCGGCGGCGGCGAACGGACTCATTTCGGATTTGAGAACGTCCTTCTTGAAGACAAGCAGGGACGAGTCAATGACGTATTCCATTCGGTTTCCCGGCGTTACGACTTGATGAACGACCTTATGTCTGGCGGGCTTCACCGCGCCTGGAAAGATGCGCTGGTGTCGGCAGTCAATCCGCCAAAAAGCGAACGCAGTTTTGCGGTCCTCGATCTCGCCGGCGGTACGGGGGATATTGCTTTCCGCATCCTGCAGGCCAGCGGTGCAGGCACACGGGTTACCGTCTGCGATATCAATGCAGACATGCTTGAGGTTGGTCGCGATCGCGCCTTTGAGCATGCCCTTGATGGCATTGTCACCTTCGAGCAAGGCAATGCCGAGGATCTTTCCTATGCCGACCGCACTTTCGATTGCGTAACCATTGCCTTCGGCATTCGCAACGTGCCACGCGTCGAACGCGCACTTGAGGAAGCCTATCGCGTTCTGAAGATTGGTGGTCGATTCCTGTGCCTAGAATTTTCCTCGGTCGTCGTACCCGGTCTCGACGCGCTCTACGAACTCTATTCTTTCCAGGTCATTCCGTTCATCGGTGGAATTGTGACCGGCAACCGCGAGGCCTATCAATATCTGGTCGAATCAATTCGCAGGTTTCCCAAACCCAAAGTATTTGCGCGTTTGATTGAAAGCGCCGATTTCCGCCGTGTTTCATTCACGGCCATGACTGGTGGCGTGGTGGCGCTCCACTCGGGCTGGCGATTGTGATCGCTGGCGTTTTTCATCTCTTCCACCTTGCCCGTGCCGGCTTCGTGTTCGCGCGCGAGGGCGTGTTCGCGCTGGTTGACACACGGCCTTTACCATTACCCGCCAGGACTGCAGTGGCGATCGCGCGCCTTTTTGAGCGGCCGAGCACGAAAAGCGGCGAAAGCCGGCTTGCTGCCGCGCTGACCAGGCTTGGCCCTACCTATGTTAAGCTCGGCCAGTTTCTCGCCACACGGCCGGATGTGGTCGGTCCGGCGATCGCACGCGACCTTGAAAGCCTGCAGGACAAGATGGCGCCGTTTGC
Source organism: Pseudolabrys sp. (assembly GCA_035315965.1). GTDB lineage: Bacteria > Pseudomonadota > Alphaproteobacteria > Rhizobiales > Xanthobacteraceae > Pseudolabrys. The sequence goes on from DATFXJ010000044.1 coordinate 61,545, forward strand.
GCAAAGCGAGGCGGAGGCGGCTGTGACTGCTGCCTTCAGTAAGCCGCTTTCAAAGGTCTATGCGAGCTTTGGACCGGCGGTCGCCGCGGCCTCAATCGCGCAGGTGCACCACTCCGAGATTGAATCTGGCGGCTCGCGCAGACCGGTCGCCGTGAAGGTCCTTCGACCCGGAATCGAGCATCGCTTCAGGTCCGATCTTGATGCTTTTTTCTTTGCGGCCCGCCAGGCGGAAACTTTTTCGGCGGAAGCGCGGCGGCTGCGTCTCATCGAGGTCGTGGCCACACTCGCCCGTTCGGTCGCGATCGAAATGGACTTTCGCCTGGAGGCTGCGGCGGCTTCGGAAATGGCTGAGAACACACGGGAGGACACCGACTTTCGCGTACCTGGGGTCGACTGGGACCGCACAGCGCGCGAGGTGCTCACGTTGGAATGGATCGATGGCATCCGGCTCAGCGACCACGGTGCCTTGCAGGCAAAGGGCTTCGCTCTGCCAGAACTCGGACGCAAGGTGATTCAGAGCTTTCTGCGTCACGCTTTACGCGACGGCTTCTTTCATGCCGACATGCACCCCGGCAATTTGTTCGTCGACGACGCCGGCCGGCTCATCGCAGTGGACTTCGGCATTATGGGCCGGCTCGGGCCCAAGGAACGGCGCTTCCTCGCCGAAATTCTGTTTGGCTTCATCACGCGCGACTATCACCGCACGGCGCAGAACCATTTCGACGCCGGTTATGTGCCCCAACATCATTCGGTGGAAAGCTTCGCGCAGGCGATTCGTGCCATCGGCGAACCGATTCACAATCGGACCGCCGAAGACATCTCGATGGCGAAACTCTTAATGCTGCTGTTTGAAGTGACCGGCCTCTTCGATATGCGCACTCGCCCCGAGCTGCTCCTCCTGCAAAAGACCATGGTGGTGGTGGAAGGCGTTGCGCGCTCGCTTGATCCCAAGCTCGACATGTGGAGCACCGCGGACCCCGTCGTGCGCGAGTGGATGGCGCGCAATCTTGGGCCGGTGGGCCGTTTGGAAGACGCCGTTGAAGGCGCCGGCGAAATTGGCCGCTTCCTTGGCCAGGTGCCAGGTTTACTCACCCGCGCGGCAACGCTGCTCGATCAATTCGACGATATCACTCGCAATGGCTTGGTGCTCGCGCCCGAAACTGTTGCGGAAATTGGCGCAGCGGAAGCGCGCCGTAACCGCTGGACCGCGATAGCCCTGTGGGTGATTGCAGCGCTGCTCGCCTGGATTGCCTGGATGCTCGCGTGACTAGGCTTAGCTTGATCGAGCCACGAGCTCCTGGAGTTTGTCGATGCTCTGCGCCTAACCCGTTTCCATGCCGGCGAGCGCGGAGCATTGAAACGAGACCGACCGCGTGCGACTCCAATGTGAGCGTGGTCTTGCCATCACTTTCGGTTAGTGTGACCCTGGTCTCACCTTGAAGCAGGTGCTTGCCCTGATTGTCAGGTGGCGACGTTGCTGAAGACCAGTCGTTCGGGCGCAACAACCTCGCGAAACTCGCCTTTCATCGGGTAGTCGTTGCCGTCAGGCCCGCGCATGACGATGCGCAACTTGCCGCCTGGACGTGCATCAAGTTCGCAGACCGGATTGGTGAATCCACGGGGTCCGAACCACTGTGCATTCATTTTCGGGTCGGTCCAGGCTTTCCACACAAGCGCGCGCGGCGCATTGAAAACGCGAATAAGGGTGACGCTCGCTTCTCCGTAGCACGCTGTTTTTTTGGCGGTTGCCATTATCAGCGCCCCGTATAGGCGCGCTCGATCTCCGCGATGTCGAGCTTTTTCATTTTCAGGAAGGCGTTCATGACGCGCTCAGATTTTTCGGGATCCGGGTCGGTCATCATGGTCGGAATCGAGGCCGGGACGATTTGCCAGGACAGTCCGTATCTGTCCTTCAGCCAGCCGCAGGGGCCCTCCTGACCGCCTTGGGTCAGCTTGCCCCAGAAGTAGTCGACTTCGGCCTGCGTCTCGCAGCGCACCTGCAGCGAGATTGCTTCATTGAACTTGAAATTCGGGCCGCCATTCAGGGCCGTGAATGTCTGTCCCTCGATTTCGAATTCAACCACCATCACCGAGCCCGGTGGCTTGTGGTGCACTTCCTGTCCGGCCTTGGTATAGCGGCTGACTTTGTTGATGCGGGAATCCTTGAAGACCGAGCAATAGAACTTGGCCGCTTCCTCCGCCTCGGTATCAAACCACAGGCACGGCGTGATCTTATGTTTGGCGAGCTCCATAATATCCTCCTTAACGCGCGGCTACTTGGTTTTTGTGAGATAGGCTTCGAGCTGCTCCAGGGTGCCACTCCAGCCTTGCTTCATGCTTGGATGCGAACTGTCAAATACCTTTTGCTCTTCAGGTGTCGCGTTGTGCGCGGCCCAGCGGATGGTGAATTTGGTTTTGCCGCCAGGGAGTTCTTCGAAGGTGAATGTCGAATGCATCGCCAGCGGCCAGGACGCGTGACCGGGATGACGGGTGGTGCCGCCTTTCTCATCGGAAAACGAGCTGATGAAGTCCAGGCGTTCGGGCGGCACGATTTCGCGGAAGACGAACTTGCCCCACATCGGCGTGCCGTCCGGCGCCTTCAGGCAGTAGTGATAAGTGCCCCCCACGCGCAGATCCATCTTTGAAGCGATAACAGTGAAGCCCTTCGGGCCCCACCACTGTTTCATGCGCTCCGGATCGGTGAAACACTTCCACACTAGATCGCGTGGGGCGTCTAGCACGCGTGAGATGGCAAAGTCAGAGCTTTTCGTGGCAGTCGCCATGGACACTCCTACTCAATTGGGATGGAGAGTTTTGCGAAAAGCGGTCAGGCTTCTCGCAGGGGGATGAGCGCGCGCAGCCTTGCGTCACGCAGATAAAGTCCGTCCCACGCCAGCAGGCCGAGGTAAAGTCCGAACAGGGTGTGCGTGAAAATCGGATCACTCAACCGAAAGTGACTTGCGATCGCCCCGCCCAGATAGTCTATCAGGAAGATGGCACCGAGCACCGAAGTACGCGGTATCGCATAGAGCAACGTGCAAACGAGACCGATAACTCCCAGCGGCGCGCAAGACTTCCAGGAATGCCCATCTGTTCCGATGTCGAAATGACGACATCCATCGGTACCAGCTTCATGCCGCCGTCGAGCAGCATGAAGGCGATTACGAGCCCGCTGATGATGCGGCCGACCCAAAGGACCACATTTGACGTCTGATTTGCCTGAACCACCGTTTGTATGTTTGCTCCTATCGGTCACTTTGGCTCGACGATAACCATCCAGTTGACGCCAAATTTGTCTTGCGTCATGCCGAAGCGGGGTGAAAAGAACGTCTTGCCGAGTGGCATCACGACTTTTCCATCGGCGGAAAGTCCGTTGAAAAGACGATCGGCGTCGGCCTCATCTTTCGCATCCACGGAAAGCGCGAATCCGTCGAATTTGGGATTACCGGTGTTGCGCCCGTCAGACGCCATGACTCGAGTCTCACCGATCTTGAGCGAGGCGTGCATGACCTTGTCCTCGTTGCCAGGCGAGCACATTGATTTGTCGGGGCTGTCTTTCCAGCGCATCAGCATGCCCACTTCGGCGCCGAGCGTCTTTTTGTAGAATTCAATCGCCTCCTCACAGCGGCCATCGAAGAACAAATAGGATTGCACCTGCATAACTCACCTCCTCATTTTAGCTCATTTGACTAATAGGTTGGTATCAACCTATTATTGCTCATGTCAAGCCGCAATCAGTTACCGCGGTCCGCTACCCATCAGGTGCGTGACACTTGTTTGTGCCTGCACGTGCAGCGGGCCGCGCGCGCGCTGGCGCGCCGCTTCGATGAGGTGTTCCGCCCGCTTGATCTCACGCATGGGCAGTTCTCACTGTTGATGTCGCTGAACCGTCCAGAACCGCCGAGCATCGGCCGCGTCGCAGCCGTGCTTGCCATGGACCGCACTACACTGACCGCGGCCCTCAAGCCTCTTGAACGTCGCGGACTGGTGAAGGTTTCGGTCGACAAGGAAGATAAGCGGGCCCGTCGTCTGACGATTACCGCGGCCGGACGCACGCTGCTTGCTCGGGCTTTTACGCCGTGGAAGCAAGCGCATGCGGAAATCGATCGATTGATTCCACGCGGCAACTCTGACGATCTTCGTGACGCCTTGCGCGCGCTGTCTGAGTACGTGAGCATCTACGCACTCCTTGCAGGTAAAATCGTGGCGACGTAATCGGCTAGCCGTGCCATGGTCTGCACCAGACCCTTGTCTGCGCCGTATTCCCTGATGACGCGCGCGCGTTCCTCTGCGGATGCGAACTTTCCGTGCCAGGTCAGGCGGGTCTGACCATTGCCGAGATCCTGGAAGGTCACCGTCTGTGTGAACTGCGCCGGTTCAACGTCATCGCCGCCGCCGTGGTGATAGACGATGCGTTCAGGCGAAACGATTCCGTCAAAGGTAATGCGATTCTGATAGTCGCGGCCGTCCGGTCCATGCATGACGAAGCGCCGGACGCCGCCGGGACGAAAATCGTGTGAATGCGTCGTCGTAGTAAAGCCGTCGGGCCCCCACCATTGCGCCAGATGCTTCGGATTTGTCCACACGGAGAACACCAGCGCGCGTGGCGCATCGAACGCACGCGAGCCGATGATTGAACACGGATCCTGGTCGAGATTGATGCTATTTCTTACGGCCATGACTTTTCTCCCGCTCGTCTTGTTTCTGTTTGGCTTGCAGCACCTTTAGATAGCTGTCGAGACGATCAAGCCGCTCTTCCCAGAGCCGGCGATATTCCTCGAGCCATTCGTCCGCTTCCTTGAGAGCGCGCACGTCGATGCGGCAGGGGCGCATCTGCGCGTCTCGCGTTCGCGTAATGAGGCCTGCACGCTCCAAAACCTTCAGGTGTTTGGAAACCGCCGGCAGGCTCATGTCGAATGGCTCGGCGAGCCTCAGTACCGAGGTCTCGCCGAGAGCGAGGCGCGCAAGGATCGCGCGCCGCGTCGGGTCGGCTAGAGCTGCAAATGTGCAGCTGAGACGATCAGTCGCCATTTGATTTAGCCAGATAGTTAAATAACTTATCGGTTAAGTACAGTAGGGTATGGCGAACGTCAAGTCTCGATTTTTGACCGTTTGATTGCACTGATTGCATTGCTATCATATTCTTGCCACCAGTTGTTGGATAGGGAGATTTCATGGCTTCGCTCACCGTCCGCCAGCTCGACGAAAGGCTGAAGAAGCAGCTGCGCCTGCGCGCGGCCAGGAGCGGGCGGTCAGTCGAGGACGAGGTGCGCACCATCCTGCGCGAGGCCGCCGAGGTAACCGGAAGTGAAGCGCTCGACGCGATCGAGCCGACACCATCTTTCGCGAAAGCTGCCACCAGGCTCGAACGTCCCGCGGTGTCGGTGGGCACGAAACGCGTGCTGGTCGTCATCGGCGGGGGCATCGCCGCCTATAAGTCACTCGACCTTATCCGGCGACTGAAAGAGCGCGGCGTTGCCGTCCGCTGTATCATGACGAAGGCGGCGGAGCAATTTGTAACGCCGCTTTCGGCAAGTGCGCTCGTCGGCGAGCGCGTCTTCACAGACCTGTTCGATCCGGCGAGCGAGTTTGACGTCGGACATATCCGGCTCGCACGCGAGACGGACCTGATCGTCGTCGCGCCGGCGACTGCAGACCTGATGGCAAAACTTGTTGGCGGCCATGCTGGCGATCTCGCCACCGCCGTTTTGTTGGCAACAACTGCGAAAATACTTTTGGCGCCGGCAATGAATCCACGCATGTGGGCAAACAGGGCAACGCAACGCAATCTGACGCAACTCGTCGCCGACGGTGTGGTGCTCGTAGGGCCGGATGAAGGTGAGATGGCAGAGCCCGGCGAACGCGGATTAGGTCGCATGGCAGAGCCATCGGAAATTGCCCTCGCCGCGGAGAAACTCCTCGCCGCAAAAAGCACACAGTTGCTGCAAGGCCGGCGCGTGCTGATCACATCCGGACCGACCCACGAGGCGATCGACCCGGTACGCTATATCGCCAACCGCTCGTCCGGCAAGCAGGGCCACGCCATCGCGGCCTCGGCGGCCGCCGCTGGTGCAGATGTCATGCTGGTGACGGGCCCAGTAAGTGTCCCCGACCCTCAGGGTGTCAAGGTGATCAAGGTCGAATCGGCGCGCGAAATGTTGCACGCGGTCGAACGTACGCTGCCTGCGGACATTGCAATCTTTGCAGCTGCAGTCGCCGACTGGCGCGTCGCCAATACTCGCGAACAGAAGTTGAAAAAGCAGCCGGGCAAGACAGTTCCGGAACTAGCGCTCGTTGAAAATCCGGACATTCTTGCAACGATTGCTAAGCGAAAGACACAGCGGCCGAAATTGGTCATCGGCTTTGCCGCCGAAACCGAGAATGTCGCTGTCAATGCCAAAGCGAAGCTGGCCAGCAAAGGCTGTGATTGGATCCTGGCAAACGACGTTTCACCGCAGTCAGGCGTGATGGGCGGCGATCGTAACACCATCACCCTGGTGCGCACATCGGGTGTCGAAGCGTGGCCCCCGCAAAGCAAGGATGAGGTAGCGGCTATGTTAATGACTCGTATTGCCGATGCTCTCAAAGGTGACAAACAGTGAGCAACACTCAAGTCCTAATGATGCGCCTGGCACACAGCGAAGGTTTGCCCCTCCCATCCTATCAGACCTCGGGTGCGGCTGGCCTTGACCTGCTGGCTGCAATACCTGCCACCGTACCCCTTAAGCTTGCAGCTGGCAGCCGTGCAATGGTCCCAACCGGTATCGCGATCGCAATTCCGGAGGGCTACGAAGCCCAGGTGAGGCCACGTTCTGGACTAGCCGCACGTCATGGCCTCACTATCCTGAACGCACCGGGAACCATTGACGCCGACTATCGTGGCGAGATCCAGGTAGTGCTCGCAAATCTTGGCAACGAAGAAGTGACTATCACGAGAGGAATGCGCATTGCTCAGTTGGTGATCGCGCCGGTTGCATGCGCACGCATAGTGGAAGTGGCATCTCTTGATAAAACCAACCGGGAAAGCGGCGGCTTTGGTTCAACCGGAAGTTAGATTGTTATCTCCGCTGTTAAGTCCTCAAAATTCCGCTGGTATCCAGAAAGGGTATACGTGCTACTGCTGCTGTCATCAACGTCACAATTAATGCCCGCACTCGTCGAATTTCGGCCAAATTAATGGCCGCCCATCCGCCGCGCCATCTCGAGCCGGTACTGAGATTCCCAAAGCATTCCGGGCGCTCACGGGGGCTATGAGCTCGGGCGCGAATGCATAACGGCCGACGCCATTCTGCGCGCAGCAACAACCGCAGATGAGGGTGAAACGCTTCCAAATGGCTCTGCGCTGGTAAGTGAAGTCATGTGGCCGGCACTAGCAGAGACTGAACAAACGGTTCTCGGTCGATTCAATATCGATGACATAGCCAAGCGCGCCTCAGCGCAGACATCGTTCTTGCCATGCCTAGCAGCTGTTCACGGTCTGGACTCTTTCGGCTCGATTCCTCTTGGGGGTAAAGTCAACTGATTCGCGGGAAAACGGCGTGGCGGACGCCGCCCCCGAACCGTTGGGGCAAGCTTGAATGCCGGAGACAATCCGGGCGGCGAACGAGAGGCTGCGTTCTCTTCCGTGGCGTGGCGGATTCCTCGCCGCCTTCGTAACCGCAAATCTGTCCATTTTGCACGGCTCGGCGGCTCGCGCAGACGTGCGTCTCGGCGCCACCTCCGTCGACGCCGTCCATCGCACCCTGGCGGCGCTTCGTGGCCAGGAAATCAGCTTGCTAACGTTTATCCTCGGCTTGATCGGGTTGGGCCTGTTTGCAAGCCTTATTCTGCTTCATGCACGTAGGTCTGCCCATCGAATTGAAGCAGATGCACGAGATGAAATTGTTGCGTTGCAGGCCGACGCCGATCGGCTCAAAGCGCTGTTATTGTCTGAGCCGCAGATATTGGTGACCTGGACGACTGCTTCCGAGCAGCCGGAAATCATGGGCGATGTAACTTTGGTGACGCCCGACGACGCGCCTGGACGCGTGCTCGCATTCGGCACTTGGCTGGAGGCTGCGGCGGCGCGCCGAATGGAACAGGCGCTCGATACTCTTCGGCGCGATGGTCGCGGCTTTGTAATGACGCTCACCACACGCGCCGCGCGTCCAATAGAAGCAGAAGGCCGCGCGATCGGCGGACGCGCTGTGCTACGCCTGCGTGATGTAAGCGGCATTGAGCAAGAACTGCTGGATCTCGCCGCGCGGCACGACCAACTTCTGAGCGACATCGAAACGATAAGGGGGTTGCTTGATTCGCTGCCCTCGCCCACGTGGGTACGGGACAATGCTGGCCAGCTGATCTTTGTCAATTCGGCTTATGCTCGCGCCGTGGAAGCGGAGAATCCGGGGGATGCCATCGCGCGCCGGCTGGAATTGCTAGACCAGACGGCCCGCGAAGAAATCGCGCGTGCTCGGACCGCTGGCAGAATATACGCAGGCCAGTTTCCGGCGATTGCGGCAAGCGGTCGCCGAATTTTCGAGGTCATTGACGCGCCGAACGCGAACGGCACCTCGGGCATTGCGATCGATCGAACGGACGTAGAATTGATGCGAGCGGAACTCGTGTGTGTGGTCGAGGCTCACCGCCGGGTACTCGATCAGCTGGCGACCGGCGTCGCCGTTTTCAATGTCGATCGCAGACTCACCTTCTATAACAGCGCATTCCGCTCGCTGTTTGAACTTGACGCTGGTTTTCTCGACCAGACCCCAACAGACGCAGCGGTGCTCGACACATTACGGAGCAAACGCAAGCTGCCTGAAGAACAGGATTTCAAACTATGGAAACAGCAGCTTTACGAAGCGTACCGTGCCGTCGAGTCGAAAGAGCATATGTGGCATTTGCCCGATGGCCGTACCCTGCGGGTAGTCACCACGCCTAATCCGGAGGGTGGCGTTACCTATTTGTATGATGATGCGACCGAGCGGCTAGATATGTACCGCCGCTACGACGCGCTCATCAAGGTGCAAAGTGAGACGCTCGATCACCTGGCCGAGGCTGTGGCGGTGTTCGGCAGCGATGGTCGCGTTCGATTGCATAACCCGGCATTCCAACGCATGTGGAAGCTATCGCACGATGCGCTCGAGCAGCATCCTCATGCCGAAGCGGTCACCGCGTGGTGTCAAGCCTTGCACGATGACAATACGGTTTGGCGGAACCTTCGGGGCGCGGTGACTGCAATCGACAATCGAGAATCTCTTGCTGCGCGCATCGAGCGCCGGGATGGATCGGTTCTTGATCTTGCCACCATGCCATTGCCCGATGGGGCTACGCTTGTCACTTTCCAGGACAGGACCGATACGGTCAATGTCGAACGTGCCCTGCGAGAGCGAAACGAGGCACTCGAGGCCGCCGATTCGATCAAGATCGATTTCGTGCACCACGTCTCTTATGAGTTACGTTCGCCTCTCACCAACATTATCGGCTTTGCGAACTTACTTGGCGATTCGGCGTTCGGCTCGCTGACTCAAAAGCAAAGCGAATATCTCGACTATATAACTGCCTCGACGAATGCCCTGCTGGCGCTTATCAATAATATTCTCGACCTAGCAACCATCGACGCCGGTGCGATGACGCTAAATCTTGGTGAGGTTGATATTCGCGCGAGTATGGAAGCGGCCGCGGAAGGCGTCCAAGATCGGCTGGTCAAAAATCGCATTAGGCTGGACATTCGGGTTCCGTCCAATGTTGGTAGTTTCACCGCCGACGAGCGGCGCTTGCGCCAAATCTTGTTCAACTTGTTGTCCAACGCCGTTGGCTTTTCCCCGGCTGGTGAGACTGTTACTTTTTTGGCCGAACGGCGTCCGCGCGCGGTATTTTTCAGCGTGACCGATCATGGGCCGGGCATCCCGCCCGAGGCAATGGACAAGGTGTTCGACTGGTTCGAGACGGATTCTATGGGCTCCCAGCACCGTGGTCCCGGTCTCGGGCTTTCCCTTGTGCGTTCCTTCGTAGAATTGCATGGTGGCACAGTAACGATCGATTCCGCTGCAGGGCGAGGTACCACCGTTACCTGCACGTTTCCGGTGGAGCATATCGCGAAGCAGACGGCTGCGTAGTTGCAACAGACATCACCGCGTATGCCATTCTGGTGCCGGACCGCGCCATCCGTTTATAAAAGTGGCAATCTCGTCACGGATGATTCGATGTTTTTCTCCAGTTCCGGCGGCTACAGTTTTACGACAACGTTAGCCGACGAAGCAGCCACTCACCGGCTAATGACCGACGTCGCTGCCACCCTCGAGCCCGGCGACCTAATCACGCTGTCCGGCGATCTCGGCGCTGGCAAGACCACATTTGCTCGTGCCCTTATCCGTTATCTCGCGGGCGATGAAACGATTGAGGTACCCAGCCCGACATTTACCCTGACACAAACTTACACGTTACCGAGCTTCACGGTTGTTCACGCCGATCTCTATCGGCTGTCTGGATCGGCTGAGTTGACGGAACTCGGTCTGGAGGATGCGCCCGAGGGCGCATTGACGCTGGTGGAATGGCCGGATCGCGCCGGGGGTTATTTGCCGAGCAATCGGCTCGATATCGCTTTGACTTTGGAGCCGCGGAATGGTGCGGATGCACGCAACGTACGCATTACCGGGTATGGCAACTTCGCTTTCCGCGCCGAACGCATTCTGACGATTCGCCGCTTTCTCGATCGTTCCCACTTCGGTCTAGCCGACCGCCGACGGATCCAAGGCGACGCCTCAACGCGAAGTTACGAGCGGCTGACTCGTGACGGCGCCACTTACGTTCTGATGAACTCGCCCAAGCGCGCAGACGGCCCACCAGTTCGCAATGGCAAGTCCTATAGTGCAATAGCGCATCTCGCCGAAAACGTAACGCCATTTATTGCCATGACGCAGGCCTTGCGCAGCCAGGGCCTTTCTGCGCCCGCAATCTTCGCCGCAGACCGTGAGGCCGGGCTGCTCGTGATCGAAGATCTTGGCGACCAGCTAGTGGTCGGAGGCGAACCATCAGCTCCAATTGAAATGCGCTATGAGGTAGCAACCGATCTGCTGGCGCAACTGCATTGTGAGCAGCTGCCTACTGTTGTCCCGGTCGAGCCGGGCATCGATTATCAACTGCCTCTCTACGATTTGGACGCATTTCTGATCGAGGTGGAACTGTTGCTTGACTGGTATCTGCCCAAACTTGAGGTCAAAATTTCCGATGCGAAACGAGAAGACTATCGCGCCCTGTGGCGCGAGGCTTTAGTGCCGGTCACGAGCGGAGTGCACACTTGGGTTTTGCGCGATTTTCATTCGCCTAATCTTCTCTGGCTACCGGGGCGTGAAGGCATCTCTCGTATCGGCCTGCTCGACTTCCAAGATGCGGTGATAGGACCCCCGGCTTTTGATGTTGCCTCATTGCTACAGGACGCGCGTGTCGATGTGCCGGAAGTGCTGGAGATCGCCCTGCTATCTCGATATACGCGCGCGCGCCGATCTGCCAATGCTGCCTTTGATGCTCCCGCATTCGCACGTGCCTATGCGACTCTCGCCGCCCAACGTGCATCCAAGATCCTGGGGATTTTCACTCGGCTCGAGCGGCGTGACCACAAGCCGCAATACTTACGTCACCTCCCCCGGGTATGGACCTATCTGCAACGCTCGCTCGCACACCCAGCGCTGGCGCCACTTGCGGCCTGGTATCGCGCCAATGTACCGCCTCTGAAAGTCTGGTGAATGGCCGTACCGACCAAATCCGTTCCGCGCCGCGCCATGGTACTAGCCGCCGGACTCGGCACGCGTATGCGCCCGCTTACAGACTCAATGCCGAAGCCTTTGGTGAGACTTTCCGGAAAGCCACTGATCGACCATGTGCTCGATAGACTCGACGAGGCAGGCGTTGAACGTGCGGTCGTTAATGTGCATCACATGGCAGAACAGATGCTGGAGCATCTGGCACAGCGCAACCGTCCGCAGATCGTGATTTCCGACGAGCGCAGACTGCTGCTTGGTACCGGCGGCGGCGTCAAGAAGGCTTTGCTGGAACTCGGCGACTCGCATTTTTTTCATGTCAATTCCGACACGATCTGGATTGATGGCGTAAGGCCCAATCTGACACGCCTCGCTGATGCCTTCGACCCGGCCATAATGGACGCGCTCTTATTGCTTGCGCCGGCGGCAGGGAGTGTTGGTTATTTTGGACGTGGCGACTTTGTGATGGCGCCCGACGGTACCTTGCGCAAGCGCGCCGAGCAGGAGGTCGTACCTTTCGTGTATGCGGGCGCCGCGATCTTGGCACCCGCGCTTTTTAAAGGCGCGCCGGAGGGAGAACTTTCGTTGACGACACTGTTCGATACAGCATCTCAAGCGCGACGGCTGCACGGTCTTCGGATGGAAGGCCTTTGGATGCATGTTGGAACGCCGGAGGCAATTGCTTTGGCCGAGGCCGCAATCAAGGCGAGCACAAACTAAAATCTTCGGTATGCTCCGCTAATGCCGGCCGGTCCGAACGTCTTCAATATACCTGCGTCAGCGCCGTTCCTGCCGGTGCTGATTGACGCGTTGCGAAGCGGTCGCCTGGTCGAAGGCTTCCCGGCTTCGCACGACCCGCTCGAACTTGCGCGCGTCACGCTTTACTTGCCGACCCGACGCGCCTGCCGGCTGGCGCGCGACGCCTTCGCGGCCGCACTCGCTGGGAAGGCAGCGATTCTCCCGCGCATCGTTGCGCTAGGTGACCTCGATGAGGACGAGATCATTTTCGCGGAAGTCGCAACCGCCGACCTAGCAGAAGACGCGCTGGTGCTTCCGCCTGCGATCGCGCCGCTCGACCGACAGCTTTTGCTTACGCAACTGATTGTGCGTTGGGCTGCGGCGATAGAACCAGACCAAGGCGCGCCGCTGATCGCCAACACACCGGCCGCCACGCTCGTGCTCGCCGAAGACCTCGCTCGGCTGATCGACGACGCCATCACCCGCAAGATTGACTGGCAACGTCTCGATTCCCTAGTACCTGACAAGTTTGACAAATATTGGCAGCTGACTCTCGACTTCCTCAAGATCGCGCGCAGCTATTGGCCGGAACGACTCAAGGAAATCGGCACGATCGACGCCGCCACGCGGCGCGATCTTCTCATCGAGGCTGAGATGAAGCGTCTCGCCGGCAGCAATCAGCCCATGATCGCCGCTGGCTCGACCGGCTCGATGCCGGCAACCGCAAAGCTGCTTGCAGCTACAGCTCAGCTCCCACATGGCGCGGTTGTGCTTCCCGGGCTCGACATCGAGCTCGACGAAGCGTCCTGGCGTGGAATCGCGAGCGGCGAGGATGAGAAAAGCGCACCCGCCACTGTTCATCCGCAATTCGCCATGCAGGCTTTACTCGCACGGATGGGCATCACGCGTGACGCCGTGAAGCAGCTCGCCGCCCCGGCCGCACATGGACGCGAGATGCTGCTGTCGGAAGCCATGCGGCCCGCCGCAACCACTGATCGCTGGCAGACCCGCTTCAAAGCCGTCGATTTTGCCGCCGCCGCCGACAAGGCAATGGCGGGCATAAGCGTCATCGAAACTGCCAATGCGGAAGAGGAAGCGCTGGCGATTGCGGTTTGCCTACGTGAGGGGATTGAGGTGCCACACCAGACTGCCGCGTTAGTCACGCCGGATCGCGATTTGGCGCGCCGCGTGGTGGCCGCGCTTGAGCGCTGGCAAGTCGAGGTCGATGATTCCAGAGGCGATGCGCTCACCGATACGCCTCCTGGGATATTTGCGCGCCTCGTGGCGGAAGCCGCGTTAGGAGGGCTGGAGCCGGCGCCGCTGCTGGCGCTACTCAAACATTCCTTATTGCGGCTCGGCGCGGAAGCAGGCGCGCATGCGCGCGCGATTGGAGCGCTCGAGCGCGCCGTGTTGCGCGGCCCTCGCCCGCGTCGTGGCTCGACCGGTCTCTTGCGTGCGCTCGCGAACTTCAAGGCAACGCGGCACAAAATGCACCAAAATGACCCACGTAATTTTGTATCGGCGGCCAACCTCGATGCGGCTGAACGCCTTGCCGAGAAACTCGCGCAAGCGCTCGCCCCGCTGGAGGCGCTCGGCCCCAATCCGCACAGCCTGTCGGCGCTGTCGCGGGCGCATGCCAAAGCGCTCGTGGCGCTCGCAGACGATGGCAATGGAATTAGCGCCTTTGCTGGCACCGACGGCCTACAACTGCAGCGCACTTTCGAAACCCTTGCCGAAAGTCAGGCATCACTGACGCTCGAACTGGTCGTGGCCGATTATCCGGACGTTTTCCATCTGCTCGCATCGGGGCGCGCCACGCGGCGCGCCGAGATCGGCAATCCACGAGTACGTATCTTCGGTCCGCTGGAAGCTCGACTTCAGAACGTTGACCGCATTGTTCTCGGCGGACTCAACGAAGGCACCTGGCCACCCGACACCCGCAGCGATCCCTGGCTAAGCCGTCCGATGCGGCGTGATCTCGGTCTCAATCTTCCGGAGCTTCGCATCGGCCTATCGGCGCACGACTTCGCGCAAGCGCTGGGCACACCCGAAGTCATCCTCACGCGCGCTGCCAAGCAAGCGGGTGCGCCGACTGTACGCTCCCGCTTCGTCCAGCGGTTGGCGGCGGTTGCCGGCGAAAAGCGCTGGAAAGAGGCTTTGGCACGCGGTGCAATCTATACGGACTACGCGCGCGCGCTCGATCATCCCGCCAAGGTATCACCTGCGTCGCGGCCGCGGCCGGTGCCGCCGCCGGAAGCGAGGCCAGCGCAATTGAGTGTCACCGACATCGAGAACTGGCTGCGCGATCCCTACACGATTTATGCCAAACATGTGCTACGGCTGGTCCCATTCGAACATATCGACACGCCACCCGGCGCCGCTGATCGTGGCACCTTTATCCACGAGGCGATTGGCGAATTTACGAAGACTTTCCCTGGTGCGCTGCCCGCGGATGTCGCACGCGAACTGGTTGCATTCGGAAAAAGGCATTTCGCGCCCCTGGAAGACTACGAGGAAGCTCGCGCTTTCTGGTGGACGCGCTTCATCCGAATCGCCAACTGGTATGACGGCTGGGAGCGCGAGCGCCGTGCCGGCGCGACCAAGATTTTTGCTGAGGTGTCGGGGAAGCATTCGATTCCGCTCGGGAAAGCCGAATTTCTTCTGACTGCGCGCGCCGACCGCATCGAGCAGCGCGCCGACGGTAGCTACGCCATTCTCGACTTCAAGACCGGCCAGCCGCCGACCGAACCGCAAGTGCGTAGCGGGCTGGCGCCGCAACTCACTCTGGAGGCTGCGATTCTTCGCAACGGCGGTTTCCCCGGCATTGCAGCCGGCTCGGTGTCCGAGATCGGCTATGTGCGGCTGAAAGGTGGCGATCCGCCGGGTGAACCCAAGAGCATTAAGATCAGTGATGGCACACCCGATAGCTGCGCCGACATCGCGCTGCAGAAATTAACACGCATCGTACAAAAGTTCCTTCTCGATGGCGAGCCATACCGCTCGCTTGTCCACCCGATGTGGAAGAAGCATTACGGAAATTACGACCATCTCGCGCGCGTCAAAGAATGGGCTGCCAATGGCGGCGAAAGCGAGGTCGAGCCATGAGCCTCGCCCGCAAAATTCCCGACGCCGCTAGGGTTCGCCAGATCGCGGCCGCCAATCCCGAGCGCTCGGTGTTCGTCTCCGCTAATGCCGGCTCCGGGAAGACGCATGTATTGGTACAGCGAGTGATCAATCTGCTGCTGCGCGGAGAAGACCCAGCGAAGATCCTCTGTATCACCTTCACCAAGGCGGCCGCCGCCAACATGGCGACCCGCGTGTTTGACACACTGGCGGAATGGATTGTCCTCGACGACGGCTCGCTCGACGAAAAGATTAGGCTCTCCACTGGCAAGAGGCCCGACACCACACAGCGCGCCATTGCGCGGCGGCTGTTCGCCAATGCGCTGGAGACGCCCGGCGGGCTAAAGGTGCAGACTATCCATGCCTTTTGCACGCGTCTGCTGCATCAGTTTCCATTCGAGGCGGACGTGGCGGCGCGCTTCGATGTGCTGGACGAGGCCGCGACTTTGCAATTGCTCAATAGACTCACACTGGAAGTGCTGCTGGAAGGCGCCACCAAGTCCGACAGTTCGCTTGGCAAGGCACTGGCCATGGCCATCACTGCGGCGGCCGATGTCACCTTCAAGGAGGTAATCGCAGAAACGATCAGCAAGCGCGACCTGATTACCGAGTGGACCGCACGCGCCGGCGGTGTCCAGCAAGCCATCGACGAATTAGCCCACATGTTCGGAATTGCGCCCGCGGAAAGTCTGGGCGCTGTCGAAACGGAATATTTCTCCGGCTCACTCATTCCGCACAGCGAATGGCCAGCGTTAATCGCTGTCTTTTCTAACGGTTCCAAAAACGATCAGGAGCGCGCCGATTCTTTGTCTGCCGCTCTTCACTCTGCGGAACGCGAACGGATCGAAAATTATCTCAACGTGTTTTCCACCGCCGATCGCAGGGGCCGCGCCAGCGTTCTGACCAAGAAGTTGGCCGATGCCAATCCGCAATGGGCGGTGCGCCTCAACGCCGAAAAGGACCGCGTGTGCCGGCTGCTCGCACGCGAATTCGCCGTGCGCGCGCGCGACCGTAGCGCGGCGCTGATCACAGTCGCTGCCTCGGTAATCAAGCGCTATCGAGCGGAAAAAGTCCGCCGCGGCCTGCTCGATTACGACGACCTGATCGACAAGGCGCTGGCTCTGCTCCGCGACGCTTCCACCAAGAGCACGGCAGCGGCCTGGGTGCTCTACAAGCTTGATCTCGGGATCAACCACGTGCTCATTGACGAGGCGCAGGACACCAGCGAGAAGCAATGGGAAATCATCAAGATTCTCGTTGGTGAATTCCTGCCGGGTGGCGCGCGCGACAATGTGCGTCGCACTTTGTTCGCCGTAGGCGACGAAAAGCAATCGATCTTCTCTTTCCAGGGCGCAGTGCCGCACAAGTTCGCTGAAATGCGCGATCACTTTCGCGCGGTACACGAGACGAATGACGTCGTCTTCGCGACCGAAAAGCTCGATTATTCGTTCCGCTCTGCGGTTGGCGTGCTTAACGCTGTCGATGCGGTGTTCAAGCAGCCGGCGGCATTCCGCGGGTTGACTGCCGATCCGACCTGGACCGTGCATCAATCCCTGCCGGATGCGGTACCCGGTGTCGTTGAAATCTGGGAGCTTATTGGCCCCGACGAGCAAGAGGCCGGCAAAGAAGGCTGGGACGCGCCGTTCGACACCGCCAGCGAGACGAGCCCTTCGGTCAAGCTCGCCGCCAAGATTGCGCGCACGGTGAAAGGGTGGATCGAGCAAGGCACGCGACCGCGCGAGGTATTGATCCTGGTGCGCCAGCGCGGTTCGATGTTTGAGGCGGTGATCCGCGCGCTCAAGCAGTCGCAGATCGAGGTAGCAGGTGCTGATCGGCTGGTGCTGACCGAACACATCGCGATCATGGACCTGCTCGTGCTTGGCGACGCGTTGCTGCTACCGGATGATGATCTCGCTTTGGCGACCGTGCTGAAAAGTCCGCTGTTTGGTCTGGATGACGAGGAGCTTTATCAGCTCGCGTATCAGCGCAGAGGCTCTTTGCGGTCTGCGCTGCGGGCTAAGGCAAGTCAAGATGCCGCATTCGACGAAGCATCCGTAGCGCTCGATGCGCTGACCCAAAAGGCACGAACGTTATCGCCGTTCGCGTTCTACGCGTACGTTCTCGGAGCGGGTAAAGGCCGCGCGAAAATCTTGGCACGACTCGGCACCGAGGCGTCCGATCCGCTCGACGAATTCCTCAATCTGGCGCTGTCCTACGAGCAACGCGAAACACCGTCACTGCAGGGCTTCCTGAACTGGATTCGGGACGCACAGAGTGAAGTGAAGCGCGACATGGAAATGGCCCGCGATGAAGTACGCGTGATGACAGTGCACGGTGCCAAGGGACTTGAATCGAAAAACGTCATTCTCATCGACCACACCACGACGCGACCGGAAGGTGCGCACCCCCCGCGCCTGCTGATCGCGCCGATCACCAGTGCGCCGCCGGGTGCAACAGCTTTGATCTGGGGTGTCGCCAAGGAAAAGGACGCAGGCCCAATGGTGCTGGCGCGCGCACAGGCGATTGAAGCGGCGTGCGATGAGTACCGCCGCCTTTTGTATGTCGGGCTCACACGCGCTGCAGAACGGCTTTTAGTATGCGGCGCAAAGGGGATCAAAAAGGCGCCGGAAGGCTGCTGGCACGACCTCGTCCTCAGCGCGCTCCAACCCCTGTCGGAAGAAGGTAGCGACACCGACGGCAAGATCTGGCGCTTCCGCAAGGGCGTTCCTACGGAGACGGATGACGGCTCGCGTGCGACAAAGGAGAAGGCCGCGCTTCCACCGTGGCTTACAGCGAGCGCACTGCCTTCGCCGCCGGCGGCGAAGATTCTGCGGCCATCCGATACGACTGACGATGAACCGCGCCGTGCCATTGGCAGCGGCGAGCGCGAGATGGCGCGCTTGCGCGGTACGCTGGCGCACCGGCTGTT
Organism: Pseudolabrys sp.; assembly: GCA_035315965.1. GTDB lineage: Bacteria > Pseudomonadota > Alphaproteobacteria > Rhizobiales > Xanthobacteraceae > Pseudolabrys. Next base: position 80,073 of record DATFXJ010000044.1, read on the forward strand.
GCGATCGCTGCCTGATATTCCGGCGGGGCGAAGAGAAAAAGTGGCGGGTGAATTCCTTTCGCGAAGAGGTGACGGAATGTCGGCCAAACAACGCGCTGCGCTGCTTCAAGAGGTGCTACTTCTGATCGAGAGCACGGATTTCGCCGCGTTGTTCGCGCCCGGTAGCCGCGCTGAAATCTCTATTGCTGGTAAGGTTGCTGCCGCCGATGGAAGAACCGTGTTGGTGTCTGGCCAGATTGACCGCCTCGCGATCACTCAAGATGCAGTTTCGATCGCCGATTTCAAGACAAACCGCGACCCCCCAAGGCGAATCAAAGAGGTCCCGGCAGACTACGTTCGCCAGCTTTCCTTGTACCGCGCCGTCCTCATGAAACTGTACCCCGACCGGCCAGTTCGCGCTGCCCTGATATGGACGGAAGTGCCCGATCTTATGGAACTTTCTGCGAAGGATCTCGATGAGGCGCTGCGGCAGGTCACCTCGCTGTGAGAGCGCCTTGACGCTGCGGGACCGCATTCATAGCTTCCTGCCCTCGCAATTATTGGGGCTCATTTGTCCCCACTCAACACAAGAGGTAGCTGCCATGGCCGTCGGCAAAGTGTCGGACGCTAGCTTCGAATCGGATGTCTTGAAATCGGCCGAACCGGTGGTCGTGGACTTCTGGGCGGAATGGTGTGGCCCCTGCCGCATGATCGGGCCGGCTCTGGAGGAAATCGCCGGTCAGCTCGGTGACAAGGTGAAAATCGTCAAGCTCAATGTCGACGAGAATCCAAAAACGGCGGGGCAATACGGCATCATGTCGATTCCGACCTTGATGTTGTTTAAAAACGGCAAGGAAGCTGCACGGCAGGTCGGAGCCGTGCCCAAGCATAAACTACACCAATGGATCAGCGCCGCCGTTTAGCGGCGCAATAAACGTTTCCTCGGCCGCCGGCCCAAAGCCGGCCGTTCTGTGTTAGGGAAAGAACCTTCGCTTGCGCGGCCTTTTCGCACCGATGGAAACCATTGTCCGTGGATGAAGTCCCGGAGGGTAAAGATTGGCAATACGAACCGAAATGGGACGGCTTCTGCCGTATCATCTTCGCAATGGCAAAAAAATCAATAGCTCAGCGCTATTTCCCCGAACTTCCTTCAACTGTTACTTCGCTCAAAGCTGGACAATTCGTTCTCGATAGTGAAATTGTTGTCCCGAGTGGTCGGGCATTTCTTTCGATGACCTATTGTAGCGTATTCACCCGGGGGGCAGCTGTGTAAATTCGCCTCTCTGCCGGCGCCGGAACTGGTGATCGTGTTCAACCTGTTGCCGGATGCTGACGGCAGCCCCTTACCAAGACGCACTCAGTACAAGGCGTGAAATGTTCGAAGGCTTTGCGCGCAAATATCTACGGGGGCACAAATCCATTCGAGCTCGCTGGCAACCACGCACGATCTCGCGGGTGCGCCAGAAGAAGACGGATCTTATGAAGTTGTTGAAGAACCGGTTCACTGTAGTTTGCGCACGGACTCTCCGTTGTCATTGCCCGGCTCACACCGAGTGTGTTGCAACTACCGAGATTTACTGCGGCAACGTTCCATTCTTGCGCAACGCCTCGCCCACCAGAAAAAGCGAGCCGGTAATCACAATGCGCGGAGGGGGATCCAGATCGAGCTTTCGGGCGGCGTCAAGCGCTTCGGTCAGGTTATCTCGGCTTGTCGCTGATAGTCCGATCTCGCGTGCGGTATCGGCCACTGCTTCCGCGCTAAGCCCCTTCTCGGCGTTCGGAATCGGCACCGCAATAGTGCGGCGGGCAAGCCCGGCGAAATTGCTCAAAAAACCTTCGCAATCCTTGCTGGCAAGCATTCCCACGATCAACACCAACGGCCTTGGTACGCGCTCCTCCAAATCCGCCAACGACGCCGCAATCGCCCGCCCCCCGTCCGGATTGTGCCCACCATCCAGCCATAGTTCACTGCCAACAGGCGTAAGTTCCACAAGCCGCCCATGTCCTAGCCGATGCATACGCGCCGGCCATTCAGCCTTCACCATACCGGCATCGAATGCGGCGGGCGGGATCGCAAATTGCGCAATTGTGCGTAGTGCGGCGATTGCCAGACCGGCATTCTCGAATTGGTGTTTGCCATAGAGCTTTGGTGGCGGCAGGTCGAGCAATCCCGTTTCATCTTGGTAGACCAGGCGCCCACGCTCTTCAGTCGCCGTCCAATCAGCACCGGCGATTTTCAGCGGCGCGCGTAGCTTGGCGGCTTGGCGTTCGATTACGGCTAATGCGTCGCGAGGCTGGGACGCAATAACCGCGGGCACCCCGTGTTTGAGTATGCCGGCCTTTTCCGTCGCGATCTTCTCAAGCGAATTGCCTAAAAAGTCGGTATGATCTACTGAAATACGAGTGATGATCGTGGCGAGCGGATTGTCGACCACGTTCGTTGCGTCAAGCCGGCCGCCGAGACCGACCTCCAGCAGCAGCACATCGGCAGCGTGCCGTGTGAACAGCAACAATCCAGCCGCGGTTGTAATTTCGAAAACTGTAATGGGTGCGCGTGTGTTGGCACGCTCGCACTCCGCCATCGTTGAGGCCAATTCCTCGTCCGAAACCAGTCGGCTTTCACCCGGCTGTCCAATCCGAAATCGTTCATTGAAACGGACCAGATGAGGTGACGTATAGGTATGCACGCGCTTGCCCGCTGCCTCTAGAATCGCCCGCAGGAATGCGATGGTAGAGCCCTTGCCGTTCGTGCCGGCAACATGGATCACTGGTGGTAGTTTTCGTTCGGGATGATCGAGTGCGGCGAGCAACCGCTGCACCCGATCGAGCGATAGGTCGATGCGCTTGGGATGCAAGGCGGTCAAACGGGCAACGATGTTGTCGATTTGATTCATGTAATTTCGTTTTGCCATGCCCCGCGAAAGCGGGGCATTCAGTAATCCCTCTTGTTTTCTATTTTAAAACACTGAGGCTACTAGATCATCCGCTTTCGCGTTGATACCGGCCAAGCCTATTCACGCATGCGCGACAAATTGTTGCTGAGCGGGTACCGCCGGTGATCTAGTCAGCAGTCGGCACAGTTCAGCGAGTGTCGCGCGTAATTTGTGCCGATGCACCACCATGTCGACCATGCCATGCGCCGCAAGGTATTCAGCGCGCTGGAAGCCCTCAGGCAATTTCTCACGGATGGTCTGCTCGATCACCCGCGGACCGGCAAAACCGATTAACGCTCCGGGTTCGGCTATCTGTACATCGCCAAGCATCGCGTAAGATGCGGTGACGCCTCCAGTGGTCGGATTGGTAAGGACAACAATGTAAGGCTTGCGCGCCTCGCGCAACATCTGCACACCGACCGTCGTACGCGGGAGTTGCATGAGCGAAAGAATACCCTCTTGCATGCGTGCACCGCCTGAGGCCGCAAACATGATGAGTGGTGTCTGCCTGCGCACAGCTGTCTCCACGCCGGTGATCACAGCCTCGCCAGCAGCCATGCCGAGCGAGCCGCCCATGAAGTCGAAATCCTGAACGGCGATTGTGACCATCTGGCCTTCCAGACGGCCGATGCCGAGCTTTATCGCATCATGCAATCCGGTCTTGGTGCGGGCATCCTTGAGGCGATCGGCGTAACGGCGCTCGTCGCGAAACTTCAACGGATCAACCGGTACTTCCGCCAATGCGACGTCTTCGAATTCGCCGCCGTCGAACATGGACTTCAGCCGCATGGGCGCACTGATGCGCATATGATAATTTGAGCTGGGAATAACGAATTGGTTGGCCTCGACATCCTTGTAAAAGACGAGCTGCCCCGTTTCCGGACATTTGATCCAGAGGTTTTCCGGCGTCTCGCGGCGCAGGAAGCTGCGAATTTTCGGCCGGACGACGTTGGATATCCAGTTCATGGGCCTGCCATATACGGCCGAATTATAACCGCTGGTTTGGCCGAATGTTCACTCTGTCGTCACGCGACGGGCGGCATGCACACCCTGCGCCAGGGTTGATACCAGCCCAGTCACCGCCTCAACGGTTCCAGAGCCGGCTTCGCCGTTCGCATCGAGGCTTTGTCGCAATGTGTCCACCAGCGCGGACCCGACCACTACGCCGTCAGCACCCTCGGCAATGGCGCGGGCCTGTTCGACGTTCTTCACCCCGAACCCAACCGCCACTGGTAGCTTTGTGTGGCGCTTTATACGCGCGACTGCCGCTGTCACCTTGGAGGTATCTGGCGCGGACGCGCCCGTAATACCCGTAATTGAAACGTAATAGACAAAACCCGACGTGTTTGTGAGGACCGTAGGCAGACGCTTGTCGTCAGTTGTCGGTGTCGCCAGTCGGATGAAGTTAAGCCCTGCTTTCAACGCCGGCAGGCAAAGCTCTTCGTCCTCCTCCGGCGGCAGGTCCACGACAATAAGGCCGTCGACCCCGGTCGCTTTGGCATCGATGAGGAAACGTTTGTTGCCATAAATGTAGATCGGATTGTAATAGCCCATCAAAACGACAGGTGTTTCGTCATCTTCCTTCCTGAATTCGCGTACAAGTGCCAGCGTCCTGGTCATGCGTTGACCTGACTTGAGCGCGCGTAGGCCCGCGGCCTGGATCGCGGGGCCATCGGCCATCGGATCAGTGAAAGGCATGCCAAGTTCGACGATGTCGGCCCCCGCTTTCGGCAATGCTTTGGTGATGGCGAGCGAAGTGTCGTAGTCAGGATCGCCCGCCATGGTGAAAGTCACCAGCGCCGCGCGGCCCTCTTTTTTCAGAGCAGCAAACCGTTTCTCGATTCGCGTATTCATCCCTTGTTGCTTTCTAGGAAGGCTTCGACCGACGCCAGGTCCTTGTCACCTCGACCGGAAAGATTGAGGACTATCAGGTGATCTTTCGGTTTCTTCGCGGCAATCTCGGGTACTTTCGCCAAGGCGTGCGCCGATTCTAGCGCTGGGATGATGCCTTCCAACTTGCTACACAACTGGAACGCCGCAACGGCTTCGTCGTCAGTAGCCGAAATAAATTTTATTCGTCCCATGTCGTTCAGCCAGGCATGTTCTGGACCTATGCCTGGATAATCGAGACCGGCTGAAATCGAATGTGCTTCTTCGATCTGGCCGTCGTCATTCATCAGCAAATAAGTGCGGTTGCCGTGAAGTACGCCAGAACGCCCACCAGCAATCGAGGCAGCATGCTTGCTCTTGAGCCCGTGACCAGCCGCTTCGACTCCGTAAATCTCGATTGTCCGCTCATCAAGGAACGGGTGGAATAGACCCATCGCATTAGAGCCGCCGCCGATGCAAGCGACCAGTGAATCGGGAAGCCGACCTTCGGCGGCCTGCAGTTGCTCGCGTGTCTCAAGGCCAATGACCGCCTGGAAGTCACGCACCATTGCAGGATAGGGATGCGGACCGGCCACGGTACCGATGCAATAGAATGTGTCGCTGACATTGGTCACCCAATCGCGCAGCGCCTCGTTCATGGCGTCCTTAAGCGTGCGCGCACCCGACTGGACCGAACGCACTTCGGCACCAAGAATTTTCATTCTCAGTACGTTCGGCTTTTGCCGTTCGACGTCGACGGCGCCCATGTAAACGGTGCAAGGCAATCCGAATTTGGCACACAGCGTGGCTGTAGCGACGCCATGCATGCCAGCACCGGTTTCGGCAATGATGCGGGTTTTGCCCATGCGCAAGGCCAGCATGATCTGGCCCAGTACATTGTTCACTTTATGCGCCCCGGTGTGGTTGAGCTCTTCTCGCTTGAAGTAAATCTTTGCGCCGCCGCAGTGCTGCGTCAGCCGCTGCGCAAAATAAAGCGGCGACGGCCGCCCTACATAGGTCGCGAGATAGCCGTTCATCTCTTTCTGAAAGATCGGATCGGCCTTGGCTTTCACATAGGCCTGCTCGAGTTCGAGAATGAGCGGCATTAACGTTTCGGCGACGAAGCGTCCACCATAGACACCGAAATGTCCGCGCTCATCAGGACCGGTCCGGAAGGAATTTGGCTGCTGCAGAGTCATACGCGTTGCCGCTATTTGATCGACCGGTCGATTGAAGCCTCTTCGAACTGGAAAGCCGGCGAAAAAAGCTCCGCCTCGGCCACTCGCGCAGCGCGGATAAAGGCGCGGATCTTCTCGGGGTCCTTTTCGCCTGGTGCACATTCGACACCAGAGGAGACGTCGACGCCGGGCGCACGGGTGATGCGCAGAGCTTCCGCTATATTGCCGGCATCGAGTCCGCCCGACAGCATGAAGGGAATACCAACGTTGATGTCCTTAAGAAGCGTCCAGTCGAACGCCTTGCCCAAGCCACCCGGACGGGTCGCATCCCTGGGTGCACGCGCATCAAAGATCAGGCGATCCACGATCTGCGCATAGTGGCGGACTGGGGAAAGGTCCTTTCGCTCTGCGACAGGCAGCACCTTTATAACCGGAAGACCAAAGCGCGCGCGCACGGCCACGACCCGCTCCGGGCTTTCGCTCCCGTGCAACTGGAGCATGTCCGGCCTGAGCGCTGCAATGATGTCGAGCAGGGTATCGTCATTGGCGTCGACAGTAAGCGCGACTTTGCCGGCCCGCCCTTGGACGCGCTGACCAAGGGTGCGCGCCGCTTCGAAGCCGAGGTGACGCGGGCTTGGTGCGAAGAACACGAAACCAACCAGATCGACCCCGGAATCAAGCACTACATCAAGCGCTTGCGGGGTTCTAAGGCCGCAGATTTTGATTGACAGAGCCATTATGACGCGCGTTCTAGCGCCTTCTTCATTTGGCCGCAAAGCGGAACCGCGGGACTGAGTTAAGGAATTGGCGGCGGTATGACCGTGTATGCAGTTGGTTCGCCCGCGGTCTGCGGTAGTGCGGGAGCAACGCGGCGGCGCATTGCATCCAGCTCTTGATGCATGGTCCGAACCTCACCATCAAGCTTGCGGGCCGTCCGTCTCCACTTAGTTTGCCTGATCCAAACGGCGGCGCCTCCCATCAGCACGCCGAGGATCATGAGCACGAAGACGAGTACAAACAGGGGTAAGGTTGCCGCATAAGCGGGGCTGGTCGAAGAGAATGGATCAAAAGAAACCGTCACCGATTGCCGATTAGCCACTGCAAAGGCGATAATGATCACCGTCAGCGGAACGACGATCAGCGTCGAGATGATTCTGCGGAGCATCGATTGATGACTCTGCCTAAACGTAGATGGCCGGGACAAACCCGCCCATGACCATAGCGTTCCGATGGTAGGAGCTAACTAGAAACCCTAGATCGCGCCGGGTCGGTTGAGCCGTTCACGCATCTCCTTGCCCGTCTTGAAGAACGGTACAGATTTCTGATCAACCGCTACATGGGCGCCGGTGCGCGGGTTCCGGCCTGTACGGGCCGGCCGGTGTTTTACCGAAAAGGCGCCGAAGCCGCGGAGTTCGACTCGGTCGCCCTTTGCCATTGCGCTAGTGATCTCGCCGAGGATCGCGTTGACGATGTTCTCAACGTCGCGCTGATAAAGATGGGGATTCTGGGCCGCAATGCGCTGAACGAGTTCTGACTTGATCATGGACGCCGCCTTACCCAGTCAGTTGGACGATGGAGGGTGCCAAAGCGCCAAGAGACCGTCAAGATTGAGTCGTTCAACTGCCTGCACTGCACCCCACCCCTCGATGCGGTGCGCAATGGCGCTCAGCCCTAGCGTCTCAAAGGTCCAAGCGGCAACGTGCAAGAAAGAAAGCTCGCTGAAGCGCGGTTGCAGCGAATAATCTCGCACCGGAGTGTCCGCAGGCACCTTTTTCTCCTTCTCGAGCCAAGCCAGCGCGGTCCTCTCATTGCCTAGGCTGTCAACCAGCTTGAGGCTGACGGCTTGTCGGCCAGTGAAGACACGTCCGTCAGACACCTGTGTCAGCTGGCTGTCATCCATTTTGCGTCGATCCCTTACGAGTCCTTTAAACCAGCCATAGGAATCGAGCACGATCGCCTCGATCGCGGCGCGGGCCTCGGGACTCGTCGGTTCGAAGCCATTGGGCGCGGCCTTCAGCGGCGAGGATTTTACCTCTTCGACCTTGATGCCAATTGTCTTGAGCACATCAGTAAAGTTCGGATACTGAAACAGCACACCAATCGAGCCGACCAACGACGTTTCCTGCGCTACGATATGCTCGGCCGAGAGTGCGGCGATATAGGCGCCAGAGGCGGCAAGCCCGTCGACGACAACGACCATCGGCTTCTTGCCCTGCAATTCATGCAGCGCGTCGTAAAGTTGCTCGGAACCGGCGGTGGTCCCACCGGGACTATCAATATGTACGATCACGGCACGTGCGCCTGAACGGCCAAGTCGGGCGAGGGCTTCGACGCGATCTTGATTCCCACGGATTAAGCCTTGAATCTTGACGCGCGCGATATAGGCGCCCGAAGGTAGAAAGCGGCTGCTTGGCGCAAGCACCAACGCTGAACCAACGATTGCCGCCAAAGCAATCACCAGCGCGCTCACACGCCAAAACGTAAGCTTGCGCCTTGTCCGGCGGCGATCGACGATGGCATCAACATCGAGCGACATGGCTTCGCTCCCTCAGTGAAAATGTCATGGGCGGACTTTCGACAAAGTCATGTCAAAAAGGAAACGCATGGACCTGGCCCAGGGGCACCCCATTCCATACTTATAAACCGCTCAGCCGTTTACTCCTTGGCCTTTTCGGTTTCAGTTTCAGACTTGTCACCGGACCGCTGTTTGAGCGCAGCACCCAAGATATCCCCAAGTGAGGCACCTGAATCCGCGGTGCCGTATTGGGCGATCGCTTCTTTCTCCTCGGCCACTTCAAGTGCCTTGATAGAAACGCCGACCTTGTGGGTTTTGCGATCAAACTGGGTCACTCGTGCGTCCACCTTTTGCCCGACCGAGAAACGGTCAGGACGTTGTTCACCGCGCTCGCGCGCAAGATCTGCACGTTTGATAAAGGCGCTGAGATCGGTACCGATGATCTTTACGTCAATGCCCGATTCCTTCACCTCAGTCACCTCGCAAGTCACGACCGACCCCTTCTTGAGGCCGCTCGCCGATTCCATCGGATCGCCTGCGAGTTGCTTGACGCCAAGCGAAATCCGTTCCTTCTCGACGTCGACATCAAGAACCTGCGCCTTGACCATATCGCCCTTCTTGTATTCCTCGATCACCTGCTCGCCCGGACGCTTCCAATCGAGATCAGACAGATGAACCATCCCGTCCACATCGCCATCAAGGCCGAGGAAAAGACCAAACTCTGTCTTGTTCTTGACTTCGCCTTCGACCGTGGAACCCGGTGGGTGTTTCTCGACAAACACCTCCCATGGGTTGCGCATGGTCTGTTTCAGACCAAGCGAAATCCGACGTTTCACAGGATCGACCTCGAGAACCAGCACTTCGACTTCCTGGGAAGTCGACACGATCTTGCCCGGGTGAACGTTTTTTTTTGTCCACGACATTTCCGATACATGGATCAGGCCTTCGATACCAGGTTCAAGTTCCACGAACGCGCCGTAGTCCGTGATGTTGGTAACTCGTCCCTTGAAACGGGCACCCACGGGATACTTGCCCTCGATGCCCTGCCATGGATCGTCGAGCAACTGCTTCATACCGAGCGAAATACGGTGGGTTTCGTGGTTGATCTTGATGATCTTCACTTTCACCTGCTGACCGACGTTCAGCACCTCGGTGGGGTGATTGACACGACGCCACGCTATGTCGGTGACGTGCAGTAACCCGTCGATACCGCCGAGATCCACAAATGCGCCGTAATCGGTGATGTTCTTAACGACGCCATCGATGACCTGGCCTTCTTCAAGATTCTGCACCAGCTCCTGCCGCTGCTCGGCACGCGTTTCTTCAAGGACGGTGCGGCGCGAAACAACAATGTTTCCGCGCCGACGATCCATTTTCAGGATCTGGAACTGCTGCGCCACATTCATCAGAGGAGTGACGTCGCGGATCGGCCGGATATCGACCTGGGATCGTGGAAGGAAAGCCACGGCGCCATCGAGATCGACTGTGAAGCCGCCCTTGACCTGATTGAAGATGACACCCTGAACTTTTTCAGCGCTGTTGAATGCCTTCTCCAGTTTGCCCCAGCTTTCCTCGCGCCGTGCCTTGTCGCGGGACAGTACAGCCTCGCCGAGCGCATTCTCGACTCTCTCGAGATAGACTTCTACCTCATCGCCGACCTTAAGGTCGGCCTGCCGTCCGGGCCCGGAGAATTCACGCAGCGCCACACGTCCTTCGGTCTTTAGACCAACATCGATGACGGCGAATTCCTTTTCGATGCCGACAACTTTTCCCTTAATGACGGAGCCTTCCTGTAGGATTCCGCGGCTGAAGGATTCATCGAGCAGCTTGGCGAAGTCTTCACGCGAGGGTGCGGTAGCGGTGACCATGGCGTCTCCTGTTTGCCGCGCGCCGAAGGTTTAAATGGCGTTCCAAATGCGCGGGCCGAAGGTCCCGCGGACCAACGGCGACCTCCGGAATCCCAGGCGGCCGGCGCTAAAAAACCGTGCTTTCGGAAACGATGTTTCGATCAGGCGCGCGTTACGCAGAGGCTCGAGCGGGGCTTCGTCCTCCAACACGAGGGGTGGTCAGCCACGCCCTCGGCCTGCTCGGCTAGCCTCGACGATGTCGATGGCGGCCTGGATGGCCGTGTCTATATCCAAATGAGTAGTATCTAGCAAGTGCGCATCCGAAGCCCTTTTTAGGGGAGCGGCAGCGCGATTTTGATCACGCTCGTCCCTCTTGTAGATATCGGCAAGCACTGCAGCCTCATCGATGTTCCAGCCTTGCGCCTTGTATTCCGCCGCGCGGCGGCGGGCGCGCACGTGAGGTGTCGCGGTGACGTAAATCTTAACGTCCGCATTGGGGCAGATGACAGTGCCAATATCGCGACCGTCGAGCACGGCACCCGGCGGTTGAATGGCAAACTCACGCTGGAAAGCTAGCAGCGCGTCGCGCACCTCCGGGATGGTAGAAACGATTGAAGTGGCTTCACTTATGCTGTGGGCCTTGAGCGCGACTTCATCGAAATGCGAGGGATTGAGTGCCTTCGCCGCGGCAGCAGCCGCCGCCACGTCGGTGGGACTTTCCCCAGCATCAATCAGTGCCTTGGCTACAGCACGGTAGATCAGGCCAGTGTCCAGATGGCGCAACCCGTAGTGAACAGCAAGTCGCTTGCCGAGAGTGCCTTTGCCAGATGCCGCAGGACCATCAATGGCAATGATCATGCGACATCCGCACCGATCGAGCGCATTAATTCGACGAAGCCCGGAAAGCTCGTTGCGATGAACGCACTGTCGTCGATGCGCACCGGATTTTCGCTGCCGAGCCCCATCACCAATGCGGCCATGGCAATGCGATGGTCCATATGTGTCTTCACCTCGCCGCCACCGGTCGGACGGCCTTTGCCTTGGACGATGAGATCGTCGCCATCGATCTCGACTATGACGCCATTCGCGCGCAGCATGTCCGCTGTGGCGGTCAGACGATCGGATTCCTTTACGCGCAATTCTTTCAAGCCGCGCATGCGCGTGACTCCTTCGGCGAAGGATGCAGCGACAGCCAAAATTGGATATTCGTCGATCATAGATGGCGCGCGTTCGGGAGGAACGTCCACGCCCTTGAGTGCGGAGGCACGCACACGCAGATCAGCCAATTCTTCTCCATCGTCGCGCTTTTCCAGCTCTTCAATGCTGGCTCCCATCTCGCGCAACGTGGTCAGCAAGCCTGTGCGCAAGGGGTTTGTCATCACCGCATCAAGGATCAGTTCGGAGCCCGGCACGATTAGCGTTGCGACCAAAGGAAACGCCGCCGATGAAGGGTCGGCTGGTACCGCGACATTAGCCGGCTCAAGCTCAGGTTGGCCCTGCAAAACGATACGGCGGCCGTGCTCACCATGTGCCTTGCTCGTAACCTTGGCGCCGAAATGCTTCAGCAATCGTTCGGTGTGATCACGCGTCGCATCCGACTCTACGACTGTGGTTTCGCCCGGTGCTGCAAGTGCGGCCAGTAGCACTGCCGACTTGAGCTGTGCAGAAGCTACGGGCGGCTCATATACAATCGGAATCGGATCGGTGGCCCCGCGTAGCGTGAGCGGCAGTCGTCCGCCATCTCCGACCTCAACGACACGTGCGCCCATCTTTTCCAATGGATCGAGCACGCGCCGCATTGGTCGGCCGCGCAAGGATTCATCTCCATCGAAAGTAGCCGTCACCGGTGCGCCTGCTACCGCACCGATCGCTAGCCGCACGCCGGTGCCCGAATTTCCAAAATCAAGCGTGCGGTCTGGCTGTGCGAATCCTCCAATCCCCACGCCATAAACGCGCCAAGCCTGATCTCCGGTGCGTTCTACGCGTGCGCCAAGCGTTCGCATAACGTCGGCGGTATGGAGGACGTCCTCGCCCTCCAGGATACCTCCGATAGTCGTTTCGCCGACTGTGAGCGCCCCAAGAATCAGAACACGGTGGGAGATCGATTTATCGCCCGGCACCCAGGCACGTCCCCGCACCGGGCCGCTTTGGCGGGAGGTCAGGGGCGTTAATTCTGCTGGGTCCACCGGGGGCGGTATCCTTAGGCTTTGCGCCCTCCTACCACGCACCTGCGCGTGCCGTCATCCAGCCGATTTTGGGCTCTTGCAGGGCGCTTGCGCTATTGACAGGGGCCCTGCAACTAGCCAAGTGAGGCACCGATTTAGGGACCCCTTTCCGTAGGAACTCCGACTGTGGCTAAACCCGATCTCGGCACCAAGCGCATCTGTCCCGATACCGGTCGTAAATTCTACGATCTCAACAAGACACCAGTGATTTCGCCGTATACAGGCAAGGTTGTACCGATCGCTCCACCAGCGCCCCCGCGTGCACGGCCCGAATCAGGTGCAGCGGCACGGTCCGCCCCTGCGCCTGAAACCGTTGCTCCGGAGACCGCGGACGCCGAATTCGTATCGCTCGAGGACGCCGAGGCCGAGCAGCAGGGCAAGAAGGCGGCTGCGGCTGACGCCACCGCCGACGCGGGTGAAGAGGAAGAGGTCGAGATGGGCGACGAGAGCCTCGACGACACTGCTTTCATCGAGGAACAGGAAGAGGGCGACGCCGACGTGACCGACATCATTGGCGAGTCGATCGAAAAGGAAGAAGAGAGCTGATCGCTTCGCCGCTTTCCCAAAAAGTGGCGATCGGACTTGCGATTTGGGGCCATAGCTCAGTTGGGAGAGCGCGTGAATGGCATTCACGAGGTCGGGGGTTCGACTCCCCCTGGCTCCACCAGCCTCCGCTCGCTTCGCGAGCAACGGCTCCGCTAGTCAACCGTTGCTCATGCATTTCAGCAATTTGGGGCGTTATCGCGCATTTGCACGTTTCTAGTTTCGTCGGGGGGAAATCATGCGAGGTAAGGTCGCGCTAGAGGAACATTTCGCCATCAATGACACGTTGATGGATTCGAAGGGATTCTTCCCGGACGACGTCTGGGCGGAAGTGCGCGAGCGTGTTCTCGATATTCACGGGCGACGCGTTCGCCTGATGGACGAATTCGGGATCGAAATGATGATTCTGTCGCTCAACGCGCCGGCGATCCAGGCCATCCCCGATGCAAAGAAGGCCAACGACATGGCAAGGAAGGCGAATGATTACCTTGCCGATGCCGTTCGCAAGCAGCCCGACCGCTTTCAGGCCCTGGCAGCACTGCCGCTACAGGATCCTGATCTCGCCGCCAGAGAGTTGCAGCGCTGCGTCAAGGATCTCGGCATGATCGGTGCCTTGGCCAACGGATTTTCGCAAGTAGGTGATGCCAGCACGATCGCCTACTACGACCAGAAACAATATTGGCCGTTCTGGGAAGTTCAGGAACAGCTCGACGTGCCGTTCTACCTACATCCACGCAATCCGCTGCCACAGCACGCGAAGATCTACGAAGGGCACGGTTGGCTTATGGGACCGACCTGGGCGTTCGGCCAGGAGACCGCCGTCCATGCGTTGCGGCTGATGGGCTCCGGTCTGTTCGATCAGTATCCCAAGCTACAAATCATTCTCGGGCACATGGGCGAAAACCTGCCCTTCGGCATGTGGCGCGTCGACAATACCAACGGCTGGATTCCGAACCGCCACAGCTATCCGGCAAAGAAGAGGATCGGCCACTACTTTCAGAACAATTTCCACATCACCACGTCCGGCAATTTCAGCACACCCGCACTATTGAGCACGATGATGGTGGTGGGCGCCGATCGCATCATGTTTTCGACGGATTGGCCGTTCGAGAATATCGACCACGCCGCTAAGTGGTTCGATGCCGCGACCATCAGCGAAAATGACCGGTACAAGATCGGCCGCAGCAACGCACTCAGATTATTCAAGCTGAAAAAGAGCTGAACCTAGATGCGGTAGCGCTCGACAGCGCTATCGTCCCACACCATACCGTTGCCGGGCCGCGACGGAACGACCGCGTGGCCATCGACGATCGCGAGAGGCTCTTCGAGCAGAACGTCTGCCCAATCGACATACTCAAGGAAATGACAGGTCGGTGTGGCGGCCAGCAGGTGCGCGCTTACTTCCGGAAACAAATGCGAGGACATTTTCACGTTGCGTGATTGCGCGATTGCGGCGGCCTCACGCCATCCGGTGACGCCGCCGATGCGTTCAAGATCCGGCATCACGTAGTCGCCGGCCTGCGCATCGAGCGCAAC
>DATFXJ010000045.1:0-27402 GCA_035315965.1 Pseudolabrys sp.
GTCCGCTTTTGGCACAAAGCGGACATCACGGCCGTGCTGATCAATGTCCGCTTTCGGGGGTAAAGCGGACATTGCTCGGACTTGGTGGAATGTCTGCTTCTGACCCAAGCAGACACCACGTGAGACGGTAGCGATCGGCGGACGGATTCTTGCAACAATATTGCGGTTGGAACGTTTTCGGATTGACGTTTCCGAGAGTGCGTTCACGGGGAGGACGCTATGAAACCCAAGCTGGCGCGGATTTTGGCAATGGCTGTTGCGCTCGGGGCACTGACTTTGGCGACCGACACTTCGTGGAGCAAGGGTGGTGGTCACGGTGGCGGTGGTCATGGTGGCCATGGCGGAGGCCATGCAGGAAGCCATCATGGCGGAGGCCATGCAGGAAGCCATCATGGCGGTGCTCACGTCAGTGGCGGCCATGGCGGTAGACACAGTCACTTTGCCGGCACCCACCATGGCGCTCATTTCAGTGAGAGTCGCGTCGGTAAAGGCAACCGGCTTGCGGGCGAACACCAGCTCGGTGGTCGAAAGAGCTTCAACCGCAACGCGTTCGGCAACCGGCACGAATGGAATCGTTTTGCCCATGTCGGCAGAGCCGGATGGGGCGGCTGGGGAGGTGGCTGGGGCGGTTGGGGAGGCTGGGTCGGGCCGGTGTTCTGGCCGTTTCTTTTGGGAGACGTTTTCTCCTGTGCGTTCTGGCCCTACCCCTACTGCTACCCGTTCTGGTCTTACGGCACCGCTTTCGCCTATGACTATGGCCCATATGCGCCACCTTATGCCTACGGCGGTACGTCCAACATTTACGGTTACGCCCAGAGCAACAGATACGGCCGCCGTACTGAGCGGTCGAATCAGACCGCTACCGACATGAGCCAGAGCTGCGGCGGGTTCGCCCCCGGGGTGACCAGCTTCCCGATCGACCGGATTCGACGTGCGATCCAACCGACCGGCGAGGCAGTCGTGGCCCTCGATGAACTTGCCAATGCCTCGTCGAAAGCAAGCAATGCTCTCAGCACCTCCTGT
Source organism: Pseudolabrys sp. (assembly GCA_035315965.1). Lineage (GTDB taxonomy): Bacteria > Pseudomonadota > Alphaproteobacteria > Rhizobiales > Xanthobacteraceae > Pseudolabrys. The sequence goes on from DATFXJ010000045.1 coordinate 1,024, forward strand.
CCCAACGAACCACCACTCACGCCGCTTGCGCGGCTCGATGCTGTCGAAATGCGTCTCGAGGCGATGAGAAAGGCAATCCAGATCGTACAGCCGCCGCTCGCAAGTTTGTACGGTTCGCTCAGCAACGAGCAGAGGCAGCGCTTGGATGCGATCGCCGCTGAAGAGAACCGGCACGGGCGCGCGACTGCCAATACCTCCGGGGCCGACACTCTCGCCTCGCTGTGCGGCAGCCAGTCCGAGAGCTTCACCAAGCTGCCGTTGCAGCGTATCGAGGAGGTCGTCAAGCCGACGGGGCCGCAGCAGACCGCCCTGGACCAACTCAGCCAGGCGTCGGCAAAGGCCGCCGATGAGCTACGGACATCCTGCCCGGCGCAGATAGGAGGAGAGTCACCGACAGCACGGCTCGACGCGATGAACAATCGGTTGGATGCAATGGTGCGGGCGGTTAAGACGCTGCGTCCGACGCTCGGCACCTTTTATGCGTCGTTAACTGACGAACAGAAGGCACAATTCAACAGCATGGGGCAGCAGAACGCGACGCCCCAGGAGAATGCAACTAGCGGCCGGCAAGATTAACTACGACGATTTAACAAAACGAGTTTTCCGCCAATGTCCGCTTTTGGCACAAAGCGGACGTTTCACGGTTTCGAGTATTCTGGCCGGGGCGCTACGAAACGGAGATTCCCCATGGACGAATTCAGCATCACTTCTGCCAATCTCGATCAGATTGACCAGGATTTCCTCGCCCGCGAAGTTCCTGACGAGATCATGGAAGCTGCAGGGGAAGCAGTTAATATTTGTCGCATGACCTTCGGCGGCTGGCCATCAACGACCGCCGCATGCTGTAACCCGGGATGACGGCTCACAAACCGCGCAGTTGGTTTGCATGCCCGCGATTGGCACATAGCGGACGTTTGTCAGTAGCGGCTTGAACGTCTCTTATTGGCACTTAGCGGGTATTCCATTCAACTCGCGCAATGTCCGCTTTCGGGGGTAAAGCGGACATCGACTGAACTCCGCGAAATGTCCGCTTTTGACCCAAAGCGGAAGTCGAGCACCGCAATTTGCTATGGTTGGACGAGAGCGCCGCGCTCCTAACTCGACGGCGCGAAATAATTATTCTGCTGGACCATTCTCAGATGGTTTGTTTTGCCGTCCAATCCGGCGACGCGGAATCATTGTTCTAATAGAACAGTCCCAAATAGTTTTGTTTTGTCGTTCGCGCATCGCTATCCAAAAAATCGATGCGACGAAGTTCCATTTAGTGGAACTGTTCTGCGCTTCTGAAAAATTCCTGAACGTGACGGCGCCGCTACAGTCAAGTGGAGAACGGTGGCACTACAATCGTACCAGGAAGAGAATCGGGGGACATCGTCATGAGGAAGATTTTGCAGAGAAGCGTGGCGTCGATAGTGCTGCTGACAAGCCCGGCAATGGCGGCTGACATGGGGATCAAGGCCCCGCCGCCCGCCCCTGTTCCGGCTCCGGTCTTCGCCCGTCATTAGCACGACTTTTCAAACTGGTCTCGTATCGAGTACGACCAATTCGACAGGAACCCTCTCCGCGAAAACCGATTTCATCGGGACGCTAACTGGTCGGCTCGGTTACACCCAGGACCGCACCATGATCTACGTCAAGGGTGGTGCCGCGTGGGCCCACGACAAATATAGCTTTAACGGACAGCTGACGAATGTTTTTTGCACGTTCCCTGTAGCCCCATGCTCTCAGTTTTCCACATCCGCGAACTCGTTCAGTTTCAACTCCTCAGAGACCCGCATCGGCTGGACAATCGGAGGAGGCCTTGAATGGGCATTCTGGAACAACTGGTCGGTTAGGCTTGAATACGACTATCTCGACTTTGGCGCGCGAAATGTGAACTTCACCGGCGCCATAACGGGAGGAGTAGTGCCGGGAGTACCTGTTGGCGAGGGCGCTACAGTGGGATCACAGACTATTGGCGTCCGGCAGCGGATCAGCGAAGTCAAGCTCGGTCTCAGCTATCTCTTCAACTACGGTCCACGCTTCTAATGACTGACCATGCGTTCCGACGACGAAACCCCTGGCAATGTCCGGGGGTTTTATTTTGGATGTAACAGTTAGCTGGATGTCCGCTTTTGGCACAAAGCGGACATCGTGACCGTCCTGGAATGTCTGCTTTTGGGGGTAAAGCGGACATTCCTTAAGCTGACCTCGATGTCCGTCATTGACCCAAAGCAGACATCGCGAGCGATCCGTGAGCATTAGCTCACGGACTGAGACCGTCGGGTGTGCCGTTGCCTTTCCGGTTGCCGTCGGTTGACGCAGTTTGGAGTTGGGTGCGGTTCGTTTGGACGCGCGACGGCGTGTTGATTGCATTTTCGTTTCTCGTCGCGACGTTCCCTCAAATCACCGCCCAGTCAGCCGAGAATCCTGCTATAAAGGCTTTCGGTTACGAATGATCCGGCCATTTGCCGGATAGTAAGAAATGGGGGGAAGATGGACGCTCAAGCACTCATCATTTGGCTGATCGTCGGCGGTGTCGCCGGTTGGCTCGCCGGTATGGTGGTCAAAGGAGGCGGTTACGGCCTGATTGGCGACATCATCGTCGGGATTATCGGCGGCTTTATCGCTGGCTGGCTGCTGCCGCGCCTTGGCATCGCAATCGGCGGCGGCTTCATTGCCGCCATCATCAACGCCTTCATAGGCGCAGTCATTTTGCTGCTTATTCTCCGACTAGTTAAGCGGGCGGCCTAGCCGGCAGAAGCTGGAACCTCGTTTTTAGGAACAGCGCAGCAGGCTGCGGCGTTGCCGGATCAGGCCGGCCGGCCAATAGCCTCAGATGCCGGTCGCGCCAGTGGCCCCGGCCTCACCCTCAGAACACCGACCGGGGCCACACGGGCGCTGACCCCCCAAGTCGCATGATCTTAATGTCCATCATTTGCCCGCACTGCGGACATTCGACGCTTGAACGGATGCCGTTGAACGTCTGCCAAATCTTCTATGACTGCAGAGGATGTGGTGCTCGTCTAAAGCCAAAATCCGGCGATTGTTGTGTGTTCTGTTCTTACGACTCGGTTCCGTGTCCGCCGGTCCAGGCCAAGCAGACCGGTGTGCAGCCGTGACGGCTCGCCGCTTCCTCCGCCGCCCTGGTCCGTCAAAAAGTTGACACCCCAGCGCAAGACGATGGCGACATGCTGGCTCTGTCTGATTCGCAACTTCGATCTGTCTGGGCGGCTGCCACCGGCTTGCCGATAGAGAAGCGCGGCGTATTCCTCGGGCGCCTAGTCGCCCAGTTGGAGCTCCGCGGCTCCCACTTCACTACCGCCGACCTTGATGACGCGGTGCGGTTGGCGCTGAGGGGCCTGACTCAAAAATCAGCAGCCTGATGGAAGCTCGCCGCTTTCCGCCGCCTGGTATGTCGAACTGCGTGCGGAAGGCCGAGGGGCAGACTGAGGAACTGAAATGCCGTGAGCCGAGTTAAGCGCTTGGCGCGAGCGCGGCAACCCCAGCGCCCCCAGCCCCCAGGTGCCGCCCCGCCAAGCTCCGCGCGCCATGTAAGTCGCGGAGCTTTTATTATAGAAGCAGCCCTCTTCTTTTCGTCTGGGTAATTAGCGTGGGGGCGCCGCCGATGCCTTTTAAAACCGGCCGATCCGGCTCACCATCCCACACCAGTGAGGCACCTGCTCGAAGAGCACCGCTTATAATTCCTTAAAGCGATAACCGACACCGTACAGCGTTTCGATCATGTCGAATTCGTTGTCGCTGGCCTTGAATTTTTTACGCAGCCTTTTGACGTGACTGTCGATGGTGCGATCGTCCACATAGACCTGGTCGTCGTAGGCCGCATCCATCAGGGCGTTGCGGCTTTTCACTACGCCAGGGCGGCTGGCCAGGGCTTGCAGGATCAGAAACTCGGTTACGGTGAGCGTCACCTGCTCGTTTTTCCAGGTGCAGGTGTGACGTTCCGGATCCATGCGCAATTGCCCGCGCTCGAGCACCTTGCTCTCGGCCTCCTTGGGCAGGCTACCCTCTTTGGGCGAGGAGCGGCGCAGCACCACTTTGACGCGCTCGGTCAGAAGCCGCTGCGAAAACGGTTTGCGGATGAAATCGTCGGCGCCCATTTTGAGGCCAAACAGTTCATCGATCTCCTCTTCCTTCGAGGTCAGGAAGATCACCGGCAAATCGGATTTCTGCCGCAGCCGGCGCAATGTTTCCATGCCATCCATCCGTGGCATCTTGATATCAAGGATGGCGAGATCCGGCGGCGCGGTTTTAAAGCCGTCGAGTGCTGAAGCGCCGTCGGAGTAAGTGGTGATTCGATAGCCTTCGGCTTCGAGCGCGATCGATACCGAGGTCAGGATATTGCGGTCGTCGTCGACGAGAGCGATTGTCGGCATGAGCCCCTATTCCGTCACATCCCGCGCGTTTTGAACCCACAAACCGGGTCTGAAATGTGGCCTCTTTGCAACAACTATGTGATTCGGTAGCGATTTCAACTCCGCAGACATAAAATTCTGGGCAAGCGCTGAACCGTTAAAGTGTGAGCGCATGTCAATGAAGCCCGATAGCGCCTTCGATCCCCGTTTGGCCGCCAAGAAACTGCTGCGCGAAGCGCGTGCCGGAGCTCTTGCGACTTTGGTGCCTGGCTCGGGCGACCCATATTGCTCGCTAGTGAATGTCGCGACCGCGTTCGACGGTGCTCCGCTCTTTCTGCTGTCGAACCTGGCGCTGCACACCAAAAACATCCTGGCCGATGGACGCGTCTCGTTGATGCTTGACCAGCGGAAAGAGGGCGATCCGCTCGAAGGCGCACGTGTTATGCTGATGGGCACGTGCGGCAAGATTGATTCCTCGGCTGCAGGTTCGTATTTGCGGCGTCATCCGGAAGCCGAGATGTTCGCAAACTTCGGCGACTTCGCATTCTATCGCATGGAAATCTCGGGCGCGCATTTGGTCGCCGGGTTCGGGCGAATCGTGGATCTCAAACCGCAAGATCTGCTTGCCAACATTTCGGATGCTCAGGCGCTCATCCAATCCGCGCCCGACGCAATCGCGCACATCAACGCAGACGACGCAGATGCCTGTCGCTTGTATGCGACGAGGTTGCTCGGCGGACCTGACGGAGACTGGCGTTGCGTCGGCGTCGATCCTGAAGGCCTCGAATTGCAACAAGGCCAAACCGCACTGCGATTGCCGTTTCCGCAACGCGTCACCGGGCCAGGTCAGTTGCGAGCGATTCTGAAACAACTGGCTGATCAAGTCCGGGCAAGTTGACCGCGGGCACTGGCCCACATTTGGCGCAAACGCAAGCACGCCCATACTCACTAATTTTTCACAGATTCAGAGGGCGCTCAAGGACAGCCGGGGGTCGGGAAGGCTGGCTCAACATCTTCATCCGCAAGGGCTGGGAAGTTTACAATCCAAAGCTGTCGAGCGTGACCGCTCACGCCCAATGTGTGGAACAGAGAGCCGAATTTTCTGAAGGCAAACCCGTTCGACTTCCGCTTTGGGTAGGGAGCCGGCTTATGGAATGCCGATCCGTCGCAGATGAAAGTGAACGCCGAAAGCCAGTGTCCGGTCGAGCCATCACCAAGCAAATCGCGCCGCGCTTGACAACCACTGGGGAGGCCATCGTCGCTGCCATACGGCACTGGCGGACAAGGCATGTCCCAGCGTTCTCCTATTCTACAGTCAGGCCGGCAGATTTCGGCTTTAGCCTGGCGCAGGCGCGGCCCGACAAAATTAAGTCCAATGTGGCAGTCGAACCGGCGGTTACTGGTGACAATACGCAGACCGGCAAGCTGAAAAGCATTGTTTATGGCGAGTACATACGGCCCGACAGCGGTGGCCGATCGGCCTTGATTACGCCGCAGCGGTAAAGGCCACGGGAGGAATTGTAGGCGTAGTTAACCTGCCTGATGTCGGCAATAAAGGAAATTCCCACACCTGATAATGGACAAAAACAATGGCGAGATTGTTGACCTGATTGAAATGGCTCGCGGAAAGGGGGTTGGTCGAGTAAGGCGTGGATTCAATCCAATCAGCAGGTTTCAGCAGCATTATTGATGCAGCGCAATGTAACCCGCAAACCTGCATCGCCTTTTTTCTTGGCATTCGAGGGCGGCCTGACTATGGTCGCGCGCCTTTAAGCAAGAGGCTATACTAACCGCTAAACGAGCCGCGGCGGGGATCCAAATGTCCCCACAAGTTTTTTGGCAATAAGCGGCCTGTTGGGAGGAATTCGAGTGCGAGAGCGTGGTGTGCGGAACGGCGCCTATGGTGCCGAGAAATTCGGTTTCAAGAATCTGGCCGAGGTGCGCTGGAATCTGCCCGAGTCGGCACTCTATGAGTACGCCATTTCGGCGGGCGAGGCCTCGCTAGTCGTGGGCGGTGCACTGTGCGCCGGGACCGGTCACCACACCGGCCGGAGTCCGAAAGACAAGCACACCGTCGTCGACGATCTCACGCGGGATTCGGTTTGGTGGGATGGCAATCGCATAATGTCGAAGGAAAACTTCGACATTATGCTTGCCGACTTCATCGAGCATGCCCAAGGCAAGAAGCTTTTTGCGCAGGACCTTTATGGCGGCGCCGACCCAGAATACCGACTCAAGACGCGCATATTCACCGAACTCGCCTGGCACTCCCTCTTCATCCGGCAGTTGCTAATCCGCCCCGAGCGCGTCGATCTCGCTACATTTGTTCCCGATCTCACTATTCTCGATTTCCCGTCATTCAAGCCGGACGCCAAGCGGCACGGCGGCCGCGAGGGCTCGGACACGATGGTCGCCATCGATCTCACGCGCAAGATCGTGCTCATCTGCGGCTCGTCGTACGCCGGCGAGATGAAGAAATCGGTGTTCACGACACTCAATTTCTATTTGCCGGCTCAAAAAGTCGTGCCAATGCACTGCTCCGCCAATGTCAGTCATGAGGGCGAGAGCGCGCTGTTCTTTGGTCTATCCGGAACGGGCAAGACCACGCTTTCGGCTGACCCGGAGCGTATCCTGATCGGCGACGACGAGACCGGCTGGGGTCCAGACGGCATCTTCAATTTTGAAGGTGGCTGCTACGCCAAGACCATCAAGCTCTCACAGGAAGCGGAGCCGATGATCTGGAATGCCACCAACCGCTTTGGCGCAGTTCTCGAGAATGTGGCGTTCGATCCCATTACGCGCGTGCCCGATTACGACGACGGATCCAAAACCGAAAACACGCGTTCGGCCTATCCACTCGACTTCATTCCGAATGCATCGCGCAGCGGCCGCGCGGGGCACCCGAAAAACATCATCTTCCTGACCGCTGACGCGTTTGGCGTAATGCCGCCGATCGCAAAGCTGACGCCGACGCAGGCGATGTATCACTTCCTCTCCGGCTATACGGCAAAAGTCGCCGGTACGGAGAAAGGGCTAGTAGGCGTCCAGCCGGAGTTCTCGACCTGCTTCGGCGCACCGTTCCTGCCGCGGCATCCCTCGGTCTATGCCAACTTGCTGCGCGACTACATTAACAAGCACAAGGTCGACGTCTGGCTGGTCAATTCAGGATGGACCGGCGGGAAATACGGCATCGGCCGCCGCATGCCGATCAAGGCAACGCGCACGCTGCTCGCCGCAGCGCTCGATGGTTCGCTCAAGAACGCGGATTTCCGTACCGATCCGTATTTCGGCTTCTCAGTGCCCACCTCTGTGCCAGGCGTCCAACCGCATCTGCTCAATCCCTTCAAGACCTGGAAAGACAAAGCCGAGTTCGACAGGACCGCCCGCGATCTGGTCGGAATGTTTCAGAAGAATTTTGCCAAGTTCGAGCGGCACGTCAGCCCGGACATCAAGGCGGCCGCGCCGGAAGTGCGAATCGCCGCCGAGTGATTCCGTCTACAGACCTCAGATTCCGGACCAATGCCGGACTATGCGCGAATAAATCTCAGTTGCCTGTTCGATACGCGACACTAAGCAGAATTCATCCGTCTGATGGGCCAGGGCAAGTTCGCCTGGCCCAATGATCACAGTTGGCGGTGATCCGATCGCCGGGGTTAAAACGGAGGCGTCGGTAAAATATGGCGCCGCTGCAATCTCATTGCCGAAACCAGCAACATCGCTTGCTATCCGAAACACCTCGCCGATCCATGGATTATCCGGGCTGGTCCAGACGCTTTCCGCGTCGAGAAGCGTGCTTAATGTAACTTCATCTCCAAGGTAGCTCTTTAAATGATCACGGATTTTCACGTGGCTCTGTCCGGGGATTGTGCGGATGTCGATGCCAATAACGGCACGGTCCGGTACTGAATTAATGTTGAGCCCTCCCTGGATCGTGCCGACATTGAGCGTCGGGCTGCCCAGAATGTCGTGCCGCGCGAAACTGAAATCGAAATCCTGCAAGGCTGTGACGGCACGAGCCGCCTTGTGAACCGCATTGATGCCTTTCTCCGGCATCGAGCCGTGTGCGGTGACACCCGTTGTCACGGCTTCGAGCCATAGCGCTCCCTTGTGACCCACCAGCGCTTGGTTGCCAGTCATCTCCGCTACAACAAGTGCACCGATCTGGGGAAGAGGTGTCGCGGCGCGGGCCAAGGCCGCGGCCCCGGTGCAACCTGTTTCCTCGCCTGCAGTGATAAGCAGGACTACTCCGGGGGTTCCCGCCAGTTTGTCAGCCAGTGCGATGCACGCCGCAACGAACGCGGCTACGCCACTTTTCATGTCGGATGAGCCGCGCCCATAGAGTTTGCCGTCAACGATCTCAGCAGCCAGCGGATCGGCGGACCAAGGTTGCGTACCGAGCGGAACGGTATCGAGATGTCCGGTAAACCCAATCGGCAATTTTCCAGTCGCGCTACCGATGCGTGCGACCAGTTGGGCCCGCCCATCCCCAAAAGGAACGAGTTCAACCGCGAACCCTGCACCCTCGAGCAAGGATGCGAGCCTCTCGGCGCAAGCACGCTCGGCGCCGGGAGGGTTGATCGTCTTGAAGCGGACGAGGTCCTGCGTCAGTTCGACTGAAGACTGCATGATTTATCCGAAGTAGGCATCCCGCACATCTTGGCGGGATGCAAGTTCTGCGGGTGCGCCACTTGCCGACACCCGACCTTTCGATAGCACAAAACCGTAGTGGGAAATCGCAAGCGTCTGGTGCATGTTCTGCTCGACCAGAAGCACAGTGATACCGTGCTCATTGATGCTGCGGATGATATTGAAATTTTCCTTCACCAGGCGCGGTGACAGGCCAAGCGAAGGCTCATCGATCAGAAGAAGCCTAGGCGCGCACATCAGGCCACGGCCAATCGACACCATCGCTTGTTCTCCACCGGACATGGTCCCGGCAAGCTGCATTCGCCGCTCGCTGAGCCGCGGGAAAATGTGCAGGATTTCGGCAAGGCGCGCCGAACTCGCCTTGTCCGAGCGCTCCTGATAGGCGCCGACTCGCAAGTTCTCCTCGACTGTAAGCTTTGGAAACACTTTGCGCCCCTCAGGAATGCAAGCAATGCCGGCACCGATGATCTTGTGTGTCGGCAGGTGCGTAATGTCGGAGCCATCGAAGACGATGCGACCGGCACGCGGAGGCGTCAACCCAAGTACCGAACGCACCAGAGTTGTCTTGCCTGAGCCGTTAGAACCCAGCAGGCAGGTGATGCTGCCAGCCTCCACCTTGAGCGAGACGCCTTGCAGAACGTCGGCCTTGTCATAGGCCGTGTAAACGCCTTCGATTTCGAGCGTGCCGCTCATCATGCCGCTCCGAGATAGGCTTCCTGCACCTGTGCGTCGGCGGCGACCGTGCGGTAGGGACCTTCGGCAATCTTGCGACCAAAATTAAGCACGACGCAGCGGTTGGTAATGCGCTCGATCACGCCCATCTCATGCTCGACAATGATGATGGTGAGGTTCTGGTTGCGCGTGCGAACAAGCAGGATGTCGTTCATCAGTTCCGCCGTCTCTTCATGCGTCATGCCGGCCGAAGGTTCGTCGAGGAGCAACAGTTTGGGCGAACTGATCAAAGCGCGGCAGATCTCGATGCGACGGCGATCGATCATAGGCAGGCCGGCGACCGGCTCGAACAGGTGATCGGCCAGCGCAGGCTCGAACACCTCGACGAGGGCGCGCGCGGCCGCATAGCTCTCCTCGAACTGACGCTTGAAGCCGCCGCGCTTGACCAGGTTGAACCAAAGGCTCTGATTGAGACGCTTGTGATTGCCAATCATGATATTATCGAAGATCGAAAGTGGCAGAGAGAGGCGCGAGCGCTGGAAGGTGCGCGATATGCCGGTCTGATAGACCGCCCGCCCGCTCGCATTGGTGACGTCGACCCCGTCGAAGATGACCTGCCCGGCATCGGCGCTATAGATGCCGGTGATGACGTTGAAAAACGTGGTCTTGCCAGAGCCGTTCGGGCCAATTAGGCCGAGAATTTCGTTCGGAGCGACGGCTAGATCAAGCCCATCAAGCGCAAGCACGCCACCGAAATGCTTGGAGAGGCCACGAGCCTCCAGCAACGCACTCATGGTCGCCATCCCGGGAAATAGCGGCGCACCGGCCGTGGCAACAATCCCTCCGGCCGGAACAACAACACCGCGATCACCATCAGCGCATAGAGCAGGAAGCGGTATTCCTGAATGGTCTGTAATTTCTCAGGCACGACCACGACAATGATGGTCGCTACCACCAGACCCCATGGATTGCCCATGCCACCGAGTAGCAGGATCGAAACAAGAATCAGTGAATCGGCGAAGGTGTAGTTATTGGGCGCAACGAATCCGCCGACCATGCCGAAGAGGGCGCCAGCGATGCCGATGAGGAAGTTGCCGATCAGAAAAGCCGTGATCTTCCAGCGCACGATATCGAGGCCGAAGCAGTTCGCAGCCGTCTCATCGAGCCGTAAAGCATCGAGGTTGAGTCCGATCCAGGAGCGCTCCAGCCGCTGCACTAAAACGAAAGCGCCAATGAGCAGTAACAGGCTGACCGCGAAATAGTTCGTGTAAAAGGACAAGGAAACGCTGCCAATTTTGATATTTTCGTTGAACGACCAGCCGAGAATGCTCATGCCTTTGACTTGCATACCTTGCGGCCCGCCGAGCACGTCGTTGACCTCAAGAAAGGTCTTGAAGAGGAGCGCAAATGCAATGGTCACCACGGCGGCATAGTGTCCGCGTGTGCGCAACACCGGCAGCAATAAGATTGAACCGCCCAGCGCCGCCAGCAAGCCGCCAATCAGCAGCACGAGGAGATGCGGCAGTGCCGTCTGCGTGTTGAGAACGGCCGAAGTATAGGCGCCGATACCGAAGAACGATGCGCCGGCGAAATTGAGGACGCCGGCGTAGCCAAACTGAACATTAAGCCCGAGCGTCGCTACCGAATAAAGAAGCACGGTAATCACCAGCAGCAGCACGAAATGGTTGTCGTGGAAAAATGCTGCCACAGCGAGTGCGGCGATGATCGCACAAGCTCTCAGCGCGTCCTCATGATCGGCAAAGGAGGCACTAATACTATCAAACATCCCGAACCAGGCGGCAGCCACGACGACAGCGATGCCAGCCAGGAGCAACGCGATGATCAAGATCTGCTTCTCGGCCGTTAGCAGCGCGATCAAGTAGGCCGTCCCAATCGCAAGCGCGATCACCCCCGGCCACGCCGACACGCGAGCTTTCTGGACCATCGTTCTAGACCCGCTCACTAATCTTTTCCTGGATCAGGCCCGTCGGACGCCAGGCCATGATGGCAATGACAACGGCGAAGGCGAAAACATCTTTGTAGGCGCTGGAGAAGGGCAGCAGCACCGTGGCGACAGTTTGCAGGCCTGCGAACAGGAAGCCACCCAGAATGGCCCCATAAATACTGCCAAGGCCACCGATGATGGCCGCGGAAAAGCCAATCACGCCAAGATAAAGGCCGATCCCGAAATTGATCTCATTGTAGTAGAGGCCGTTCATTACACCGGCGAAAGCCGCTAGGCCCGAGCCGATAGCGAAAGTGATCAGAACGATGGCAGTAAAATTGATCCCCATGGTGCGCGCAGTTTCCTCGTCCTGCGCGACCGCGCGGATAGCAAGGCCGAGCTTTGTACGATTGAGCAAATATTGAATGCCCACGATTACCAGCACACCGGCTGTAAGCATCAGCACGTTGTCGACCCGCAGGTTGAACTCACCGAGCTCGAGCGAAGCGCGGGGCAGCAACGACGGAAACGGTTTCGGATTGGCACCCTGTGGATAGAACAGCCGCACGCTTTCGCGCAGCACCGTGCCAAGCATCAGCGTGATCAACAACGTGTTGAGCGCCGGTGCAGAGCGCAGCGGCATGACCAGATAACGGGCAATCAGCATGCCGAGCAACGCCATCATGAGCGTCGCCAGCGCCAGCAGGACGGCAAGATCGAACCACTGGGATTTGAACCCGAATGAGCTTAAGCCGGTGAAGGCCGCAAGCGCGGTGAAGGCGCCGACCGTAAGCACATCGCCATGCGAGAATTTGATGACATCGAGCACGCCGAAGAACAGCGTAAAGCCGACCGCCACCAGCGCATACATCATGCCGAGCATTAGCCCGTTCATGACATATTGAGCGAACAAGCCAGCGTCCATATCAGAAATCTTGGCAGCGTTTAAAAAACGGAACCGCGCGTAACGCGGTGAGGTTTGCGTGAGGTTATTTCTGGCCTTGCAGTTTTCGCTTGCCGCTGGCGTATTCGCTATCGTCCCATTCCACGAAGTTGCCGTCCTGGATCACGTACTTCGTGATGATAGGAACGGTGTTCTGGCCATGATCGTCGAACGTGATCTTCCCCACGATTGAATCGCGGTCCTTCACATTGCTGAGCGCTTCAATCACCTTCTTGCGGTCAGGGCCCACCGTCTCGATCGTATCCAGGATCATGTCCATGGCCACGTAGGCGAAGGCACCATAGGCTTCAGGCGCATTGTCGTACTTTTGCTGGTTGTATTTTTCCATGAAGAATTTGCCGCCCGGAAGTTTCTCGGCCGGTGCACCTTCACGAAAGGCCAATGTGCCTTCCGCTAGCGGTCCGAGCCCCTGAATATAAGCGTCGGAGACGATTCCTGAGGTACCGTCGAACACCGCCTTGATTCCCAGCTTATCCATCTGTGAGCGAATGCGGACTCCAATTGGCGTCAGTCCGCCGAAGTAGATCACCTCTGGATTAAGTGCCTTAATCTTGGTGAGTTCAGCGGTGAAGTCCTGCTGGTCGGCCGTAACTCCGAAGGTGCCAACGATATTGGCCTTGCCGATCTTGGCCAACGCCTTACTGAAGTATTCGTTGTGACCTTTGCCATAGTCGGTGGTGTCGTGGATCACCGCAATGGTCTTGTAGCCGAACTTGGAGATCAACTCGGCATTGGCTTCATTCTGGTTAATCATGGTGCCGTTGACCCGGTGCACTTCTTCATACTTGTTGCGATACGTAATGTCGGGCAGCACCGCTCCCCAGACGATCACCGGAAAACCGAACTTGTGATAGGTATCGACAGCCGCGATCGCCGCGGCCGAGCAGTAATGCGTTGCGCCGCCGATGATGTCCTTGTCGGCAGCCATTTTGGTCGCGACCTGCACCGCCACATTCGGCTTGCACTCGTCATCAAGCACAACGAGTTCATATTCGTATTTTGCCTTCGGATCGGTATTGCGCAGCCGAACGGCGAGGTCAGCCGAATTACGACCACCAAGACCGTTAGCAGAGACGCCGCCGGTGAGTGGACCAATGAAGCCGACTTTGACTTTGTCCTTGGCTTCGGCGGTGACTGCGGCGACAGCAAATATGAGTGCCGCGATAACAACGGCTGTAGGCTGGCCATTTTTCGTCATGCGTCCTCCCAGATCGTCGTCATCTCGAGACTATTTGGAGTACGGGGGCATAGTTGCGCGGTAGAGGACTAACGGCAAGCCCGTAATTTGTCGTGACAAAGTCTGCTATGTCGGTTTAGGCCGCTACTTTCGCGGCCATACTCGCGCAACAAAAAGGGCGGCTCGAAGCCGCCCTTTTCATTTTCGCAATCACCGCGATCAGTTGCTCGACTTTCCTGTCGTTTCCGCAAGCGACCGGCCGATGCGATTAAATCGTGCTTTTTGCTCGCTCGTAAGTGAAGCGTAAAAGCCCTCCAGAGCCGGCCTTACGGTCTTGGCGGCGTTGACCATTGCCCGGAGACGCTTTTCCATCGCATCCAGCCGCCCGGGCGGCGTCATCGGCGTTTCGTCCGGGCAGGCGGCTTGCAAGATGGAGACTGCATTGTTGGTCGCATCCTGCAGCTTGCTCAACTTGGCCACCTGCCCACCAGTCGGGTTAACTGCGTCCTCAATCTTCTCGCTCGGCAGGTTGACAAGGCCTGGCTTTGGCTGTCTGCAGGTTTCGGCAGTGCGCGAAGCCACGCTTGCCTGGGCATTGGTAGCCGTGTCCCTCGGTCCGAGCTGGTTGAAGCGCTCCTTTTGCTCGTCGCTGAGCGAATTGTAGAATTTCTCAAGCGCCGGGCGTACCGTCTGCACCGCCTGCAGCGTTGCATCAAGTCTTGCAGTCATCGCATCCAGACGTCCCGGAGGCGTGAGCGGGAAGGCATTTTCCAGCGGGCACGACGCTTTGAACACTGCAGCGGCGTCCTGACTTGCCTTGCGTACGTCGCCGAGAAGTTGCTTCTGATTGGCATCGAGGCCGACCTTGCGTTCGATGTCGGCGAATGGCCACGCGGTAATTCCGCTACCAGGCTGTCTGCACACCTCCTCCACGGCCGCATAGCTGGCGCGCGGCGCTCCGGCATAGCGCGAGCGAGCTGTGGAGGGCACTGGCGGTGCATAGGCGTAATCCACTGGCGGACCCGCCTCGCCCCAGAACAGCCCGTCGAAGAAGTCGTCATATGCATAGGCCCAGTACCCATCTTCGTAGCCATATGGCCAGAACGCGTAGTCAAAGATGTCGGAATAAGCGTACGGCCAGAAGACCGGTCCGAACCAGGCTACAAAGCGTGCTCGGTGATGATGCCTCCACGCGTCGCGCGCGGCTAAGTTCGCCCAACGACTACGTGCGTTGATCCCTGCGTCCCGTTCGGCGAAGCGCGCGGCGAACCGGCCCTGGCGCGCTGCATCCTGCGTCACGCGTGGGGTCCCATTCAGCCGGTTTGCACGCACAGTCCGCGCGTTCGACTGCCCCTGCAGTGCATTTGGTTGAGCCAGTTGCTGTCGGTTGAGCGCCCGTTGCTGGCGTGTGTTGCGAATTTCTTCAAGACGCTGCGCGCGCTGGGATACGGGCAGATGGCGCAATTCACGGTCCTCTTGCCGACGCAAGGCCCGCTCAGCAAGCAGTTGTTGGCGTGTGTTGAGCTGAAGCTGCCGCTGCGTCTGACGATTTTTCTGGGCCTGAAGATTGGGACGCGCCTCTGCTGTCGAGCGGACAGGCTCCTGACGCAACGCACGCTGCTGCCGCAATAAGCGCTCCTGCTGGAACTGTTGCCGCTGAACCGCGCGGTTAACCGCCTGCGATTGATGATGCTGGATTGCCGTTCGTTGTGACGAAACGTGCGGCGAGCCCGTGCGTTGGGCAGCCGTGTGCGGTGCTATCTTGCGCGGCGCTGCCATATGCGGTGCTGCCATGCGTGGCGTTGCCATGTGCGGCGCGGCCAAGCGTGGCGCTGCCGGTGCTGCCGTGCGGGGCGCTGGCGCGAAATGCGGAGCCGGCCGGGCGGGGGCTGCAGCAGGCTTTCCGTCTCCGTGCTGATGTTGTTGTGCCGTAGCTGCTACCGGCATACCCGCGGCAAGCGCCGCTGCAAGCAGCAACGCACTAGTTTGTTTTGTCATTTTTTTCCTCCGCCAGGACACAGTTCCGTCCTTCAACCGGTTAAACGGCGAAGGGTTCACGAATCCCGCGGTTCCATCGTGTGGATGTGATTGAAGATGAACGTTTTGTAAGAATCGATACGCTGCAATGCGTTTATTCGACGAAATTTCCGCTCCAATTATCGGTTTGAGTCGCTAGCAGTACCAATGCGGAGACGATCGATCAACTCAGTGGTCGGATAGGCGTCGGCGGGCAAACCGATCTTTAATTGCGCCTTCTTCGTCGCGTTGCGCGTACCGTTACCGATCTTGCCGTCGACCTCGCCAATACCCTCGTAGCCCTGTTTGATGAGCAGCCGCTGCAACTCCATAACCTGCTGTGTCGAGAGCGGCGCGATATTCCCGGCGCCTGAATGATCGACAGTCGGGGCTCCTGCGAGGCGGTTAGCAAAATAAGCGACCGTGGTCGAATAGACCATGGCCGAATTCCACCCGAGGAAGGCCTTGAAATTTGGATAGGCGAGAAACGCCGGCCCATGCCGGCCCATCGGCAAGATCAGTGAAGCCGGTAAGTTACCCGCCGGCAGCTCGCCGTACGCGGGCTTCACCCCCCAAGCGACCCACTGGGACTGCGGATGCTGAATATTAACGTCGGCCTCCTGCCACGGCAGGCTGGGAGGCACACGCACCTCTTGCAGCCAGGGCTGGCCACGCTGCCAGCCTAGGCTGACAAGGAAGTTGGCCGCAGAAGCAAGTGTGTCCGGAACACTGTGGATCAGGTCGCGACGGCCGTCACCGTCGAAGTCGACTGCGTTCTTGAGATAATCGGAGGCGGTAAACTGCATGCCGCCGAACTCTCCAGCCCAGTCGCCGATCATGTCCTCGACCCGTTGATCGCCGCGCTCAATGATGCGCAGCGCATCGAAAAGCTGCTGGCGGAAGAAGTCCGGCCGGCGACAGTCATAGGCGAGCGATGCAGTCGCGCTCAAAATATTGTATTTGCCGAAATTGGCGCCGTAGTCACTTTCGAGACCCCAAAACGCGGTCAGAACCTGAGCAGGCACACCGTACTTCTGCTCGATGCGTGCAAACAAAGCCGCGTGTTGCTTTATCTTGGCGAGTCCGGTTGGAATTCGACCGCCACCGACCATGCGGTCCGAGAATTGCAGAAACGTTTGATTGAAAACGGCCTGGCCGTGGTCGCGGCGGATGATCGCTTGGTCGAACGTCATGCTCGGGGCCGCGGCGGCAATAACCCGCGGCGAAATGCCCTGGGCGGCGGCTTCTTTCTTGAAGTCCTCGAGCCAGCGTTCGTAGCTCCCAGTGTTGTGGCAAGGGGCGGCGATAGCGCGGCCGGCCAAGACCGACCAAATTGCGAGCACCGCCAGTGCCAATACCGTTTTTTGCATCGTCCAGTCCACCATTGAGCGAGTCGAGAGCTGAAATTTGCCCGATGCCTCGGTCGGGTCAAGCGCGATGTTTAGTAAACTATCATTCGAGCTGCGCGCGACGGCTGTCAGGCGCGTGCGGGTTTGTGCGTTCGGGCGGGAAAGTTGCGCCAATGGCGCTTCACGATGCATGTAAAACCGGCACGCCTTGTCATTTAACAAGGCGTCGGGCAGCATCGCGTGCGTCTATTGCGAAAACAAATTGTGACCGAGCGAGCGTTTGGTTTCCTGCGACCGGTGGAAAAGTGGAAGCTTCGTCCGCGATTGAAACAGCAAAACACATACTACTGTCCGGCGGGCTCATTCTGGCTGTCGGCATTATCACCGCCTTGGCGGCTCGGAAGATCAAGGTTCCAGACATCGCCCTGTTTCTGATTGTCGGGATAGCGATTGGGCCGGCCGTATTGGGACTGTTCGACATCAAATCAGATTCAGCGCTCTATCAGATCATCCTTTTATTCGGAGCCAGCTACATTCTTTTCGACGGCGGTGCATCGCTCCGTTTCGAAGTGTTGAAAAAGGTTTGGATTACGATTGTCACTCTCGCGACCGTTGGGGTCCTAGTTACTGCAGTCGTGACCGCCTTCGCTGCACAAGCCGTCCTTGGCGTTCCCTGGATCGTGGCGCTTCTGCTGGGCGCAGTGATTGCGTCAACGGATCCGGCGACGCTGGTGCCCATCTTTCGGCAGATCTCTGTCCGTGACCGGGTGGCGCAAACGGTCATGAGCGAGTCGGCATTCAACGATGCTACCGGCGCTATCATGACCTTTGGCGTATTGGCGGTTGCCATGGGAACAGGCGATTTCTCAGTTGGCGCCTCGCTTTTCGATTTGTTCAGGCAATCCGTTGTCGGGATCGTCGCTGGTGGTGCGCTCGGATATCTGGCCGCCATGTTGATTGCGCACGAACGATGGGCATTCTTGGCGGATTATGGGCCGGTGGTGACGCTTGTGGTCGTCATCGGCGCTTATTTCGCAGCCGATGGCATGCAGGCGAGCGGCTTCATGGCCGTTTTCGCGTGCGGCATCGTGATCGGAAACAAGGATGTGTTCGGTTTCAAGATGACGAGTGCTGAAGCCCAAAAACTCGATGAATTCGTGATGGCAACCGCGTTCGTCATGCGACTATTCATATTCGTGCTGCTTGGCGCTCAAATTGATTTTCATCTTATAGGACAACACTGGCTCGGCGGCGTCATTATCGCTACCATTTTCATGCTGGCTGCCCGGCCCGCGACTGTGTTTCTTAGCGCACTGCCCGATCGGCGCGCGAAGTGGACCCTTAACGAGATGCTCTTCATGTGCTGGACGCGCGAAACCGGCGTAATCCCGGCCGCGCTTGCCGGTCTTTTACTTGGCATGAAAGCTCCCGGTTCCGACATCATCGTGTCGGTCACGTTCATCGCAATTCTGATGACGATCCTGATCCAGGCACCGACGACCAGGGCGTTGGGGAAGAGCTTGGGGCTCCTGGATGAAACCCCGAAAGCGCAGACACACCGGATGAAGAAAAGCTAAGCTCAACCGAATAAATCACAGGGGAGGGTTTTGATGGCTGCCAATGTCCGATTTTCCAATCCGAAAACGCTCGCGAAGCCGCCAGGTTATAGCTACGTGGTTGAGGCGACCGGGCCCAACCGCTTGATTTTTATCGCCGGCCAACTTGGACTTGATATGGAAAATAAGCTCGTCGGCGCGCCGGGCGATTTCCGCGCGCAAGCCGAGAAGGCAATCGACAATCTGAAACTTGCGCTTGCCGACGCCGACGCCACGATTGAAGACGTGGTGAAGATCAACAATTACCTTGTCGATATGTCGCACATCTCAATTTTCCGCGAGGTACGCGATCAGCACTTCAATATGTCCGCACCGCCTGCCAGCACGACAGTCGCCATCTCACAGTTGGCGCGGCCTGGCGCGCTGTTCGAGATCGAGGCGATCGCGGTACTGCCGGCTAAAGCCGCGAATGCGACAAAAGCTGCCGCGCGACGAGGGGGGAGCAAGGTCAAGGCACGCCGACGTAGACGGAAGTAATTAAGCAGCAGAAACACGGGGGCAGCAGGATGGAAGAAGCGCTAATGCGCTTCATCCCAATTATCGGCTGCACGCGCATCAACCTGAAGCGGCACGTGCAATGCGACTGCCGGATCAGGAGCGCTCTGCATCACGCTTTTGATAATAGGGAGCGCCCGTTCGATCTCGTCGTCCGGCACCTCGAAGATGAGCTCATCGTGCACTTGCAGCAGCATCTGTGCGTTCAATCTGTCTTTCTTCAGCTCCGGCTCGATGCGAATCATAGCTCGACGAATTATGTCCGCAGCAGAGCCCTGCAAGCGCGCATTGATCGCCGCGCGTTCGTTGAACGAGCGGATCGACGGATTGCTCGCCTTGATGTCGGGGTAGTGGCATTTGCGGCCAAACAAGGTCAGCACATAGCCGTGCTCGCGACAGAACTCGCGTGTCTCGTCCATGTAGTCGCGAATTCCGGGGAAGCGCTCAAAATATTTCTTGATATAGGTACCGGCTTCCTTGGCGTCGATGCCAAGTTGCGCAGCGAGTCCGAAGGCCGAGATACCATAAATAATGCCGAAATTAATCGCCTTGGCGCGGCGGCGGATGTCGGGCGGCATATCCTTTACCGGCGCACCAAACATCTCAGAGGCGGTCATCGCGTGAATATCGACACTATTCTGGAACGCATTGCGCAGCGAGGGCACATTGGCGATTTCAGACAACAGCCGGAGCTCAATTTGCGAATAGTCGGCAGAGACCAACTTCTTGCCGGGCGAAGCTATGAAGGCACGACGAATCTTGCGGCCGTCCTCGGTGCGGATGGGGATATTCTGTAGGTTCGGTTCCGATGACGACAACCGGCCGGTCGAGGTGGAAGCGAGCGCGTAGCTCGTGTGAACGCGATGGGTTCTCGGGTTGACGTAATTGGGCAGCGCCTCGGTGTAAGTCGACCGTAGCTTCGATACCTGCCGCCAATCGAGGATCACCTGCGGTAGCTTGTGCCCTTGTTCAGCCAGTTCCTCGAGCGTGCGCGCGCCGGTAGACCATTGCCCGGTTTTGGTCTTGGTGCCGCCCGGCAATCCCATCTGGCCGAACAGGATATCACCCAACTGTTTCGGGCTGCCCGGGTTGACCTGCGTCCCGGCAATCTTGTTGATTTTCTGTTCAAGTGCCGCCTGTTTCTTGCCGAAGTCATTGGAGAGTTGCGACAGCACGGCGGGGTTGACCGAAATGCCGCGCTCCTCCATGCAAGCAAGTACGCGCGGCATGGGGCGTTCCAGTGTCTCATACACGCTGACCACTCTCTCGGCCGCCATGCGTGGCTTCAGCGCCTGCCATAGCCGCAGGGTCACATCAGTATCTTCGGCGGCATAAGCGGTAGCGCGCGCGATCGGAGTTGCCTCCGGCGTGAAAAGCGGTCTGTCCTTGCCCTTCACATCGTTGAAACGCGATGGGCTGCGGCCGAGATAACGCGTGGCCACGCTGTTCATATCGTGCGGCCCTTTACCGGCGTCGAGCACATAAGACATCAGCATGGTGTCGTCGGTCGCACCGAGCCGGATGCCGCGGCAAGCCAGCACAAGCCAATCTCGCTTCACGTCGTGCCCGATCTTGACGATACTTTCGTCTTCGAGAACGGGCTTCAATGCGTCAAGCGCCTGCCGCTCGGTGACTTGTCCAGCGCTAAGCTTGGACGCAAATAGTTCTGACGTCTCGCCCTCGTTTGCCTCACGGTGACCCAGCGGCAAATACGCTGCCTCGTTTGGCGCCACGGCAAGCGCCAAGCCGCACAAGGCGGTCTGCATCGGGTCGAGGCTGCTGGTTTCAGTCTTTAGAGCCAGCACTCCGGTTTCGTATGCGCGTGCGATCCAGTGTTGGAGGCGGTCAAGTGTCGCGATCGTCTCATATTTCGTGGTGTCGAGTTTAGTCGCGCGCAACGCTTCGAGCCGGCGTTGGGCGAGAGAGATCGGCGTGAGTCCAGGGGAGCCAGGGCTCGCGCCTGCTGCTGCCTTGCGCGGTGGGGGGGCGCCCAGCGGCAGTTGTCCCTGTCCGCTGGTACGCCCGGAAGCAGCAGGCGAGGGAGCCGCCATTACGTCAGGGGTCACGGCCGGTCCGGAAGCCGAGTCGATCTGGTTTGCATCGATGCCGCCCTTCTCGGCAACGCGCTGCGTCAACGTCTTGAATCCCATCGCCTTAAGGAACGCGATCAGCGTCTTGTAATCAGGCTCGTGCACGACGAGGTTTTCGACCGGCACTTCAAGCGGCACTCGGTCATTAAGCGTGACAAGCTTCTTCGAAATGCGCGCAGCTTCGGCGTTGTCAATGAGCGCTTGGCGGCGCGCATCCTGCTTGATCTCGCCGGCTCGTTTGAGAAGCGTTTCGAGATCGCCGTATTCGGCGATCAGTTGCGCGGCGGTCTTTACGCCTATGCCGGGTACACCCGGAACATTGTCGGTTGAATCGCCAATCAGCGCTTGCACCTCGATGACCTTTTCCGGCGGCACGCCGAATTTCTCGATCACCTCCGGAACGCCGATGCGGACATCTTTCATGGTGTCGTACATGATCACGCATTCGTTCACGAGCTGCATAAGATCCTTGTCGGACGACACGATCGTAGCAGTCGCGCCAGTCTCGCAGGCGATGCGTGCATAAGTTGCGATCAGGTCATCAGCCTCGTAGCCAGCTTGCTCGAGGCATGAGATCTCGAAGGCTCGCACCGCATCCCGGATAAGGGGAAACTGCGGGATGAGATCATCAGGCGGCGGCGGCCGGTGGGCCTTATAGTCCTTGTACATCTCCGTGCGGAAGGTTTTCTCGGACTTGTCGAAGATCACCGCGAGGTGCGTCGGCCGCTCCTCCGGTTTCATCTCCTTGAGGAGCTTCCAGAGCATGTTGCAGAAGCCGTAAACGGCATTGACATGCGTGCCGTCAGGGGTGCGCGGCTCGAACCTGATCGCGTGATAGGCGCGGAAGATGTAGCCGGAACCATCCACCAAGAACAGGTGATCGCCTTTTTTGAGTTTCCGCGGTGCAACTTTTGTCGAAACGGACGAAGGAGTGGCGGCTTTTGTCTTGCGGTCTGATTTCGCGGGAGCTGGCATGGCCCCGAATGTGGGGCCGGATGCGGCGTTAATCAATCGGCCAAAAAGTAGGGTCACAAAAATATGCATGTACCTCGCCCCTCGCCACTGCGGATGGCGTCTGCTATGCAGGCCCATCCGGCATTGACCGGCCACGGTTTGTCATCTTCATGATGGATTTCACATGCGCGTTGCCATGATCGGCACCGGCTATGTCGGCCTCGTTTCTGGCGCCTGCTTCGCCGATTTTGGGCACGAGGTCATTTGCGTCGACAAAGACAAAACAAAGATCGCCGCCCTTTTGGGCGGCGAAATGCCAATTTACGAGCCAGGCCTCAACGACATGGTCAGCGCCAATACGCGTGCTGGCCGGCTAAAATTCACCACCGAACTTGCGGGCGCAGTTGCCACTGCCGACGCGGTCTTCATAGCGGTCGGCACTCCCTCGCGCCGCGGTGACGGCTTCGCTGATCTGAGCTTCGTTTATGATGCCGCACACGAGATTGCGCGAGCGCTCGCTGGCTT
This sequence comes from Pseudolabrys sp., assembly GCA_035315965.1. GTDB lineage: Bacteria > Pseudomonadota > Alphaproteobacteria > Rhizobiales > Xanthobacteraceae > Pseudolabrys. The sequence continues at coordinate 23,829 of DATFXJ010000045.1, forward strand.
TACCGTTGTGATTACCAAATCGACCGTACCGGTCGGGACCGGTGATGAAGTTGAGCGCATCATCCAGGAGACACGACCCGACGCCGACTGCGCAGTGGTGTCGAACCCAGAATTCCTGCGAGAGGGCGCTGCCATCCGGGATTTCAAGCTTCCAGATCGTATTGTGATCGGTGCCGCCGACACGCGCGCCCGTGAGGTAATGAGTGAACTGTATCGGCCACTCTATCTGAACCGCTCACCAATCCTTTTCACCGATCGGCGCACCGCCGAGTTGATCAAATACGCAGCCAACGCCTTTCTCGCCACAAAGATCACCTTCATCAATGAGATCGCCGATCTCGCCGAAAAAGTCGGCGCCGATGTGCAGGAAATCGCGCGCGGCATTGGGTTGGACAACCGAATTGGCTCGAAGTTCTTGCACGCCGGCCCGGGCTACGGCGGCTCATGCTTTCCGAAGGATACGGTCGCGCTGATCAAGACCGCGCAGGACCATGCCGCGCCGTTGCGGATCGTCGAGGCGGTGGCGGCTGTCAATGATGCGCGCAAGCGCGCGATGGCACGCAAGGTATCGGTAGCCCTTGGCGGCGAGCTGCGCGGAAAAACCGTCGCGATTCTGGGCCTCACATTCAAGCCGAACACTGACGACATGCGTGAGGCGCCGTCGATTCCGCTTATCACTGCGCTGCAGGACATGGGTGCCAAGGTGCGTGTCTATGACCCGGTCGGAATGGAGCAGGCCAAGAGTGTCATAGGCAATGTTGCATTTTGCAACGATGCCTATAGTTGCGCCGAGGGTGCTTCGGTGTTGGTGATCGTCACCGAATGGGAGCAATTCCGCGCTCTCAATTTTGATCGGCTGAAGACCGTCATGGCACAGCCGGTTCTGGTCGATTTGCGTAATGTCTATCGGCCGGAGGAAATTGTCCGGCACGGCTTTGTTTACGAGAGCGTAGGACGGGCTCGGAAATGACGTTTGAAGAACGGCCTTATGTCAGAAGTTATAGTCGCCCGCGAAAGCGGGTGGCCCGGAAATAATCCACATCGCCTTGTTTGACTGCCTCGGGTTCTGGATCGTCAGCATGCGCGATGGTAACGCGTACAGCAATGCGAACTTTCGATGCATCTTTGCCAATCGACACCGCGCTGCCGGATCTCTCCGCCGCGCTCTCTAGCAATAATACTGCCGTGCTGGTCGCTCCGCCCGGTGCCGGCAAGACGACGCGTGTGCCGCTTGCGCTACTCAGTGAGTCATGGGCAAGGGATAAAAAAATTCTAGTGCTGGAACCTCGCCGGCTGGCGGCGCGTGCCTCAGCAGCGCGGATGGCAACAACGTTGAGCGAGCAAGTCGGCGATACGGTTGGCCTGCGCGTGCGCTTCGGCTCAAAGGTGACGAAGCGCACGCGTATAGAGGTCTTGACCGAAGGCGTGTTCACCCGGCTGATCCTCGATGATCCCTCTCTCGATGGTATTGCCGCTGTGCTGTTCGATGAGTTCCACGAACGGTCATTGGACGCCGATCTCGGTTTGGCACTTGCGCGCGATGCGCAGCAGGGCATGCGACAAGATCTCAAGCTGCTGGTGATGTCAGCTACGCTCGACGGGACTCGCGTGGCGGCACTGCTCGGCAATGCGCCTGTTGTGGAAAGCGTCGGCCGCGCCTTTCCGGTGGAGACGCGCTATCTCGGCCGCGACCCGCGCGCTCCTATCGAGCGGCAGGTGGTAGATGCGATCGAGCGTGCGCTAAGTGCGGAGTCTGGCTCACTGTTGGTGTTTCTACCCGGAGCGGGCGAAATCCGCCGTACCGAGGCGCTCCTGAAAGAGCGGGTAGGAAACGCAAGTGTCGACATTGTTGCGCTGTTCGGCGCGCTCGACGCCAGGGAGCAAGATCTTGCCATCTCGCCGTCGCCGCTAGGCCGACGCAAAGTGGTTCTGGCAACTTCGATCGCGGAAACCTCGCTCACAATCGAAGGCGTGCGCATCGTCGTTGACAGTGGCCTTTCACGGGTGCCGCGCTACGAGCCTGATGTGGGCTTGACGCGGCTCGAAACTGTGCGCGTCTCACGCGCTGCCGCCGATCAACGCCGCGGTCGGGCAGGGCGGATAGAACAGGGCATTTGCTACCGCCTCTGGGACGAACTCCAAACGGGTTCATTCGAGGCGTACACGCGGCCTGAGATATTGTCTGCGGACCTTTCCTCTTTCGTCCTCGATCTGGTGCAATGGGGTACAATTGACCCAGCGAATCTCGCTTTCCTTGATCCGCCGCCCCAGGGTGCACTCAACGAAGCCAAAACGCTGCTCGGCGAGCTAGGCGCAATAGATAAGGATGGCCGTATCACGGCAGAGGGCCGCAAGCTGCATGACCTGCCATTGCCGCCGCGATTAGCGCGCATGGTGGTCGACGCGGCAGCCGAAGGCGCTGGCGTACTCGCTGCCAAAATCGCAGCGGTACTCACCGAACGCGGTCTCGGCGGTGACGACGTCGATCTCGGCCACCGGCTTGACCAGTTCCACCGTGATCGTTCTCCTCGCGCCGAAGATGCGCGTGCAATGGTGCGGAAGTGGGCGCAGGCGGCCGGGAGCAAAAAGGACGACAATGATTACAGTCCCGGCTCGCTGCTCGCACTCGCCTATCCCGACCGCATCGCAAAGAATCGTGGCGGCAGCAGCGGCGCCTTCCTGCTTGCCAATGGCCGCGGCGGCGTAGTTGATGCCGCCTCAGCGCTTGCACGGGAGCCATTCCTCGCGGTAGCCGAACTCACCGGCGCCGCGGCAGCGAGCCGCATTGTGCTGGCAGCGCCCATTACGCTCGCAGAAATCGAAGCAAGCTTCGCCGATCATATTGAGGACTACGAGACAGTCACATTTGATTTAGCCTCCGCCTCGTTGCGCGCGCGACGTCACCGCCGACTTGGCAAGTTAATTTTGGCCGAACAGACCAGACCGATTTCACCTAATCTCGAAAATGCAAAGCTACTGGCCGAGGGCATTGCGGCATTGGGTGTGAGAAGACTGCCATGGACCAAAGCTCAGCTTCAGTTGCGCAATCGCGTAATGTTTTTGCGTCGCGCTGAAGGCAATGAGTGGCCTGACCTGTCGGACGAGGCGCTGGCGCGCTCAGCAGCCGAATGGCTTGCACCATTTCTCGCTGACAAAACTGCGCTCTCGCAGTTCGGCGTGGATGATCTTACTACCGCACTAGACGCCTTGCTGCCGTGGGAACTGAGGAAGCGATTTAACGCCGAAGCGCCGACCCACTTCACCGCTCCGTCCGGCTCGGAGGTGCCAATAGACTACGAAGCTGAGGAAGGGCCGAAGCTTTCAATTCGCGTGCAGGAATTGTTTGGCCTAGCGGTGCATCCCGCAATCGCCGGCGGACGCGTGCCGCTGCTGATCGAACTGCTGTCACCAGCAAATCGGCCGGTACAGATGACCCGCGACCTGCCTGGTTTCTGGCGAGGCAGCTATAATGATGTGAGAACGGAGCTGCGCGGCCGCTATCCAAAACATCTGTGGCCGGAAAATCCGTTGACGGCAGCGGCAACCCGCCGCGCGAAACGTCGCGGCGAATAGC
>DATFXJ010000046.1:0-11564 GCA_035315965.1 Pseudolabrys sp.
CTGGGTCGGTCAACTAGCGGCAGGCCGAGCAGTTCGCAGATAACGGAAAGCGGAAGCGTTCGCGCATATCGCTGAACGAGGTCAGCCGGGCTTCCCTCCGCGAATAGCTCGCCGGCGAGATCGTCAGCGATCGCTCGAATATGCGGTTCCATGTCGAGGATTGCGCGACGGCGGAAGGCTTCGTCGACGATATCACGCAGCCGCGTGTGATCCGGCTCGTCCACGGTGAGCATACTATTGGCGAGCGTGCGGACGACCGCCGGCATCCACCAACGCAATCCAGCCAGACCGCCGTCCTCCTTCCGCATTGTGAAGGTCTCGCTGTCCTTCAATACGCGGACCGCCAGTTCGTATGTCGTCGTGATCCAGACCTTTCCAATGATTGGGAACCTGGTCTCAACGAGCGGACCAGCGGTTCGCAATCGTCGGACGCCGGTGACCGGATCCCGAAAAAAGTCCTGGCTGGTGAAATTCGGGCAATCATCGCTCATCTATGATGCCGTTTCTTGCAAAAAGTTGGGCATGCAGACTCAATATGAAATGTCTGGCGGCCATTCAGCTGTAATCCATTGGACGCTTCTGGGGAGAAGCGGACTTGGTTGGCGGGCGCGCAACGCGTCTGCAGTGTGGCTGATTGCGCCCATCGAGCGTAACTCGACAAAAGAAACTTAAGTCCACTGTGGCATGTTTCATACAGGCTGCACAGAGAGCCACATTAGTTTTACAAAATTGTACAAAGCTCGCCCGAGTCGTTTTCGTGGAGAGCAATTATGATTGATCATGTGGGATTTTCGGTGTCGGACTATTCACGCTCGAAGGCGTTTTATGAGAGGGGCGTTGCTGCCACTTGGCTACACACTAATAATCGAGGCAACCGCCTAGGCAACGGGCATGCCAGCCGCCGGTTTCGGCAGCGGTGGCAAACCTGATTTTTGGATCGGCGGCGAAGGAATGGTGGAGAAACCTTGCACATTGCGATAGCTGCGAAAGATCGGGCATCGGTTGACGCGTTCTACCGCGCGCAAAGCGGAAAATTACATCTTCAAGAATAACGAGAGGGTCTTGGAAGCGTTCGTGCGGCTCTCGTTGCCTTTGTGAGTCCGACTATATCCGGCTTTCCAACGGCCGTCTTAAGCGCCGCCAAAACCATTTCGAACGGTTTATAAGACTTCACGGCTGAATCGCTCGACCTCTATCGTCATGCGCTTCGTTACTCTCGCCGATCTTACGATCGATCACTGTCGATATACACGCGATCTGCATGTCCGCGTCGTCTTAGCGTATGTCTTCGATCGCGATATCTACTTCCGCGCGGCCAACGCCCCGGCGACGCGTCTCCGTTGACGCAAACGTTCCGCGATAATGAAGAGCAGTGGGATAATGAAAATTCCGAATACGGACGCCGCTATCATACCCCCGAAGACTGGAGTTCCCACGGCATGACGGGTTGCGGCACCGGCCCCTTGCGCAATCACGAGGGGAAATAGTCCGAAGATGAAGGCAAAACTCGTCATGATTACCGGACGGAATCTCAGCGCTGCGGCTTCAATAGCGGCTGTGGTGATATCTTTGCCAAGCTGCCGCTGCTCCACGGCGAATGCGACGATCAGAATGCCGTTTTTGGCTGCCAGAGCGATCAGTGCCACTAAGCCGATTTGCGCGTAAACATCAAAGCTTAGCCCCGCGATCAGCACAGCGACGAGCGCGCCGAATATGCCGACGCTGACCGACAATAGAGCGGAAATGGGTATGTTCCAACTCTCGTAGAGCGCAACTAGAAAAAGATACGCAAAGAGAATAGCGAGGCCGAGCACAATTGCCGTTCGGCCGCTCGCTGCTTTTTCTTGAAACGCCGTCCCAGTCCATTCGAAAGAGTAGCCGCTAGGAAGGGTACTAGCCGATGTTCGTTCCATCGCGGCGAGCGCCTGGCCGGAACTGTAACCCCGCTTGGGCGCACCATTGACGATGGCACCTCGGTAGCCGTTGTAGCGCACCACCGTTTGCGGCCCCTGGACGAGCTTCGCCTCGGCCAGCGCGCGAATCGGCACCATGCCACCACGCGCATTGCGCACATAGATTCTTTGAATGTCTGCGATACGGTCGCGATAGGCGGTCTCCGCTTGTAGGTTGACCTGCCAAGTGCGGCCAAAAACATTGAAGTCATTGATGTAGTAACTGCCCAACGTAGACTGCAGGGCATTGAAAATATCGCTGACCTTGACGCCGAGGACCTGCGCTTTGTCGCGATTAATGTCCAAATAAATCTGCGGCGTATCGGCGGCATAAGTGCTGAACACGGCGGCAAGTTCTGGCTGCCCGTTCGCTGCCACAAGGAGTCCACGGAGCACTGCCGCAACTTCGGTGGGTGGCTGACCTTGCAGCGCTTCCAGAACGAATTGGAAGCCACCGGTGTTACCAAGGCCGAGGATAGGCGGCAGATTGAACGGAAATGCGATGGCGCCCTGGATTGCCGCGAATTGCGGCCGCAAGCGGCTTATGATCGCATCGGCCCTCTGTGTCCAATCGGTGCGGGCTTCGTACGGCTTGAGCCGGATCACGAAAAACGCCTGGTTCGAGGCTGCGACATAGTCGATGAAATTGAGCCCAACTACGGACAGCACGCCCTCGACCCCGGGGACGGGCTTGACGATGTCTTCGACCTGTTTGACGACCGCCTCGGTGCGGTTGATCGAAGCGCCCTCCGGCAGTCGGAGCGCCGCAAAGATCGCACCTTGGTCCTCCTCCGGCAAAAAGCTTTGCGGCGTTTTGCTAAACAACAACACCGACGCTGCAAGCACACCGAGCACCGCGAAGATAGCGATCAAAGCCATGGCGGAGAGCCGCCGCACCACGGCCACATAGCCATCGCGCGTAGTGTCGATTGCGCCCAGCACATAACGCATCAAGCCGCGGCTTCTCTCGCCGCGCTTCAACAGCACGGCACAAAGCGCTGGACTTAGCGTCAGGGCATTGAGGGCCGAGATCAGCATTGCAACCGAGACTGCGACAGCAAATTGACGGAAAAGCTGGCCGCTGATGCCGGGGATGAAAGCCACCGGGACAAAGACCGACAAGAGAACGAAGGTGATAGCAAGGATAGGACCGGTAATCTCGGCCATCGCCTTCTTGCAGGCTTCCGGCACCGTGAGGCCAGGTTCAGCTTCGATCACTCGTTCGATATTCTCGACGACCACGATCGCGTCGTCGACGACGATACCAATCGCGAGCACAAGCGCCAGCAAAGAAACCGTGTTGGCGGAATAGCCAATGAGCAGCAACACGGCGAACGTTCCGACGATTGAAACCGGCACGGCCACCAGCGGAATAAGTGTCGTACGCAACTTGCCAAGAAACAGGAAGACCACGATGCCGACAAGAATGATAGCGATCACAAGCGTACGGATGACCTCGACAATGGTCGCGGTAACAAACACCGTGGAATCGAAAAAAATAACGTGGGCAAGATCACCGGGAAATCGCGTCGCCAGCAAAGCCATCGTGTCGCTCACTTGCTTGGCAACCTGGACGGCATTCGACCCCGGAGATTGATAAATACCGATCGCGGCCGCAGGTGCGCCGTTGTAGCGGCTATAGCGGTCCTGCGACCGTGCGCCCATTTCGACACGGGCAACGTCGCTAACACGGACCACGGAGCCATCCGCGTTTGCGCGCAGGACGATGGCGGCGAATTCCTCCGGGCGGGTTAGGCGGCCTTTGGTCTTGATATTGATCTGGACCTGCTGGTCGCTGGAAATGGGTGCAGCACCGATGCGGCCAAGTGCGGCTTGCACGTTTTGGCTTTGTACCGCCTGGATCACATCGTTAGGCGTCAGATTGAGTTCGGTAAGCCGGTCCGAGTCGAGCCACACCCGCAGCGAATAATCGAGCGGTCCGAACAGCGTGACCTGACCCACACCTTTAATTCGCGCCAATGGATCGATGATGTTGATGGTCGCGTAATTGCTTAGATAAATGGCGTCGTAAGTATTCTTTGGAGAATAAATATTGATGACCTGAAGCAGAGCGGCAGATTTCTTGCGCACAGTCAGGCCAGCACGCGACACCTCCGCGGGAAGTTGGGGAATCGCGAGACTGGCGCGATTTTGTACGTTGACAGTATCGATGTCCGGATCAGTGCCGAGTGAAAAAGTTACGTTAAGGGTGTAGCTGCCATCGGAGCCGCTGGCGGATTGGTAATAGATTGCATTGTCGACACCGTTGATCTGTTCTTCGATCGGTTGTGCCACCGTGTTTTCGACCACCTCAGCATCAGCACCGGGATAATTCGCAGTCAATGTCACCTGCGGCGGCACGATGTCTGGAAATTGCGCGACCGGAATTGCCGTTATGGCAATCGCGCCGGCGAGCGTGATCACGATGGCGATCACGACGGCGAATCTCGGGCGATCGATGAAGATGCCAGAAAACATCGCTTTTAGTTTTCCGAAACAACGCTTGCTGAAACGACTTGGCCCGGGTGAACTTTCTGAATCCCCTCAACAATGACCAGCTCACCCTCCTTGAGGCCGTTGCTTACCACCACATCGCGGCCTTGTTCGACCCCGGTCGTTATGCGCCGCTGCTCAACCTTCTTTGCATCGTCGACCAGCATGACATAGTGGCCAGCTTGATCGAACAGCACGGCGGATTGCGGAACCACAAGCGATTGATGGGGTGCTCCCCGCTCCACCATCACTCCAACGATACCACCGGGAATCAGCATTCCCTCCGTATTAGGCAGTTGCGCACGAACTACTACAGTGTCGGTATCGCTCTGTACTTGAATGTCGAGCAAGTTGCTGAGACCGGGGTGCGGATAGGTGGTGCCATCGGGCAGCTTGATATGAATGGTCACATGCGGGCTCTTGTCGCTCGATGCGGCGATCCGATGCTTGTACGCGATGACGTCGGCCTCGCTCGGTTGAAACGTGACATAGATGGGGTCCTGGCTCACGATCGTCGCCAACGTTCCGGTTGACGGTTGGACCAGATTTCCCACAGTGAAATTGGCAAATCCGATACGCCCATCGATAGGTGCTCGAATTTCCGTGTAACGGAGATTGATCTCCGCCTGCTCGAGTAACGCCTGCGCTTGCATTACCTCGGCCTTCGCGGCTTGCTCATCGGCCGCGCGTTGGTCGACTGTGGATTGCGGAATATTCTGGCTATGCAGAAGCTCTTGGCCGCGCTGCAGCTGCAGATTAGCGTTGACTTCAGTTGCCTTCGCTTTGGCGAGATTAGCTCTTTGCTGGTCGACTGCGGCTCGATAGGTATCTCGTTCGATACGAAACAGCAGGTCGCCTTTTTTCACCTGCTGACCTTCAGTGAAATTGCGCTCTTCAATGAACCCAGGGACTCGAGCAACGATGTCGACCTTGTCGATCGCCACGACACGGCCGATGAAATCCCCGGTCTCCGTCACTTGGCGACTCATCACAGGTTTTACTGAGACTGCGGGCGGCGGAGCGCCTTGCGCTGTGGCTGCTCCAGAGCAAACGAGGAAAATAGATGCTACAAGCGGGATTGTGTTTACAAAGGAGCCACACGGGCAGGCCATCAAACTGCTCCTCTCCAAGACGAAGGTGATGAGGTTTGGGTATCAGTATGGTAGGCCAAGTTAGACATTTCACTTTCACGCCCTGAGACGCGCTGTGCCGATCCCCAGGGTCAACACGAACGCCGCTCAAACTGTGGCGACGTTGATTAAAGCCTCCGCAAAAGCGTGCGGCGCTTTCTGTGGCAGATTGTGCACAACCCCAGAAATGTCGGCCAACCGCCATTTTACCAACAGGGCCGATGAGCAACAACGACCAGATGATGCACCATTTGCAGTGTTCCAGCACGGCGCCCAAACTTTAAGCGGCGCTCAAGCGCAGGCATTATCCGTGATGTAAATTTCTCTTTTGCCTTCTGTCCGTTTTGGTCACGTGTGGACGGCGCCTTGGCAAGAATTGGGCTCAGAGCAAACATAGACTCCTCTGCTTACGCTCCGAGGTTGTTATGCGCCAGCCAATGCTGTGCCGCCACGATATCAAGCTGCGACAGCTCATGGCCGACCGGGAATTGTTTGTGTTCAATTTTTGCTCCAGCGGCTGACAGAAGTCCCGCCAGCCGGATACTATTTTGCACGGGAATAATTGAATCACGCAGACCGGAAGTGATCAGAACCGGAAGGCCGTCGAGACTAGCTTCCGGCCCGCGATCAAGCGGGACCATGGCGCGAAATAGAATGGCGCCGGCGAATGTTTGTGGTCTGAGCCACAGGATGGCCGCTGCGATATTGGCGCCATTGGAATAGCCAAGCGCGACGGGCGCGCTTATTTGATAGTCGTCGCGCGCTGCCGCAATAAAGTCCGCGAGTTCTTCCGCCCGGCGGTGAACATCCTCAAAATCAAACACACCTTCCGCCAACCGGCGAAAGAAGCGCGGCATGCCGCATTCCATCACTTGCCCGCGCGGGGAAAGAAGCGCAGCGCCAGGGCTGATGATGCGACCGATCGGGAGGAGGTCGTCTTCGTTGCCTCCGGTTCCGTGCAACAACAGCAAGGGTGACAGGCCGGGTCGGCTCGCTGGCTCAAAGCTGTGCACGAACTGCAAAGGTGCGGCCATCACGCCGCGGTCCCAAGCGGTGGCAACGCCTTTTCGATGTCAGCGCGAGCGGGCTCATACTCGACCGGTAACTGCAGTGCATGGCCAAGGCTCTCGCGCGGCTCATCGACGTCGAAGCCGGGCGCATCGGTGGCAATTTCGAACAAAACGCCGCCAGGCTCGCGAAAATAAATCGAGCGAAAATATTTGCGATTGATCTGCGGGGTCGGATGCAAGTGATGCTCGTCGGAAAGCTTTCGTGCCATGGCTGCTTGCGCCGCGTCATCAACGGCGCGGAAAGCGATATGGTGCACTGACCCGCGACCAAGATGGCCGGCCGGGAAGCCTTTCGCTTGATGAATATCGATCACGGCTCCCTTGTCCGCACTCTGGGTTCGATACCGGATGATGGCTCCGTCCCGATCAACTTCAGCAAAGCCCAAGGCATCGATGAGCACTGCCGCAGTCAGCGCCGCATCATCAAGCAGAAGTGTTACACTATGCAGCGCTCGAATAGCATGTTCGGCCGGGACTTCGTTGCTACTCCAGCCCTCGGTGGCTTCGACGCCGGCAACTCCGATCAAGGCAAGGCGCGTACCATCCGGGTCGGTAAAGGCGAGGACTGATTCTCCAAAGCGCTTCTCCAACGGTTCGTGCCTAACCCCCTTTTCAACAAAACGGTGCGTCCAGTAGCCAAAGGCGCTAAGCGGAATTTTGAATGCCGTTTGATGCGTGAAGCCAGTGCCGCCGCGGCCGGGCGCTGCGTCCTGCCACGGGAAGAAAGTGAGAATAGTGCCGGGCTGTCCGCGTTCGTCGCCGTAATAAAGATGATAGGTGCCCGGGTCATCAAAATTGACGGTTTTCTTGACCAAGCGCAGGCCTAGCGTACCGGTGTAAAAGTCGAAATTTTGTGAGGCTTTTCCGGCAATCGCCGTGACGTGATGAAGTCCAGACATAGCGGTTCATTTTTCCTGCAAAAGCTGCGCTGACGCGCGCCAGTGTACCAGCGGGCGTCATCGTTAAAACCTCTTGTAATGGGTCTCGCTGCAAACCTCGCGGCGTACGTTTCTCAGGGCTTCAATTTGCCGGTTGACTTTTCGTAACCGATCGGTTACCAATATGTAACCTTATGGTTACAAATGGTATGGCCCTTCTGAAAACAAGGCAGCACAAGGCAGTATTCCGAGCGATCGCCGATCCAACCCGCCGCGAAATCCTTGGCCTCTTGCGCCACCAAAAGCGCACGGTCGGCGAACTCGCCGGCAATTTTCGCACCAGCCGTCCTGCGATCTCAAAGCATCTTCGTTTGCTGCGGCGCGTCGGTCTGGTCGTGACCAAAAACGAAGGCACCGCACGGATCTGTCAGCTTAATGCCGAACCGCTGCGCGTCGTCGATGTTTGGCTGCGTGATTATCATGAGTTTTGGGCGCAGAGCCTGCAGAGCCTCAAACGCTATGTCGAGGAGGACCGATGAGTACGACAACACGTTCAGTCGACGCAATCGTTCAAGAAATCACGATCAAGGCTCCCGCCGCGCGGGTTTTCGAGGCGCTAGTCGATCCGGCGCAGCGGATGAAGTGGTGGGGCCAAGAGGGCCGCTTCGAAACCACGAATGCGGAATCCGATCTGCGGCCCGGCGGCCGTTGGCTGATGAGTGGCATGGGAATGGGAAGACCGTTCAAAGTCGAAGGCGTCTATCGAATCATCCAACGTCCGCGCGTGCTCGCGTTCACCTGGCTGCCGTCTTGGGACGAGGAAGCGACCGAGACCCTGGTGCGGTTCGATCTTGATGAACAGAACGGCTTCACGACGGTTCGCTTGAGCCATTCGGGCTTCGCCACCGAAAGCTCGCGCGCCCGCCATCAAGGCTGGCCGCAGATCCTGGGCTGGCTTAAGGCCTACGCCGAAGGCTGATTGGCCTTTCCTGCGATTTGATCGTCCGATTTCGTGGCCAGACCCTGATCCAATTTCAAGTGATCAGGTTCTGGATTTTTCGTTTGTGCATGATCTTGCCCGAAAACCGAAAGCCGCAGCTTGTAAGAACAAAGATTCTTGGGAACTCGTTGTTTCGCGGGAAGCGCATCCGTCGTTAGTGTACGCCTAGCTACACAAAATTTGCGCCGCGATGCCGATTGGTAGGACTGCTTTTATTTTCTTGAGTGCTACGCTTACGGATATTGCTTTGGATCGACACAGAACGGGAGGCGTTATGAGTACCCATTCCACAATTAGAAGGGGTGTGCGGACTATAGTCGCCAGCTTGTTCGCTTGTCCCTTCACCGTGTGGCCGTTATCCGCAAAGGCAGGAATCCACACTACACATGTTCAAAATCATGAAATGAGCGCAAAGTCGACAGCGCCACCGAGAGCGAAGACGAAGGTGACGGCTATTGGCGACATCAAGGGAGAGTCCACGGTCAAAAGGCATACGAACTGGGAAACTGGCGGGTCGTCGACGTCGAAGAAATGACAAGTGTCCGTCCACGCGATCGTTTGTGGAGATACCGAGCTAGTGCGCGCGTGGCGGCATGAGAACATGCGGATCGAAAACAAGAAAATCTGATCCGTTCAAAATTTAGCAAATGTGATTGTCGTCACAGCCAACCATTTCCAGATGAGCAAAGCTACTCATGTGAAGGCCGTTCTACGAAACCTTCATATATGAAGGCCGTGCCACGAAAACCTTCATATCTCCGAAGCAGCAGGAGGAAAGCTCAAGGGTCACCCATCGTACTTGTACTACGCGACGCCGTGGGCACTCCCTTGGCTTTCCCGCCTGCAATGCAAATAGCAAGTGAGCGTAGGGGCACTGTAGAAGGGCAGCACCAACCCCCACACTCGCCGCTTCTTGATTGCACACTTCTCCTCCTCGCTCCCATAGAGGAGCCGAGAAACAGTAGGTCCCACTCGCTTCACTGTCACTTCCAAATGTGCTCAGCCTCATAGGAATGGGTTTTCAGGAACCCATTCCTGTTTTTTACGCTGATTTCGTGCCAATCGGAATTCCAGCATAAAGAAACATACAGAAGTATTTGCTGCGAAAAGGCAGCCTCGAGTGCGCCCTTTCCATTTAATTAACAGAACTTTGAGGAAGACTGACTGACAGTGAGGATTACTCACTGAGCTGGGTCGGAGGGCGAAATTGTTGGAGACATCATTAACGCGCTCCTGGGTGGAGCGGGATCTGCACGTGGGCGATTTGCAAGTTTAGAGTGATGTCGCATTCCTCAGGACTACCCGCCCCGGTTTCGGTCAGATTGAACAGCCGTGCGAACGCGGATTTCCAGTGAAGACCGCCCGTGGGCCATGCTGCCGGATGACCCTGAAGGGTTGGGTCGCTATCCCTGTCCGACATAATATTACGCGCTCGGAATAGCGGCGGGGCAGGGCCTACTTCTATTTCACGACTCGATGACATCAGTCCCACATTCGATGCAGTGAAAAGTGCGTCGATCGTGGCTCATCGGCAAGGCCGCGAACAAACAGCTCCTCTAGGCTCGTCCATCGAAAAAACTAAGAAAACCGTCAGACAAGACTTCATCACTAAGAGAGCCTTTCCCAAAAAACTCCGGCGACAAATCAGCCGAAGATGCCGGCGTAATGAGCAGGCGCCTGCGCGCTCTCGGGAAACGCCGCATGCGGTCCATATGAAGAGAGGCATCGTATCAATTCCTTACCCCCCATTGACTTACCTCTTTATTCAGCAACGATCATATTTTCAAAATGCAGTGAACGTCCGGGAGGCTGTAATGGCGACAAGAAGGAAAGCTAGAGGCAAAGCCAGGGTAAAGCGGAAGAAGGCGCCCGTCACCAAGGCAGCCACGCGCAGAAAGGCGGCCAGAAAAGCCAGGACATCCAGCAAAAAGACGGCGAAGAAGGGGTCGCCCCGGCCGGCATCACCCAAGAAAACCGAGCCGACCGCGAAGACCGCTGTCAAGCCGGCGCCAGTCGTCGCGCCGGCTCAGCCCGGAGCAGCGAGACCGACGCCGAGTCGGCTCGCGCAAGCCGCTTCGCGGGAGCAGCATATCGGCGTCGTGACCCACTATTACAGCCATCTGTCAGTCGCGACTATGCGACTCGAGCCCGGTGCTACGCTGCACGTCGGCGACGTAATCCACATCCGCGGACACACCACCGATTTCACCCAGAAGGTCGAATCGCTGGAGGTTGATCATGCGCCGGTCACCGAAGTTGGGCCGAACCACGATTTCGGGCTAAAGGTGATCGAGCACGCGCGCGAGCACGACGCCGTGTTTAAAGTGCGATCGTAGCGCCACTGGCGGGAGAGAGGGTCTTTATCGCGTAGGCTCCGTAGTCCAACCGGAACTTTGCCCTGCGTTGGACAATGTCCGCTTTGGGTCATAGGCGGACATTCTGCGAGGTTTGAGCGATGTCCGCTTTACCCCCCAAAAGCGGACATTCGGCAGCGCAAAACAAGTGTCCGCTTAGGGCCAGACGCGGGCATCGCCGTTATTCGATCACCACATTGGCAGTGGCGAGCAGCGACGGTGGAACGGTAAGGCCGAGCGCCTTGGCGGTCCTGAGGTTATTCGATGATTTCGTCAGCGATCGAAAGTAGGCCAGACGGAACGGTCAGGCCCAACCAACGCCTTCGCGGTCTTCAAGTTAAGCACGAGCTCGAACTTTACGGCTTAGACCACTAGGCGGCGCGACGGTCGCACTGCCACGCGTTGTATACGCGCAGCAGCCAATACCGGTGATCGTCTTTTTCAACAGCGGCACGCCTTCGACGAACGTCAAAAATGTGGCGGCGTTTCGAACTCGATCGCAACGTTCTGCCCCTTCGACCAGCGGTGCCTCCTTCAAACCGTTGCCGTCTGGGCGGAAAATCGTTTCGAGGGCTTGGAAACGCTAGCCGCCGAAGTAATCGCACGACGGCCCTCAGTGATTATCAGCAACACTTTGGCGGCGATCCGAGCCAAGTCATCGACCACGACAATACCGATCGTGTTCAC
>DATFXJ010000047.1:0-17279 GCA_035315965.1 Pseudolabrys sp.
TGGCACAGGCATCCATATCGTGCAACTCGCAGTACCGATGCTGTCATGATTGGTCGCGTGGCGCAGTGGCGACCCTGGCTACCACGCCAAGTTGCGAGGTATATCGCAACCGGCATCAGCATTGGCGCGCCGGCGCTTTGCGAACAATTCAATCTGGTCGATTCGCTTTATGACGAAATGCTCAATCACCACGGCGCTCCGCTCGACCGTCGCCGTGCCCGCAAGCATCTCGGCTGGGCGTTCGATGCCGCGGTGGCCACAGTGCTTAAGCACCACCGCGGCCTCGTTCTGACCCCTGAAGAGCCAGTGTGCGCGGGCCGTCTTCTGGCGGAGGCCTATCACGATTTCTCATTAGGGGCTGCAGCATGACGCGAGCGCAGGCTCTATCAGCACACGTCAATGCGCCCGCAGACGCAATACTGAATGCGCTGCCACATCCAGTGATCATGGTATCCCTCGACGGAAAGATCGCTGACGCGAACGTGGCCGCCGAGCAATTCTTTGACGCTTCGACCTCACTGCTTCGTCGGCACATGCTGCGTGAATTGGTACCGTTTGGTTCTCCCTTGCTTACGTTGATCGAACAAGTGCGACAACGCGGATCGGCGGTCAATGAATATAAGGTCGATCTGGCAACTCCCCGCAATCCGGGGGAGCGGCTGGTCGACCTCTACGTGGGGCCACTGCCGGAATATCCAGAACATGTCGTGGTAATGCTCCAGGAGCGAACCATCGCAGACAAGATGGATCGCCAGCTTACGCATCGGGGGGCAGCGCGTTCAGTCATTGCGTTGGCGGCCATGCTCGCTCACGAAATAAAAAATCCGCTGTCCGGTATACGGGGCGCCGCACAACTACTCGAGCAATCGGCCGCCGACGAAGATCGACCATTCACCAAGCTGATCTGTGAGGAAACCGACCGCATAGTGAAGCTAGTCGACCGTATGGAGGTGTTCGCGGACGAGCGTCCTATCGACCGTGAACCTGTAAATATTCACGTCGTGCTGGATCACGTAAAGCGACTGGCGCAATCGGGCTTCGGCAGACAAATCAAATTTACTGAAGAGTACGATCCATCGTTGCCGCCGGTTCTCGCGAACCGCGATCAACTCATTCAAGTTTTTCTCAACCTCCTCAAGAACGCCGCCGAAGCTATCGGCGAAGCTGCGGACGATGGCGAAATCCAGCTTACCACGGCGTTCCGCCCTGGTGTGCGGCTCTCTGTACCCGGCAGCAAGGCGCGCGTTTCGCTGCCTCTCGAATTCTGCGTGAAAGACAATGGACCTGGTGTCCCTGAAGAACTGATGCCGCATTTGTTCGATCCGTTTGTCACGACAAAGCAAAGCGGCAGCGGTTTGGGCCTCGCTCTGGTGGCTAAGATCGTGAATGATCACGGCGGCATCGTCGAATGTGAATCACAGCCGCGGCGGACCATCTTCCGCGTGCTCATGCCCATATACAGCGGTGACGGCGAAATAATTGACGACGCCCCGCCGGTTCGAAATCGGTGAGAAAACATATGGCGATGGGAAGCATCCTAATTGCCGATGACGATGCTGCGATCCGCACCGTGCTTAATCAAGCCCTATCCCGCGCCGGATATGAGGTTCGCTCAACGGGCAATGCCGCAACTCTATGGCGCTGGGTCACCCAAGGCGACGGCGACCTTGTCATTACCGACGTCGTAATGCCTGACGAAAATGCCTTTGACCTCATTCCGCGCATTCGCAAGGCGCGTCCCGATCTGCCCATTGTCGTTATGAGTGCGCAAAATACTTTCATGACCGCAATTCGCGCTTCCGAGCGCGGCGCGTATGAATATCTACCAAAGCCTTTCGACCTTAAGGAGCTCATCGCCATTGTTGGCCGCGCGTTGTTGGAACCGAAAGATCCGCGATCGACAAACACCAGAACTGAGGAGTTTGAAGGCATCCCGTTAGTTGGTCGCTCTCCGGCAATGCAAGAAATCTACCGCGTACTGGCTCGGTTAATGCAGACTGATCTGACGGTAATGATTTCGGGCGAGTCAGGCACGGGCAAGGAATTGGTAGCGCGTGCTTTGCACGACTATGGCAAACGCCGCACAGGCGGATTTGTCGCAATCAACATGGCCGCAATTCCGCGCGATTTGATTGAATCCGAATTGTTTGGACATGAGAAGGGCGCATTTACTGGCGCCAACACACGCAGTGCCGGTCGTTTCGAACAGGCGGAGGGTGGTACGCTTTTTCTTGATGAGATCGGGGACATGCCCATGGAGGCACAGACGCGGTTGTTACGCGTGCTGCAGCAGGGCGAGTACACGACAGTGGGAGGCCGAACGCCCATCAAGAGCGACGTGCGTATCATCGCCGCAACGAACAAAGACCTTCGGCTGCTGATCCAGCAAGGTCTGTTTCGGGAAGATTTATTCTTCAGGCTGAATGTTGTACCCTTACGATTGCCGCCGCTGCGCGAGCGCACTGAAGATATTTCGGATCTCATTCGCCATTTCTTCGCGCAAGCCCAGCGCGAGGGTTTGCCGCCTAAGCAGATCGACCAGTTGGCGCTCGATCGCCTTAAGCGGTATCGCTGGCCCGGCAATGTTCGCGAACTTGAGAATTTGGCCCGCCGGCTGGCTGCACTCTATCCGCAGGAAACCATCACCATTGCGGTGATCGAGGCCGAATTGGCGCAACCGACGCTCCCGGTAGGTAGTGAGGAATCGCATGGGGACGACAACCTGAGTGGTGCCGTTGAACGGTATCTCGCCGCATATTTTGCAGGATTCGACGAGGGCTTACCGCCCGCGGGGCTTTACCATCGAATCCTAAGGGAGGTCGAATTTCCGTTGTTGACCGCGGCCCTGGCGGCCACACGCGGTAATCAAATCCGCGCTGCGGATTTGCTCGGTCTTAACCGCAATACCTTGCGCAAGAAAATCCGCGATCTCGATATTCAGGTTTTCCGGGGCGGTCACTGACCCACTGGCAACTGAATTTCAGCCTTTGCGCCGCGGAAACGTCGCAATTCGGCAACATTGTTGTATAAAAGCATCAATAACGGGGAGCGCCCGAGCCTCGTGCTACGTTCGTCCAGGTGGCGGTCGCTTTTCCAATTTTATTCGCAAGGGGGCTATGACCGTCGAACAGGCCGCTACTGCCGAGGCAGCACTTGCCGGCGCACCCGCGAAACGGGGCGAATCCCGCATTGTCGGGCCGATCGTGGTCGGCCTTGCACTACTATCCGCCTTCGTCACTTTCATTGTCCTCGCCGATCTTACGCCTGTTTCACCGACCCATAATGTCGTCGTAACGCTACTGCTTGTGAACGCCGCGACGGTGGTGCTGCTGCTTGGCATCATCGTGCGGGAAGTTTGGCAAGTCGTTCAGGCGCGGCGCAGCGGACGTGCCGCTGCGCGGCTGCATGTGCGAATCATTGGGCTGTTTTCCATCATTGCTGCTGCTCCGGCGGTCATGGTGGCGATCGTTGCGAGCGTCACACTCGATCGCGGCCTTGACCGGCTTTTTTCTACACGCACGCGCTCAGCGATTGAGAACTCGCTTATCGTGGCAGAAGCTTACCTGCGCGATAATGCCCAGAGCGTGCGATCAGACATCATGCTTATGGCCTTCGATATCGCGCGGACCAAAACCCTTTTTGACCAGGACCCCGACAAGCTGCGTCAGTTTCTGACCTTCCAAGCTTCGGTCAGAGGCTTGGGCGCCGCGATCGTGATCGACAAAGATCTTAATGTCGTAGCCCGCGCCACCATTAATACCAATCAGACTTTCGCATTACCGCCGCGCGATGCATTGTTTCACATCACGGTCAAGGAACCGCAGATTGTCTTGTTGCCGGATGCCAATTATGTCGCCGCAGTCATCAAAGTCGACCAATACATCGACCATTATCTCTATGTAACGCGATTGCTTGATCCACGTGTCGTGCCGCAATTGCAGGCGACACGTGCAAGCGTCACCGAATACGCGGCGCTCGAGGCGCGACGCATCGGGGTGCAGGTCGCCTTCGCGCTCATGTATACCGTAATCGCATTAATCGTACTCCTTTCAGCGGTCTGGATTGGTTTTAATTTTGCGAACCGTCTGGTGGCGCCAATCCGTCGCCTTATCGGCGCTGCGAACGCTGTATCAACCGGAAATCTTTATGTGCAAGTTCCCGTTCGTCAGGCTGAGGGCGATCTCGCGCATCTCGGCGAGACATTCAATCGCATGACTCAGGAATTGCGCACGCAGCGCGATGACATCATGCATGCACGCGATGTTATCGACAGCCGTCGTCGTTTCACCGAGGCTGTACTCGCGGGCGCCAGCGCGGGTGTCATCGGCGTAGACAGCAAAGGCAATGTCACCATCCTAAACCGGTCCGCTGAAAAGGTGATCGGTTGCACTGAAAACGAGGCACTAGGCCAACCGCTGATTGATGTGCTGCCCGAACTTGCGGGCACCATGGCGGCGGTTCAATCGGGCGCTCCCGCACAGGATCAGATCACCATCAGCCGCAACCGTCGTGAACGCAATTTATCAGTCCGTGTCACGAGTGAGCAGTCCGGCGATTCCGATCGCGGTTATGTCGTGACGCTTGACGATATTACTGAATTGGTGGCCGCCCAACGTACATCGGCGTGGGCTGACGTCGCGCGGCGTATCGCCCATGAAATCAAAAATCCGCTTACACCTATCCAACTTTCGGCAGAGCGTCTGCGTCGTAAATACGGAAAAATGATTGGCGATGATCGCGCAGTATTCGAACAGTGCACTGACACAATCGTTCGGCAAGTCGATGATATAAGGCGGATGGTCGACGAGTTCTCTCATTTCGCGCGCATGCCGAAGCCTGTGCTCGCCGCCGAAGACCTTGCCGACGCCATCCGACAGACCGTGTTCCTGATGCGTGTCGGCAATTCTGAAATCAACATCAACGTCGATATTCGCGAAGACCCGATGCCGGCCCGGTTTGATCGACGTCTGATTTCACAAGCACTTACTAACATCATCAAGAATGCTGCAGAGGCAATTGCGGCGATGCCTCCAAACGAGCTCAGTAAGGGCCTGATTCAAGTGTACGCCGCACGGGATGGGGGCGACGTTGTAATTGATGTCGTGGACAACGGTGTTGGCTTACCCAAGGAAAATCGAAGCCGACTGCTTGAGCCCTATGTCACAACGCGCGAAAAGGGCACCGGGCTTGGCCTCGCGATCGTCGGGCGCATTGTCGAAGAACATGGCGGCAGCATCGAGTTGCGCGACGCCGCCGACAAGATTCCTGGCCAGCGCGGCGCCTGGGTGCGTGTGCGGTTCGCTGCTGCCGGCAAAGTTGATAACGCTGAATCTGAAAAGCCAAAGGTTACAAGTGAGTAACAGATGCCTGCGGAAATTTTGATAGTCGACGATGAGGCCGATATCCGCGATCTGGTGGCCGGTATCCTCCAGGACGAAGGCTACAGCACGCGCACCGCGCGCAACAGCGATGATGCGCTAACTGCGATTGCGATGCGCAGACCAAATCTGGTTTTTCTCGATATCTGGCTGCAGGGAAGCAAACTTGACGGTCTGCAATTGCTTGACACTGTCAAACAGGAGCAGCCCGAACTTCCAGTCGTGATGATATCCGGTCACGGCAACATCGAAACCGCCGTGGCCGCGATCAAACATGGTGCATATGATTTCATTGAAAAGCCGTTCAAGGCCGATCGGCTGGTTTTGGTCGCCGACCGCGCGCTGGAGAACTCACGGCTTAAACGTGAAGTTAAACAGCTTAAGCAACTGTCGCCGTTGCCGTCGACACTGGTCGGCCATTCCCCAGCGGTCGGACAATTGCGTCAAGCCATCGAACGCGTGGCTCCGACCAATAGCCGCGTTTTGGTGGTCGGGCCATCAGGGGCAGGCAAGGAGCTTGCCGCGCGAACGCTTCATCAGTTATCGGGACGTGTGAATGGTCCTTTTGTCGTCATTAACGCGGCTGCCATTACCCCTGAACGAATGGAAACCGAGCTTTTCGGCGTCGATCAATCCAATGGTTCGGAGGGGCGCAAGCCGGGAGCCCTCGAAGAGGCACACGGCGGTACGCTCTTCATCGACGACATTGCCGACCTACCGCGCGAAACCCAAAATAGGATCTTGCGTGTTCTCGTGGATCAGACATTTCAACGGGTCGGCGGAAGTACCAAGATCTCGGTCGATGTCCGTATTGTTTCATCAACGGCACGCAATCTGGAAGTGCTTATTACCGAAGGTAAATTTCGCGAGGATCTCTATCACAGGCTTGCGGTCGTTCCGATCCGAGTGCCGCCTCTAGCGGAACGCCGCGAAGATATCCCCGATCTTGTTGACTACTTCATGGATCAGATTTCGGTGGCGACCGGCCTGCCGAAGCGGCGTATTGGCGAGGACGCCATGGCGGTCCTCCAATCCCACAATTGGCCCGGCAATGTGAGGCAGCTGCGCAATAACATCGAGCGACTCATGATACTTGCAGGCGGAGATCCGGAGGCGGTGATGAATGCCAGCATGCTCCCACCGGATGTCGGCTCGATGGTGCCAAGTATGCCGAACGGCAATGGGGGCGAGCAATTGATGGGCCTGCCCCTGCGCGATGCACGTGAAGTATTTGAGCGTGAGTATCTGGTCGCGCAGATCAGCCGCTTCGGCGGCAACATATCACGGACCGCTGAATTCGTCGGCATGGAGCGATCCGCTTTACATCGCAAGCTCAAAGCGCTCGGAATCGACTAGCTTTTATGTCGCGCGTTGCCTACGTCAATGGCCGCTATTTGCCGCTGAACGACGCCAAAATCTCAGTCGAGGACCGTGGCTACCAATTTGCCGACGGTGTGTATGAAGTTTGCGAGGTGAGGGGAGGTTGTCTGGTCGATGAACGACGCCACATGGCGCGTCTCGACCGGTCGCTTGGCGAGCTGAATATAGCGCGTCCGATATCGCCCGCTGCGCTGGCTGTCGTGCTGCGCGAAACAATTCGTCGCAACCGGGTGCGCGATGGCATTGTTTACGTTCAGGTCACGCGTGGCGTGGCGCGACGGGATTTTCCGTTTCCATCTGTGGAAACGCGCCCGTCTTTGGTCGTAACTGCACGCAGCAACGATATCGAGCGCCTTCAACAAATCGCGACCGAAGGAATAACCGTTATCACCGTACCTGACATCCGCTGGAAGCGTGTGGACATCAAATCGGTGGCGTTGTTGCCGAACGTATTGGCGAAACAGTCGGCACGCGAGCGGGGCGCACGTGAGGCCTGGCTGGTCGACGCCCACGGCCGCGTCACGGAGGGCGCGTCTTCGAACGCCTGGATCGTAAGCCGCGAAGGCAGGTTGATTACGCATCCGGTCGGTCATGAAATCTTGTCCGGGATCACACGTTCAGTCGTGATCGACGCGATTAAGGCACAGGGACTATCCTTTGAGGAACGATCCTTTGCGGTCGACGAAGCCTATGCCGCGCGCGAAGCCTTCATTACGTCGGCCAGCCAGACTGTGTTGCCGGTTATCAGTATTAACGGCCGTCCGATCGGCAATGGCTCTCCAGGATGGATCGCAACAGGGCTGCGGCGCGACTATCACCACTATGCCGAAATCAGCGAATAGCCATCGGACTCCCATTCCACCCGACACCCTAGTGCAGTCAACCGCCAAAAATTCCTTTGATTTCTGCATGTTAACGCCGCACACGCGAACTTGTGCTTGCGCCGGAAGGATAGCTGCCATCTAATAGTGGTCTCCCGGGCCTCGCTTTGCGAGGGGCAAAGCGGCGCATGCTCTGAATGCGCATGCGGAAGGACTTGGGCAAAGAAGGTCTCGCGCACTAGATGCGAGCAAAAATGGAAGAACGGCAATGGCAGCCGATCGTGCGCAAAATCTGCAAGACACCTTTCTCAATCACGTCCGCAAAAGCAAAATACCACTCACCATTTTCCTGGTGAACGGAGTCAAATTGCAGGGCGTTGTGACCTGGTTTGATAACTTCTGCGTGCTGCTGCGGCGGGATGGACATTCCCAGCTCGTCTACAAGCATGCGATCTCGACCATCATGCCGGGGCACCCGATCCAACTCTTTGAAGGAGCCGACGAGCCACCGGCCGGAGATAAAGTCTGATTGGAAGTACGCCGTCGTGATCAACGCGCCGATCTACTGAGCTCGGGCACACCTGGCGTCGAGATTGGCCGGGCGATTGTAATTGAGCCGTGGCGCAAAAATCCACCGCGTAAAGGCGGGATTCGTTCAACCGTGGACGCGCGGACACCCGAAGCGCGCCTGGAAGAGACCGTCGGTCTTGCCCGCGCTATGAATTTGACTGTTGTCGAGGCTGGACTGGTGACGCTCAGCAGCATTCGGCCCGCGACATACATCGGCAAGGGCAAGGTCGATGAAATCGCTGGACTAGCGAAAAGCCTGTCGGCATCCATCGTGGTTATGGATTGCCCGGTTTCGCCGGTTCAGCAACGCAATTTGGAGAAGGCTTGGAACACGAAAGTCATTGACCGTACAGGCTTGATTCTAGAAATTTTTGGGCGGCGCGCACGTACGCGTGAGGGTGCGTTACAGGTTGAATTGGCACATCTCACCTATCAGAAGAGTCGGTTAGTGCGCTCTTGGACCCATCTTGAGCGCCAGCGCGGTGGGTTCGGATTTATCGGGGGCCCAGGCGAGACTCAAATCGAGGAGGATCGGCGCGTGATCGAGGAGCGCATCGCGCGCATCGAAGTCGAACTCGACAAGGTAAAGCGTACACGCAAGCTGCATCGCGATAGCCGCAAACGCGTGCCTTATCCGATTGTTGCCCTGGTCGGATATACCAACGCTGGCAAATCAACGCTTTTCAACCGTATGACCGCGGCAAGCGTGTTGTCGACTGACATGCTGTTCGCCACACTCGATCCAACGCTGCGCGCGGTTGAATTGCCGCACGGTGCGAGGATTATCCTGTCGGATACCGTAGGATTTATCTCAGATCTTCCTACCATGTTGGTGGCAGCCTTTCGCGCGACATTGGAAGAAGTAATAGAAGCGGATGTGATCTTGCACGTACGCGACATCTCGCACGAAGATTCCGAGGCGCAATTACTCGATGTCGGAAGAGTTCTCAGTGAGTTGGGTATCGCCGCGACAGACAAGCGCATAATTGAGGTCTGGAACAAGATCGACCAATTTGACAGTACGGGCCGGGAACGAGCGCTTAACCTCGCTGGACGCCAGACAACAGATCGATGTTCGGTATCGGCGCTGACCGGTGAGGGGATCAATCACCTTATCGACGCGATCGAAGCGCGTTTGAGCGAAAGCCGCATGACGCTTGAAATCTCGATAGACCCCGCCGATGGTGCTGGCTTGAGCTGGCTCTATCGCCACTCAGAGGTCCTGTTAAAGGACATACGTGACGATGGCCGGCTTGCGGTGACGGTGCGTGCTGACCCCGATAATGCAGCGCGGGTGCGCGCCAAGTTCAGCTTCTGAATCTATTTCTCCGCCGCCTTCGCCTCGTTCCACAATTCGTCCATTTCAGCCAGACTTGCACTTTTTGGAGTTTTTCCACGCTTCGCCAACTTGCCCTCAATCGCCGTGAAGCGCCGCTCGAATTTGAGATTGGTTTCACGCAGGACGCCTTCGGGATCAGCACCGAGATGGCGGGCGAGGTTCACGACAGCGAATAGAAGATCGCCGACTTCTGCTGTCATCCGGTTCTTGTTGCTGCGATCGAGCTCTGCTTCGATTTCGTCCGCTTCCTCCCGGATCTTGGCAAGGACAACTCTCGGATTGTTCCAGTCGAACCCGACGCGCCCGGCCTTATTCTGCAGCTTCAAGGCGCGGGTTAACGCCGGCAGGGCAACGGGTATCCCAGCCAAGGTCCCGGCTGGCGCCTCGCCAACATGTTCGACTTTTTCCTGAACCTTAATGCGCTCCCACAGGCCTTCAACTGCTGTGGCAGTTTTGCCGTCGGCGTCGCCAAACACGTGCGGATGTCGACGAATGAGCTTAGTGGTAATAGTTTCGACCACGTCAGCAAAATCGAAGGCGCCTTGCTCCTGTGCCATTCGGGCATGGAAAACGACCTGCAACAGGAGGTCGCCAAGCTCGTCCTTCAGGCCCGACAGATCGCCACGCGCAATCGCGTCGGCAACCTCATAGGCTTCTTCGAGCGTGTACGGGGCGATGGTGCGAAAATTCTGCTCCAGGTCCCACGGGCAGCCACTACCTGGTGTCCGGAGCGCCGCCATGATCTCGATCAGGCGGGAGATGTCACGGGAGGGCTTCACCGGGGGCCGGGTTATAGCCATTGAAGTGCAGGGGCCGATTGCGCGACCGTAGCAAAGCCTTTCTGAAGCTGCGACCACGGCCAGAGGATTCGCATAAGACATATTATGGAATATTACTGACGAAATGTCTCGTGTCACGACCGCATCAAACGCGAGCAACGAATTTATATAAGTCGATATTCAATCGAGTGGCACGAATGGCGCTACGTCGCTCTAAAACGTTGCAAAGCTCATCTGGTCGTAAGCCGGCTCTATGGCCGCTGGCAATTGCGCGCATAAGGCCGCATAGTCCATGTCGGTGTGCATATTGGTGAGGATTGCGCGCTTTGGTTTGATCCTGGCGATCCAGTCCAACGCCTCATCGAGATTGAAATGGCTTGGGTGCGGGCTTTTGCGGAGCGCATCGACAATCCAAACGTCGAGGCCGGCGAGTGCAGCGATGCTTTCTTCAGGCAGGCCCTTGATGTCGGCCGAGTAGGCGACGTTGCCAAATCGGAAGCCGAGGGAAGGGATATCGCCGTGATCCTGCAAGACAGGCAGTGCCTCCACTGAGCCACCCTGCCCCTCGATCGTGACGCGCTTGCCCGCCACCAGGCGTCTTTCGGTGGCAATGGGAGGATATTCGCTGCCGGGCGGTGTCATAAAACAGTATCCAAAGCGGGCATGCAACGCACGCGAAGTGGGTTCGTCGAGATAGACGTCTACACGGCGGCGCTTGTGAACAAACAGGGGCCGTAAATCATCTATGCCGTGAGTATGGTCGGCGTGCTCGTGCGTGATCAGTACGCCGTCGAGCCAGTCGACCTCGGCGTCGAGCAGTTGCATGCGAAGATCCGGCGAGCAGTCGACCAGCACGCGTGTCCGGCGCCCCAGCGCGTTCCTGCGTTCGACCAACAGTGAGCAGCGCCGCCGCCGGTTCTTTGGATTGTCGGGATCGCACGAACCCCAGCCCAACGCGACCCGCGGGACACCCATGGACGAGCCGCAGCCCAAAATAGTGAAGGTTAGCGTCATGCGGCCAACACGCGTGGCACCTTGCTGAACAGCCGGAAGAAATTCTCCGTCGTCCGCCGCGTAATTTCGTCGGCAGAAACGCCGCGCGTATCCGCCAAAACTTTAGCGATTTCGGCAACGTAGGCGGGTTCGTTGCGTTTTCCCCGGTATGGAAGTGGCGCGAGATATGGCGCATCGGTCTCGACCATGATGCGGTCGGCTGGAAGCGCAGCTGCAACCTCGCGCAACGCATCCGAATTCTTGAAGGTCAAAATACCCGTGAACGACACATAGTGCCCCAGGTCGATGGCCGCGAAAGCCAGATCGCGAGAGCCGGTGAAACAATGCAACACAGCTGGGAAGGCCCCTTTCCCGCTTTCCTCGCGCAAGATCTGCGCCATGTCAGTATCGCAGTCACGCGAATGGATCACCAACGGCAAACGGGTCTCGCGCGCGGCTGCGATGTGCTGTCGGAAACTCGCAGCCTGTGCATTGTGCGGGCTGTTGTTTCGGAAATAGTCAAGCCCGGCTTCGCCGATCGCCACGATTTTCGGGTGCTTCGCTAGATCCACCAAAACTTGTGCGTCTATGTCGCGTTCTTCATCGGCGTAGTGTGGGTGGGTGCCGATTGAACAAAAGACTTCAGGAAACTTTTCAGCGATGGCGAGCACCTGTGCGTGCCTTTTTACACGCGTCGAGATGGTCACTATGCGGCCGACGCCGGCAGAGCGAGCACGTACGATGATCGCATCAAGCTCGGCGGAAAGGTCGGGGAAATCTAGATGGCAATGGCTGTCGACAAGCATTGCTTCAGCAACAATTCGGTTCGCAACGGCGTGAGATCGGCGGTCTGAAACGCCCTATTGCGGGCTGTTGGTAGCGACTGGCCCACGCCATGGTCAAGGTTTCTGGAACTTGGAGTGCAGCCACCATTGTGGATCCTAAAATGAGGTTGAGGACTTGTTTGCCATCCATCTTCCAGAGGTCACGAAACAACGCTGAAGAAACTGGCTCTGGTGAAGGCCGGATGTCGACGAGACGGAAACATGGGCGGACCGGCGGGCGAAAGTGGTCCAAAGAGGCCGTAAGATCGCATAACGGGACGCGGATACCCGCCTCGCCTGCCGTTTTCCCGACTGAAATCTCAGTCCTTGCCTTCCGTTTCGACGTAACGCGGAAACACAGGAGATGGTGACGGCAAGGTAACGCCTGCTTTGATCCTCGACGCCGGTTTAAGCACATCGAAACTGCGCTCGTTCGACTCAACCGCGAGAAGGTCAAGCAATTTGGACGCCGAGTTCGGAACGAACGGCTGCGCCAGAATAGCAACCTGACGCAGGATCTCCGCCGTCACGTAGAGAATGGTCCCCTGTCGTTTCGGATCGCTTTTCGCCAGTGCCCAGGGTGCCTCCGATGCAAAGTAACGGTTAGCATCGGCCACGACTGCCCAAACGCAATTGAGTATCTGGTGAAGCTGTTGGGTCTTCATAAATTCGCGCGCCGCACCGATCATCGCGTCGGCGGCCGCAAGGATGGTCTTGTCACTCGCGCTCAAAGCACCTGGCTCCGGCAATTTGCCACCGCATGCCTTGCCGATCATTGACAGCGAGCGCTGTGCCAGATTTCCCAGATCGTTAGCCAGATCCGCATTGATACGATTGACGATGGCCTTATGACTATAGCTACCATCCTGGCCGAACGGCACCTCGCGAAGGAAAAAATAACGGAGTTGATCGACACCATAGGTGTCAGCCATTGTGAAGGGGTCGATCACATTGCCGACCGACTTTGACATTTTCTCCCCGCGATTGAACAGAAAGCCGTGCGAGAAAATTCGCTGCGGCACTTCGATATCGGCCGACATCAGGAAGGCTGGCCAGTAGACCGCGTGAAAGCGCACGATGTCCTTGCCGATGACGTGAAGCGACGCCGGCCAGTAGCGTTTGAACTTCTGGCTTCCAGTGTCGGGAAAACCGACCCCGGTGATGTAATTGGTTAGGGCGTCCACCCACACATACATGATGTGCCCATCGCTTCCGGGCACCCGGATGCCCCAGTCGAAGGTCGTGCGCGAGATCGACAAGTCCTGCAAGCCACCGCATACGAAGCTCGCGACCTCGTTTAAGCGCTCCTTCGGCAGCACGAAATTCGGCCGCTCATAGAGTTTCAACAATTTGTCCTGATAAGCGGACAGCTTGAAGAAATAGCTTGCTTCTTCCACCCACTCAACCGGTGTTCCGGTCTTTGCAGCGACACGCACCTTCTGTTCATTCAGGTGCGTCTCGTTCTCCGCGTAGTAAGCCTCATCGCGCACCGAGTACCAGCCGGCGTATTTGCCGAGATAGATGTCGCCGTTCTGTTCCATCCGCTGCCAGATTGCCTCGGATGAACGGTGATGGCGGTCTTCCGTGGTGTGGATGAAGTCATCGTTCGAGCAATTCATCCGCTTCACCATTGACTCGAAACGCGGCACGTTGCGATTCAGCAGTTGACGCGGCGTCAGCCCCTCCTGGGCCGCGGTCTGCTGAATCTTCTGCCCGTGCTCGTCGGTGCCGGTGAGGAAATACACGTCGTAGCCATCGAGCCTCATGAAACGCGCGATGGCATCGGTAGCTATCGCTTCATAGGCGTGGCCAATATGCGGCGGGCCATTCGGATATGAGATCGCAGTTGTGACGTAAAAAGGCGTCTTAGCCTGCATTTCTTGCGTTCGTTCAAAGACGTGGATGGCCGGGAGAGCCCGGCCATGACAAGTTTGGGATTAGGTATCAACCACAAGGGATCGCAGCAAGCAAGGGAATGCGGCTGCGGGCGCTCCGCGGGCGACCCTCTGGCTACCGGCAGCGTCCTTCCTACCAAATCCGATCTTCTGCGATCTTCCGGTGTAGCAGTGACCGCCCTTGGCTGGCCCCTTCCGTCAGCTCTTCATCGGCGGATAGTCGCGGGAGAACACTGGCTGAGTCAGGAACTCCTTCGGATCCATGGTCCAGAACTGGCTGACCTTGTTATAGGTCTTGACGGTCCTGTTGACCATCTTGCCGCCATGCTTTTCCGCGCGGCGCACGTACACGTCAATAACGGCGTTGCCGTAATCGTCGAAGCTCAAAGGTCCGCGCGGCGTGTCGGTGAGAGTGACGGTGCGCACGGCTTTGACGAGCTCGTCGGCATTGTCAGACTTGCCGCTGGTTTTGGCCAGCGCCCCCTCGATGATTTGACCATTCGCATAAAAGCACGCGGCATAATGGCCGATGCGCACGTCATCGCCGTAGTTCTTCTTCATGGCCGCGATGAAGCGCGTATTGGCTTCGCTGGCGCGATCGAGTGAATAGGGATTGGTATTTATCAAGCCGTCCGCGCTTTCGTCGTGCGCGCCGATAATCGTGTCATCAGCAACGGTGGAGCCGCCGACC
Organism: Pseudolabrys sp.; assembly: GCA_035315965.1. GTDB lineage: Bacteria > Pseudomonadota > Alphaproteobacteria > Rhizobiales > Xanthobacteraceae > Pseudolabrys. Next base: position 14,671 of record DATFXJ010000047.1, read on the forward strand.
AGCGGCTGCTTCATCCCGAGCCCGCGCGCCTGTTTAGTGAATTTAAGCGGGTTCGAACCAGCCAGCACCTCGCAGACCACGTCGCATTCCGGAACTTGTGCGACATAGGGCGCGTAGTCGGCGGTGTTAAGCGGGGACCATAATTTCCTCACAACCTCGCCGCCATGCTCTTCCAGGACACGCTGAAAACCCCCAACCTGTTCGTAACCGAAAGCAAAATCGTCGCCCATGCTGGTGGCACGTTTAAGTTTCATCTCATTGAGTACGTAGTCGGCGAGAGGATAGAGGCACTGAGCCGAGGTATATGACGTGCGGGTAAGGTAGGCATTGCCTTTTCTCTGCGTGACATCTTCGGCACCGGCGAAGGCCAGCGTCGGCATTTTTGCCTGCGCCAGGTAATCGACCGTCGCAAGCAGTTCGAACGCGGCAAAAGGTCCGAGCACGATGTCGACCTTGTCGCGCTCGACAATTTCCTGTGCCTTATTTTTCGCACCCGCCGGATTGCCGCCCGTGTCCGCGACAATCAGATCGATCCGTCGCCCCGACAGCGTGAAATTCTTATCTTTGAGAAACGAGCTGATGCCCTCCTCTAAATGAATGCCGCCGGCGGCAAGCGGGCCGGTTTTTACAGTGAGCAGGCCGATCTTGAGTGGCGCATTCTGTGCGATAGACGGCATAGGAAATGCGGCGACAGCAGCCGCGGAACCGGCGAGAAACTGGCGGCGATTGGTCCTGTAGGTCATGGCATCCTCCCGGGAGCTTCGGCCGTTCTGGCGCAGCCGGATATTTGGACGTGATGCAGGTGCTCGAAAATTCAATCACAATACGCCGGTTAAACTAACCCCGCGCCCACTTAGCGCACACCGTTGCCTTCAATCTCCTGCTGCGGCCTCCGCCAATGCACCAAACACCGAGAAGACCAGGGGCTTACGTTCGAGATTATAGGCCTCCGCCTCCCGCGCGGCGCGATTAACCTTTTCCCAAGTTTCGGCCAGGTGCATCAACTGCCCCTTGCCTTGTAAGCCTTCTGCCAGCCGCGTCGATAACCAACCGTTGACCAGATCCATGAAGGTCTCCAGCGTTTTCGGGTCGGTGCCACCTATTGCCTCGCCGAGCGCATGGAGCGCGCTTGGATCGGGAGCGGGTAGTTGCGCAAATAACTCGAGGATCCGCTGACGCAGCGCCAGGGCAGAGCCGCCGAGCAAGACGAGGGCCCGGCCGACACTACCTTCCGCCGCTTCCGCAGCTTGCCGCACCTCAGGTTCAGCTGCAGCTCTACCGGTCGAATCAGACAGCGCGTGGACAGCGTCCTCGATTGCAAGCGGTCGCAGCAGTAGGCGCCGGCACCGCGAACGGATAGTAGGCAATTCGCGTCCAGGCGCATTGCTGACGAGCAGCAAAAGCGACCTTTGTGGCGGCTCCTCCAGCATTTTCAATAGTGCATTAGCGCCTTCGCGCTGCAAATCATCGACGGAATCAACGATGGCAACCCGCCAACCACCCTCGCCCGCTGTCGAGCCGAAGAATGAAACCGTGCGCCTCACATCATCGACCCGTATCACGGTGTATCGCTTCCCGGTCTGCTCATTGATGCTCCGTTCCAGCACCAATAAGTCGCCGTGCGTCTGCATGGCAATCCGCCGTGCAACGGGGTGGGTCGGATCAATCGCTAGCGAAGTCGTCCCTTGAACTTCCGGCGCGTACGGATCTGGATGCGCCAGTACAAAGCGCGCCATTCGATAAGCCAGTGTCGCCTTGCCGATGCCCGGTGGCCCGCCGATCAGCCAAGCATGGGCAACGCGTCCACTTTTATACGCATCGAGGAACGCGCGTTCGACTTCGTCATGGCCAAACAGAGATGTCGTTTCGCGGGGTGGCTTACCCTCCCGCTCTTCGGTTTCGTCGCTGCTCACGGTCCCGCCGTCTCCGCAACGTCGACCGACTTGGGATGCAGCCGCTCCCGCACGACAGACCAGATGTGGTCGGCTACGACATCATGTGGCGGTCGGCCGTCTACCACGATGCACCGCTCTGGCTCCTCCGAAGCGAGGGTGCGGTAGGCTTGGCGAAGATTCTCATGAAAGTCCATCGACTCTGCCTCGAACCGATCAGCAGCCCCCTGCCCGCGCCGGCTCTGGGCACGGGCCAATCCGATCTGGATAGGAACATCCATAATAAACGTGAGTTCAGGGACCGCAGGCCCAACCGTTACCCGCTCCAAACTGCGGATCAACCGTTGATCGACGTTACCCAGAGCGCCCTGATAGACGCGCGTTGAATCGATGAAGCGATCGCATATCACCCAATGGCCAGCTTTCAGTGCGGGGAGAATGGTATTCCGTACGTGATCGTCACGGGCCGCTGCGAATAGAATTGCTTCGGTTTCCGCACCAAGCGGCTTGGCGATACCGGACAGCAGGATATGGCGGATGATCTCGGCGCCGGCTGATCCGCCTGGCTCCCGCGTGAGCACAACTTCGAAACCGAGAGATTTCAGTCGCTGCGCTAGCGTCGCTGCGTGGGTAGATTTGCCGCTGCCTTCGCCACCTTCGAACGTAATGAAGTGTCCACGCATTTAAACCCTGGTCATTCCGGAGCGCGAGCAGACC
>DATFXJ010000048.1:0-13243 GCA_035315965.1 Pseudolabrys sp.
GCGAATTCAGCAGGCGTTCCGTCGGCGTCAGATGTCCCATCAGGGCCTGGCAGTCGTGTCACCTGCAAGCTCACGATAGAAATCCGAAAAGGTTTTCGGCGCGATGGAAATCATGATGATCCCGCTGAATTGGCCATCGCGCAGCGGGCGGCGTCGACTAACGCCAAAGAACGGCTCGTTTCCCTCGCGCGATTGCGAAGCTGCACCTATGTAAGTGTTGGCATCCCGCTCCACCTGCGCCAGGCATTCGACAAAACTCCTTAAGCGGAAGCTCGAATGTATTCGGGATATTCCAATCCGCAAGAAAAAAGGCCTGATATCGCGTCTTGGTTGCAGGTAACTCGTCAAATCACGGTCGTGACAAATGGCAATTTTACGGACCGATGCCCGCAATCCGATGCTCCTGAAACCTAGTCGAGAGCACTCTGGCGTCATTTATTTTTTGCCGCTATCGCCGCCTGCGCAGCCAAGCGTCAAGGCTGAGGCGCCCTGCACCGCCGACAAACAAGAACAGGAAACCGCCCAGTATCGCCAGGTTCTTATAGAAACTCGAATCCTGTGCCCGGCGGACGGCTAGGTCGGTGAATTCCCAGTATCGATGCGAGCTGAAAGTCGCAACCAGCATGAACACAATCATCACCAGCACAACGTAGCGTGTCGCGAGCCCAAGAATCAGGGCAATCCCCCCGAAAAATTCCGCTGGGACAGCGATGTAGGCTAAAAAGGGTGGTAACCCGCGTGCTGGGAAAGTCGCTCCATAGGCAGGGATGTCAAAAATTTTTCCGTAGCCACTGCGCACAAAAATCCAGCCGAGGAGAATACGTCCGATCAGCAGGAGGATATCGGATGTGCTTGCGGCTAGGCTATCGGCGCCTGACAAGGCGGGATGTGAACTGTTCTGGATCGTGGTCATGACTTTCCGCGTTACGTCGAGAGTGGTGTGCACAAGCTTTTTATCAGGAAGAATAACACGCATAGAAATCATTTTGTTCCTTTGGCAGCTCGAAAAGCCTACGCAAAGCCGATCGTACGATAACAGCGAGTTTTCGATTCTCATTCGGCGAGACAAAAAAACGCTACCCCTTTTCAGTAATGTCCTCGTACACGTCGATCTCCATCGCTCCGGGGAAGAGCGTGCGCCAAGCCTGCAAGTAGTTTTGCATTATTGGTTCGCTGGCAAGTTTTTGACGATTAAATTCGACTGCCTCATCAGTTTCGTACTCGATCACTTGGAGGAATTGAGTTTGATCATCGGCATTGCGGAGCAAGCGAACCTGGGCCTCACCGAATGCCTTGTACAGCGGCAAGGCGTTCTTCATCATCGTCATGAGGAGCGCTGTTGCGTCGGCGGACGGCGTTTTTACTTTCACGTGTAAAATTCGCCTCGCTTTTGGCGTGTCGTCGGCCATTGGGGGTAGCCTCCTCGAATTCGCGAGATTCCATTTTGAATCGGAATTATAAATATTATTGGCAACGAGGCCATGGATTGGTCCGTAAGCGAAAACGCCACCCCAGCCGGCACACTCTTCGCGTTAGTATGTGCTGTCGGCGGTGGGTGGGGCGGTCGTGAAACCAGCCGGTGAAGCTAGCCGCCCAGCCTCTTCAAGACCGCGTCGAGCTGTTCGAGATCCCGGTACTTGATCCGCAACGTGCCACCCTCGCCGCGGTGATCGATGGTAACTGCAAGTCCCAGTGCATCCGAAAGTCTTTTTTCCAGCGCGCGCGTGTTGGCGTCCTTGGCACCGCTGATGAAGCCTTTTGTCTCGCGTTCCACCTGGCGGGCCCGCCCCGTCGCATCCTTGTGCATTCGCGCCTCGACTTGCCGCACGCTCAGATCTTTGTCGATGATTTCGTGGGCTATCTGCTCGGCGTTCGGCTGACCGAGCAGCAGCCGCGCGTGGCCGGCAGAGATTTTGTTCGAGCGCACCAATTGCTTTACTGGTTCCGGCAACTTGAGTAGCCTAATTGTGTTCGCAACGTGTGGCCGGCTTTTGCCGACGATCTGAGCGACTTCTTCCTGCGTGCGATTGAAATCGTCCATTAGCGCCAGATAGCCGCTTGCCTCCTCAATCGGATTGAGATCGGTACGCTGCACATTTTCGATGATGGCAAATTCCAGCGACTGCGCGTCATTTGCTTCCACCACGGCGATCGGCACGTCATGCAAGCCAGCACGCTGTGCGGCACGCCACCGCCGCTCTCCGGCGATGATTTCAAAGTTATCGGCTTGCAGCGGGCGCACGACGATCGGTTGAATGATGCCACGCTCGCGAATTGAATCGGATAGTTCATCGAGTTCGGCATCAGTGAACATCCGGCGCGGATTGCGCGGATTGGGACGTAAATTTTCAATTGGGGCACGGCGGGGCTTGCGGCCACTGTCGGTTACGGAGGTTTCCTCGCTAACGTCCCCGATCAGCGCTGCCAGACCGCGTCCCAATCTCGAGTGATCCGCCATTGCCCCCGCTCTTGAACTCCGTGCCACGCTATTCCTTTCCGTGTTGCTGCCGTCAATATTGAGACTTTGTGGATTACTATCCGGCTTTCAAGGCTTTCTCGCGCTGGATGATCTCAGTAGCGAGCCGCAAATAGGCTTCGCTGCCGACGCATTTGAGATCATAAACCAGCACTGGCTTGCCATAGGACGGCGCTTCCGAAATCCGTACGTTGCGCGGAATTATCGTCTCGTACACTTTGTTGCCCATGAACTGGCGTACGTCCGCGACAACCTGGCCGGAGAGGTTATTGCGCGAGTCATACATGGTCAGCACGATGCCGTGAATCGACAACGTCGGATTGAGCGTCGTCTTGACTTGCTCGATCGTTTTCAGAAGCTGCGAAAGCCCTTCGAGTGCGAAGAACTCGCATTGCAGTGGAACTAGAATTGAATCTGCTGCGGCCATTGCGTTGACCGTCAGCAGATTGAGCGATGGCGGACAGTCGACCAGCACATAATTGAAATCGTAGTTGCGCGTGCCGCTATTGAGTTGTCGTAGTGCATTGCGCAAGCGGAAGGCGCGGTCGCGTTGTTGACCGATTTCAAGCTCCAAGCCCGACAGATCTAGTGTCGATGGCGCGATATAGAGCTGGGGCACACCAGTCTGCAAAACGGCGTCGGTCACCGGCGCTGCGCCGGTAAGGACATCGTAGGTCGATGTGCGGCGCGATTTGCGTTCGATACCCAGTCCAGTCGACGCGTTGCCCTGCGGATCGAGATCGATGATCAGAACATGCTCACCGATCGCGGCGAGCGCAGTACCAAGATTGATTGCGGTTGTTGTCTTGCCGACCCCGCCTTTCTGATTGGCAATCGCGAGCACCCGCGGCCGGGCGGCATCGGGTTTCACGGCCGGTTTAGCGAACGGAACAACTGGTGAATCAATGGGCGGGTTGGACATTTGAAAGTCAGTCATGCTCCATATTCATAAGTTGGCTGGCCCACCCAACTCATTGAAATAACGAGTAAACCAGACGTTTCACTTTTTCTGAACAGGCTCTAGGCTGTGGATGATAATGATTGAACTCTTCGGACTGGTCTTGCTAGGCACCCTGCCGGCTTTGAGTCTCCAGTATTTAGCGGCAGCGGTCAATTCAGCATCTACATGTTGACCCTTGGGGAACAGACCGATGGCGCCGCGGTGAATTAAAGGAAACGCCTGATCGCAGAGGATTTTCAATGGGGCCAGAGCGCGCGCGGTAACGGCATGCACGGATTCCGTACAGCTTTCCCCAAATTTCTCGATTCGCTCCTGATGCACAACCACCCCTGCCCCAGTCTTTCGCGCCGCATCGCGCAAGAAGGCTGCTTTTTTCCCATTACTTTCAATGAGATGAACTCTAGTTCCTGGCCGCCCCGCAAGGGCAATTGGAAGTCCTGGAAATCCACCGCCCGATCCGAAATCGACCCACACCCGGGCCTGCGGCGCTAGAGCGAGGAGCTGGAGCGAATCAGCGATATGGCGTGTCCATAACTCATGAAGCGTCGAGGGGGCCACGAGGTTGAGCGTGTTCTGCCAGCGAAGCAGCACCTCTACGTATTGGTCGAGTCGGGATTCCGTTTCACGTGAAACAGGAATGAGCGCGAGGGCCCGCGCTTTATCGACATCAAGATCGAGATTCCCCTGCCCGCTTTTGCTCACGCCGATTTCACGGAGATTTTTTTGCTGCGCCGAACGTGCGCGACAAGCAACGTCAGCGCCGCTGGCGTGACGCCGTCTAAACGGCTCGCGTGTCCGATCGTACGCGGACGATTCGCATGCAATTTCTGTTTCATCTCGTTCGACAGACCGGGCAGCGCCGCGTAGTCGAAGTCGTCGGGCAACTGCAAACTTTCATCGCGCCGATACGCCGCGATGTCGGCGGCCTGACGTGAAAGATAAACATCATACTTCGCATCGATCACGAGTTGCTCGGCGATCTTCGGCGCCAGCTCGCCAAAGCGTGGCCAGATCCTCGCTAGATCGCAAAGCGTCACGTTAGGATACGACAACAGCTCGAACGCGGTACGACGCTGTCCGTCTCTGTTGAGCGATAGTCTATGACGCTCAGCTTCTTTCGGTGTCAGCGAAACTGATTTCGCAAGCTCACGCGCGTCTTTTAGCGCCAAAGTTTTTGCTCGATGCGCGTGCGCGCGATGAGCCCCGACGCATCCAATTGCAATTCCGATATCGGTCAGACGTTGATCGGCATTGTCAGCCCGGAGCTGCAGACGATATTCGGCGCGCGACGTAAACATTCGGTAAGGCTCGCTAACGCCGCGCGTTACAAGATCGTCAATCATAACACCGAGATAAGCTTGCGCACGATCGACGATGATTTCGTCCCTCTCGCCCGCCAAGGCCGCTGCATTGAGACCTGCAAGAAGTCCTTGCGCTGCGGCCTCTTCATAACCGGTGGTGCCGTTGATCTGTCCAGCCAAAAACAATCCGTGCAAACATTTTGTCTGCAGTGTTGGAGTAAGCTCGCGCGGATCGACGTAATCGTATTCGATGGCGTAGCCGGGACGAATAAATTGCGCATTCTGCAAACCGGGAATCGTTGCGACCAATGCATGCTGCACGTCTTCCGGAAGCGATGTCGAAATTCCATTCGGATAGACGGTGTGATCGTCCAGACCTTCCGGCTCCAGAAAAATTTGGTGACCGTCGCGCTCGCCGAACTTAACGATCTTGTCTTCGATCGATGGACAATAACGCGGACCACGGCTTGTGATCTGTCCCGAGTACATCGGCGAACGATGGACATTGTCGCGTATGATTTTGTGCGTGGCTTCCACGGTGCGCGTGATGCCGCATTCGATCTGCGAATTTTCAATCCGGGTTGTCAAAGTTGAAAATGGCTCAGGTGGATTGTCGCCAGGCTGCATCTCAAGCGCGGACCAGTCGATCGTACGACCATCGAGGCGTGGCGGTGTTCCTGTTTTCAAACGGCCAAGTCTAAGGCCCAAATTTTGCAGCGTTCGCGAAAGACCAAGCGCCGGCTCTTCGCCAACCCGGCCAGCGGGTATCTGCTTTTCGCCGATATGGATCAAGCCTCTCAGAAACGTGCCGGTCGTAATTACTACGGCGCCAGCGGAAATCGTCCGGCCGTCAGACACTTTGACACCGGTAACCTGGTGGTTCCGGAGCACGAGGTCGTCGGCCTCGGCTTCGATAACCTCTAGGTTTGCAATAGCGCGAATCTCAGCCTGCATCGCCGCCGAATAGAGTTTGCGATCGGCCTGGGCTCGCGGACCGCGCACGGCAGGGCCCTTACGTCGGTTGAGGAGGCGAAATTGGATCCCGCCCAGATCCGCTACTCGGCCCATCAGGCCGTCGAGGGCATCGATTTCTCGTACGAGATGGCCTTTTCCAAGTCCGCCAATGGCCGGATTACAGGACATAGCGCCAACGGTAACGAACTGGTGAGTAATCAAGGCCGTGTGGGCGCCCATCCGCGCGGCAGCAGCCGCAGCTTCGCAACCGGCGTGGCCACCGCCAATCACCACGACATCGAATCGGCTAGCCATTGATACCTCGGAAGGCGCGGTTGTAGCGGAGGCGCGGGGAGGGGTCAAAAATATTGAGGTTGTCGAATTGTTTCACGTGAAACATTGGAAACAATGCTTTAGCAGCCTATGGAGGGAAGTTTGCTTTACTGTTTCCTGGCACTGCCACTGCCAGCTATTTGCCGATGCAGAAATCGCGGAAAATCACGTCCAGGATATCTTCCACGTCGACGCGGCCGGTCAGACGACCAAGGGCACGGGCAGCAACTCGCAACTCCTCGGCCAGCAAATCCTCGTCCCTTGCAGTCTCGAGCGCTAGCGCTCGCCGTAAGGCGGCAAGCACATCCTTCAGAGCGTGCCGGTGACGTTCGCGGGTCACCAGAGCTGACTCGGCGCCAGCTAAAAAATTTTGGGCACGCTTCATCAGTTGCGCCAAAACTTCGTCGACGCCTTCGCCTGAAGCCGCCGAAACATTGAATTTCAGTTCATTTGCATAGAATTTAAATTCATTCGTATAGCTTAACTGACGGTTAACCTTGTTAATTAAAGGTTCGGTAAATTGGGAATTAGATTCATTACTTCCATTACTTTGGCATTTATTTTCACTTCTTAATCTATCCGCTTGGACCAAATCGATTTTATTACGCAGGACCCAAACTAGCGAGCCGGCACTTGCCTTTCCAGCCAGACATGATGGTGCAGTGGACAGCCCGTTCGGATTGTCGCGCGCATCCACAACCCAAAGTACAAGGTCAGCAGCGCTCGCCCGTTCGCGCGCCCGACGCACACCTTCGAGCTCAACCGGATCGTCGGTTTCGTGAATGCCCGCCGTATCAAGCAGCGTCACCGGCAGACCACCTAGGTCTAGATGTACCTCGATCACGTCGCGCGTGGTGCCGGCGTAAGGCGAGACGATCGCTGCTTCGCGCTTTGCGATGCGATTGAGCAGCGTGGACTTGCCGGCATTCGGTGGACCAGCAATGGCAACGACCAGCCCCTCGCGCAATCGTTCACCACGGCCATCGTCCGCAAGCGCGGCCCCAATCTCACCTTCGAGCGCACGCGTGATCTGCAACGCCGGCGCAACGAGATCCTGTGGCACGTCAGCCTCGTCGGAAAAGTCTATACGCGCTTCAACGAGCGCTAATGCCTGGATCAGCTGCGTGCGCCAATTTTCTGCAAGATTGCCCAAAGCGCCCGTCATCTGACGCAACGCCAGTCGACGCTGACCTTCGGTTTCTGCCATCACAAGGTCAGCGAGGCCTTCAACGGCGGTAAGGTCGAGCTTGCCGTTCTCGAAAGCACGGCGGCTGAATTCGCCAGCTTCCGCCGGACGCAAACCCGCAATCTGCGAAAGCGCAGTAAACACAGACGCAATCACGGCGCGCCCACCGTGAAGCTGAAGCTCGGCAACGTCCTCGCCGGTTTCGCTATGGGGAGCGGGAAACCAGAGTACGAGCGCCTGGTCAACGGCCTCGCCATCGCGCCCGCGGATCTGCGCCAACGTCGCCTTTCGCGGCGGAGTTATTTTCCCGGTAAGCGTCTTGAGTGCGTCGCCCGCGCGCGGACCAGAAATGCGCACTACTGCAATCGCCGCCGGGGGCCGGCCGGAGGAAAGGGCAAAAATGGTTTCACGCGTTGACTCAGACATTGCGGCGCACGGAAGCGCCGAGACAGGGTAAGGGTCAAGCCCTTCGTCAAGGACCGGCAGGATTAACGCAGCTGGCAAAATCGTCTCGACCTGACATGCCTGCTTGTGCGCCTATCCTTTTCGCTGCGACTTACCCAAGTGCACGCTTTGATTCCTTATGACGCCTACGCACGCTTCCACAATCTGGGCGATGGCCGTGAGGCGCTTGCGGGTTTACTCGCTGAATTAAGAGCACTTAGGGAAGTGGCGCAAATGCGACTCGCTTCGAAGCCGCTACGAACGTAATTCGGCGAGTCCAAATGCCGCGATCGCACTGGCTCGCATGGATGCTGCGATCGATGTCCGCTCCGTGCTCCCAACAATTCGCGTGCCCACGCTTGGTGCTGCACCAGCGTGATGCGCCCGCATCAAGTTCGCCAATCGGAATGTTCACTGGTTCGATCGGCACGCCCAAGGCAACCCTAGTGCATGAACGGGCTGCAACCGCTCTTGCCAACGTCAAAAAATGCTGGTTGGTGCTCGGCAAGACCCAAGTGCACCCAAATGTGGGATTCTATCAGATCGTTTGACGGCTTGAGCTCATAGCGCTTCCAGTTCAACGGGCGTCTATTCGGCAGCTGCGATATGATCGCAATGTTCACGATCCATCGGAGAGGCACTATGAAACCGAGCCTCCGTTTCGTTGGCTTGCTGTCAATTCTGTTCGTGCATTATTCAGGATCGCCCGCAGAAGCGCAGGGTGACCTCGCGCGTGCTTATCGCGTGATCGCATCGAAGAAATTCGTCGATCTGACGCATAGCTTCGGACCGGAGACACCGGTGTGGTCCGGCTTTGGTCAGGCAAAAATGACCCCAGCATCCGATCCCAAAACGCGCGAACCATATACTATTGCCAAAGACGGCTTCCGCGCGACGCTCTACGAAATGGTGGGGCAGTACGGCACTCACGTCGATCCGCCGGCGCATTTCGACGAACAGGGGATCACTATGGACGAGATCCCGCTCAAGCAGATGATCTTGCCGATGATTGTGTTGGACGATACGCCCTATCTCGCGAAAGACCCTAACCATGCATTTTCCGTCGCTGATCTCAAGGCGTGGGAAAAGCAGCACGGCCGCATTCCGCGCGGCGTTTTCGTGGCGTTGCGTACCGATATGTACAAGGATTGGGACAGCAATCCGGAGCGCTTCAAGCGCGTGCCGTTTCCTGCCTGGGCATTTGAGACCATCAAATATCTCTATGAACAGCGCGGCGTGGCAGCGACCGGGCATGAGTCGATGGACACAGACGTAACCGACAAAATGGAATCGGAAAGCTACATCCTTCAGCACGGCCACTATCAAATTGAAATCATGGCCAATCTCGACAAGGTGCCGCCTAAAGGCGCGTTGATCGTCGTGACCTGGCCAAAGGTCCGTAAAGGATTCGGGTTTCCTGCGCGCGCGTTCGCAATTCTGCCATGACTCTGCTCCCTCAGGCCCGGCGACGCAGGAAACGATTTACCGCAGCTCGCCGTTCGACAATTAAGCGGGTTGTCGTGCGCCGCGCGTTGAAACTGCTGATTCCCCATACACATTTCTTTGACATCGCTGCCCGCCGGTTCGGCGGCACTGCTGGTCGCTGCTTGTGGCGACGGCGGCAAATTGCCTGAGCGAGCCTCTGTCGGTCGAACCCGACAATTTCGGCGCCACACAAAATGTTTATTTCGGCGGAGCTAAAGGCCGCCGCAACCCTTCGCGTCAGCGCATTCGCCAAGGAACTCGCACGTCTGCTGGTTGTTGGTGCTGCCGAACGGCGACGTTCTCCTAGCCTCAGCAGGTCAGGGCTTGGAACCGCGGCTCGTGCCCGTTTTTGAGCAATCTTGGAGACCCAACCCTTGGCGCGGCGACGCAGGAAGCGCAAAGGAGCACGCGCTGATGGTTTCCCGCCAGCTTTGATCCGCGCTAGGTTGCGGCGATGTCTGCTCAAAATAATACGCACCTAAACCGCCTCAGCGAAGCAACGTCGCCCTATCTTCTGCAGCACAAGCACAACCCGGTGGACTGGTGGACCTGGGGACCGGAGGCTCTGGCCGAGGCGAAAGCCTCAAACCGGCCGATTCTGCTGTCGGTCGGGTATGCCGCGTGCCACTGGTGCCACGTGATGGCGCACGAGTCGTTCGAGGACGAAGCCACCGCGCGGGTGATGAACGAGCTGTTCGTCAACATCAAGGTTGACCGCGAAGAACGGCCTGACATCGACCAGATCTATATGAACGCCCTGCATCTCCTAGGTGAGCAGGGCGGTTGGCCGTTGACAATGTTTCTCACGCCGCAAGCCGAGCCCGTGTGGGGCGGTACATATTTTCCCAAGGAGTCGCGTTTTGGGCGCCCGGCCTTTGTCGACGTGTTGCGCGAGGTTGCGCGGCTGTTCCGTGAGGAGCCGAACAGAATCGAACAAAATCGTGCCGCGCTCCTTTCGCGGCTCGCGGACAGGGCACGACCAGCGGGAAGAGTTACGATCGGCCTAAAGGAGCTCACTGCAGCTGCGATGCAGATTGGCAATATGTTCGATTCCGTTAATGGCGGTCTGCGCGGCGCGCCAAAATTTCCGCAGCCGGCTATTCTGGAAATGCTATGGCGCGCCGGCCTCCGTACGAACGACGCGCGTTTTTTCGAAACGGTAGAACATTCGCTCGAACGCATGAGCGAGGGCGGCATTTACGACCACCTCGGCGGCGGTTTCTCGCGCTATTCGGTGGACGAGCGGTGGCTGGTACCGCATTTCGAGAAGATGCTCTACGACAACGCGCAATTGCTGGAACTATTGGCATTGGCCTTTCAACGCAGCGGCAAGGAGCTATTCCGACGGCGTGCTCGCGAAACTGTCGGCTGGCTAGCGCGCGAGATGACAACGGGCGAGGGTGCTTTTGCTGCTTCGCTCGATGCCGATTCAGAAGGCGAGGAGGGCAAATTCTATGTCTGGTCTAAACACGAGATTCTCGACCTTATCGGTGTGGAAAATGGCGAGTTTTTTGCCCGCCACTACGACGTAACCGACGGCGGCAATTTCGAGGGTCACAACATTCTCAATCGGCTCAAAAATGGGCCTCGCAGCGCAGAAGATGAGGCGCGTCTTGCGAGCTTGCGCACAATTCTGCTTGAAGCGCGTTCTAGCCGAGTGCGCCCTGGCCTCGACGACAAGGTCTTGGCCGACTGGAACGGGTTGATGATCGCCGCGCTTATCAATACCGGCGTCATCCTGGACGAACCGTCATGGCTTGATATGGCCAAACGTGCCTTCGATTTCGTTCAGCGAAAAATGACAAAGGGTGAACGGCTCGGCCATTCTTGGCGTGACGGTAGACTGAGTTTCCCGGGCCTCGCATCGGACTTTGCGGCTATGATTCGCGCGGCCTTGGCGCTCTTTGAGGCGACCGGCGAGCGAACCTACCTTGAGCGAGCGCTTGGCTGGCAGGCTGCGTTGGATGCGCACTATGTCGATTCCGATACCGGCGGTTATTATCTTTCCTCTGATGACGCAGCCGACTTGTTGTTGCGGCCGCATGCGACGCAGGATGATGCGACACCCAATCCCAACGCGGTGGCCGCCCAAAACCTTGTCCGCCTTGCCGTCTCGACGGGTGAAAATAAATGGCGGGAGAAAGCCGATCTGCTGATCGACGGCATTCTTTCGGCGGCCGAACGCAATCTGTTCGGCCATGTAGCGCTGCTCAATGCCCTCGACCTTCGGCTACGGGGAGCTGAGATTATAGCAATTGGGAAAGACTCCGAACGGTTCACGCAAGCGGCGTTGAAGTTGCCGTTTGTTGAGCGAATTATCCTTCGCGCAGCGAGTCCAGCCGATCTGCCAGCTACACACCCGGCACAGGAAAAATTAAAGATGCCTCCAAGAAGTGCAGCCTTCATATGCATTGGAGAACGGTGTTCTCTCCCGGTTACAGAACCCAACAATATCGCCGCAACCGCGGCGGCGATGCGCACTTCTTAATTCCTCCTCCGAACGCCTGCGCGCCAGTGAGGTCGTCGGTCGATTCGGGAAATGCGTAGGCACTGATCTCCGATCTTTTGGCTTGTCGATGGCAGCCCGAAGAGAGCCAAAGCCGCTTGTCCAGATCAAATCACGTATTCATGCTCTCGAAGAACTCCGTGTTGTTCTTGGTATTGCGCAGTTTGTCGAGCAGAAAATCGATAGCGTCCATAGTCCCCATCGGATTGAGGATACGGCGGAGAACGTACATTTTTTTCAGAATTCCGGCATCGGTAAGCAGTTCTTCCTTGCGTGTACCGGAGCGCGTGATGTCGATTGCCGGGAATGTGCGTTTGTCGGCAACTTTCCGATCCAAGATTAGTTCAGAGTTACCGGTGCCCTTGAACTCTTCGAAAATCACTTCGTCCATGCGGCTGCCAGTATCGATCAACGCCGTCGCTATGATAGTGAGAGAGCCGCCTTCCTCAATGTTGCGCGCAGCGCCGAAGAAACGCTTGGGCCGCTGAAGCGCATTGGCATCGACGCCGCCAGTCAACACTTTGCCAGAGGAGGGGACGACCGTATTGTAGGCCCGGCCCAGGCGAGTAATTGAATCGAGCAGAATAGCCACGTCGCGCTGATGCTCGACGAGTCGCTTGGCTTTTTCGATCACCATTTCCGCGACCTGAACGTGACGCGAAGCTGGTTCATCAAAAGTCGAGGAGATCACCTCACCCTTCACCGAGCGCTGCATGTCGGTAACTTCCTCCGGTCGCTCATCGATGAGCAACACAATCAGGTAGGTTTCCGGATGATTGGCGGTGATCGAGTGGGCAATGTTCTGTAGCAGAACCGTTTTACCGGTGCGCGGCGGCGAGACAATTAGCGCGCGTTGGCCCTTGCCGATAGGCGCGACGATATCGATGACGCGCGCCGAGAGATCCTTCTTGGTTGGATCCTCGTATTCCATCTTGAGCCGCTCATCGGGATAGAGCGGAGTTAAGTTGTCAAAATTGACCTTGTGGCGAGCCTTCTCGGGGTCCTCGAAATTGATCGTATTGACCTTGAGCAGGGCGAAATAACGTTCGCCCTCTTTAGGGGAGCGAATATGACCCTCAACCGTGTCGCCGGTACGCAGACCGAAGCGGCGGATTTGGCTTGGCGAAACATAAATGTCATCAGGTCCGGACAGGTAATTTGATTCCGGGGAACGCAAAAAACCGAATCCATCGGAAAGGACTTCGACTACGCCTTCGCCAATGATGTCGACTTCCTGGGTGGCCAGTTGCTTGAGGATCGCGAACATCAGCTCCTGCTTGCGCATGGTGCTGGCGTTTTCGACCTGGTGTTCTTCAGCAAAAGCAACGAGTTCGGCAGGTGTCTTGGACTTGAGGTCTTGGAGTTTCATTTCCCGCATTGGGGGCTTACGTCCTTGGGAGCGTTACGGCGAAATCTTGAAAAAAGAAAAGGACTCACGCCGTATGACTTAGTAGAGAGAGATCGCAGGTCTTGGGTGACGAGGAAATTGGGAAAAAGAACCCGGAACCCGATGCTGCGACCGGCCCAAACTACGGGAGCCAGAACGCGACTGCATCCGCCTGCGTTCGGTGGGGTAAAAGCAAGATATGTTGAGCTA
>DATFXJ010000049.1:0-3433 GCA_035315965.1 Pseudolabrys sp.
GTCTGTCTTTTGACCATCCACGTAGTAATCATACGATGTCGTGCCGTCGCCCTTGATGGTCCAATAGATCAGCACATCCTGCCCGTTCTCCATCTGATGGCTTCGCCAGGTGCCGATCAGGAATTGTCGGTCCGGCACCTCACTTTTGGCTGTCTGCGGATCCGGCACCTCCCTTTTGACTGGCTGCGAATCCCCTTGCAACTCGATTTTGGCACTCTGAGGGGGCGTATCCTGAACCGAAACTATGCGCCAGGAATTCGTCATAAGAACGTAAACAAAGAGAAGGACCGGCATTGCGATTAGTGGCGCAAACTTGAGCCGCCCACGGAACGTTGCAAACACGCGCTTGGACGCCGACATCTCCAGCTTCCGAAGCGTTCGTTCCGCAGCGGAGCCGGCCACCACTCTCTCCTGCGCCGCTGGAGCCTTGATCGTGGGATTGCTTTCGGGCTGGTCGGTCAGGGATGCGTCAACGGCGCCCACGTCATCAACACGGTTGGTCGCCATGGATGCCAGCTTCTCTGCCTCAAGCCGCCATGCCTTGTCCTCGGCGCGTTTCCGGGCTTCGGCTTCAGCTCGCCTGCGGCTTTCTTCGGCGCGCCGTTCAGCCTCGGCTTCCAGCCTTCGCGCCTCGTCCTCAGCTCGCTTTCGGGCTTCTGCCTCCGCCATTCTCCGGCGCTCTTCCGGCGATATCCATGGCTCCCTCAGCGTCTCGACGATTTTTTGACACAGGCGCTCGATCTGCTCACGGGCAACGGTGGTTTGAGCATCGAGATGACGCAGGGGGCGCCAATCGACATATTGACGCCGCGCGATGGTCGAGAGAACGGAGTCATCCCTCCAGCTGGCGTCGCTCTCGAGCGCGGCAACTGAGATGTAGACAATCGGAAACACGAGGTCGTTTCGACCGATTGCTGCCTCGCGGGCGAGAAAGGTCTCGAATTCAAATTTGCAATACTTGCTGTTGACCGCCCTTGGCGTGACGATGGGAATAAAAAAGACCGATTGATCAATCGCGGTCTTGATTTCCTTTGCCCACAGTTTGCCTGGAGCGATCGCCGCTTGATCCTGCCAAAGGCGGAAGTTCTTCTTGGAGCGGCCGAGTTGAGCGCTCAGCTCGCGTTGAATGCCCTCTCGCAGCGCGGACAGCGTTCCTCTAAAGGCCTCGTCATCCTCGCGCGAATAGCTAAAAAACCCAATCAGCTCCGGAAGTTCCGCTAATGTGGACATCGAGCAGTGCCGCTCTGGCCAGGGATTTCAAAACTACCAAAAAAGCTCGCTCACGGGAACATCCACCATGGACGGCCCCTGCGCGCTCGGTGCGACCTCGCTACAAGACGTGTTGTGCGCGGAGACAGACTGCAGCGATGCTGCGAGCGAGCTGCGCGCCGCCGTTCGCGATAAAAACGCAGTCAGCGATCGAAGCTCCTAGTCGCGTCCGAGTTCAATCTGTGAAACAGCTCAAACCGAGCACTTCACGGTCTTGAATTCAACGCGCCGGTCGATCGCATTGAATGGGCCATCGGTCTCAGTTCCGACGATCGTCTCACGCGACCCAACGCCGGTGGCAAGGGTGCGCCCGCCAAGGGATGGAGCTACTTCCAGTAGGCGGTCGCGCACATACTGCGCCCGAAGCACGGACAATCTGTCATTGATCGCCGGCGCTCCGCTCTTGCTGGTATGCCCCACGATCTCCAGACAAGAATGCGATGTGTCAGCCCTTGTGCCGATCGTCTTAAGCCACATCTCGTAAGGAACGGCACCTCCCTTCGGCCGGTAGAAGATGGTCGAATTCGGATTGAACAGAAAATTCACTCCGAGTTTTGCTCCTTTGAGGCCGTAGTCCACGAGCGCAGCGAAAGCGGCCTCTGCCTGCGCCTTTCGTTGCAGCCGCCAGTTGGCCAGATAAATGCCAGTATGAACACGCAGCTGATCGCCCCCCGGTGTCCGCAAGGCACTTTGGTATAATGCAAGTGCATCTGCGTAACGCTTGGCATCATAGGCGTCGGTGGCGTCGGTGATCAGCGAGGCGACAACGAGCCGATCGGCATAAGGTTGATCTATCCGATCACCGACCGGGGTTGTCTGGCACGCCTTTACATAGCTGGACACAGCCGTATCACTGGCCCATACCGGCGCATCCTGGAAGAACGGCGTGGGTGTCAAGTTCACACCTTGCGGCAAGGCGCGAGACGGCCCTTTGCCCACGACGATGCCGGTTTTCAGATCGATCATCGTCAGGCAGATATGGAATACGTCCCGCGGCCCTTTCTCATCATTCTTGCTGTTGACGGGCCTGAATGTACCCAACAACAACAGCGGCTCCTTGCTGAGATTCGCCGCCGAAAACTTCACGACTTTGAACTGGGGATACGTCGACCTGATCATCTGGACGATCTTACCGCCCATCGCGGTCGTCGTAGCATTCTGTCCGCCGGTATAGGGATCGATGAGCGGATCAACGAGGATCTCGGTACTGGCACCGCTCTGTGCGGCTTTCGCCGTCCCCGTCATCATCGAAGTCACAGCTTTCTGCAGTGCCTCATCGAACGGCGCGGGAATGAGCGCCGGAGGTATGCCGGGTGCTGGTGCCGGGGCTGGCGCGCCTGCAGCCGGTGCCGCAGGCGCCGGAGCTTGTGCGATCGCGGCTACTCCCGCAATGAGCAGTCCGCAACTGACAAGGATGCAGCGCAAGGCGAGATTGGCAACCATGATAACCCTCCATGCGATAACATAGGCTAAAGAAAATATACCCACGCATTGAGCAGGACTCAACTTATGTTGAGAGGGATGGGTCCCGTCCCAGTACTGGATCACATGTCGACGAACCCAATAATCAATCCGGTCGGCTCTTAGGGCCGCGGCGGCGAGCGTCGACATCCAGGCACCTGACATTTCAGGCCGCGTATCGCAGTAGCGTCGTTTCTCATGGCTGGTGCTCCGGCGTTCGCCTGCGCCCAAAGGCTCAGGCAGTCTTTGCGGGGGGCGGCGGATTGCACAGCCGACCGCCGAGACCAAAGCAGGTGACGCGTTACTCCTGCTGGCCGTGCTGGTGCATGCAGGCGCGATATCCGGTGATCTGGTGAGCACCCCAGGTGTATTGCGACATCTTTCCGGTCTGGCCGTTGCACTCTCGCAGCGCCTGCTCGCGCGCACTACTGATGGGAGTCTCGCTGCGCTGCGCCAAGCTCGGCGATGCGACCGCGGCAATCGCGAGGCCAAGTGCGATTGCAGCAGCATGTTTGTTGATGGCGAACATTGCTATCTCCTTTGTTACGAGATCAGTCACGAGCAAATGGAGTGTAAGTCCTGGATGGGGGGAGGCTGTGTGATCTGGTTCACCTGAGGAAGAAAAAAACGAGCCCGCAACTTTCGCGCGCCGGGCATGCTCTCCGGCGCGCCCGTGGCGTAGGTTTTCAGGCATGGCGCTCGA
>DATFXJ010000050.1:0-2083 GCA_035315965.1 Pseudolabrys sp.
ATAATGCAAAACTGCGCCGGTTGCTGCCCCGACTGCAAACAAAACGAAAACTGTCCTTGCCGTCGCGCGAGCAGCGGCCGCGAACCATGGCCTCGATTTGCTCTCGGGCTGTTGTTCGCTCGGTTCGCTTGGTTTGAGATAAGCTTCGATCCCATTCAAGCGCCTGTCGAATGCGATCATCTGCGATCTTAGGAAACGCATCTCATCCATCAGGCGATCGAGCTTGATTTCGATCGCATTGGGGCTGCTCACGGTCATCTGTGTGCTAGCGTTCGTTCGGTTCCCATGACAAGAATGTCCACTTGAGATAATTCCAGCATTAAAAATTTTGGCACGACTACTCAGCCGGTGGCAGCTTGTGCGCGAGCTCCGGCCACTCGCTTTCCACGACCGCTCGCATCTCATCCGACACGACGGTGACCTTCTCAATCTTGAGCATGTACTTGTGCAATCGCCGCAGGTCCGCCGGGGTCATAACCTTGCGACCGACGATGCGCGGCAAGTGGAGACGCTGATACCGTACTCTTGGGCCGGAGGGGCGCAGCCCGGCCCTGGGCGGTGAATAGGTCAAGCGCGCGCCGCCGAAGCGGTCCTGAAAGGCATCAGCAATGGCGGCATCGGGGAAGCAGAAGCGGACGTGGAATTGCTCTAACTCGTGCCGGCCGCAGCCTCGGCGAATTGGGATGCTGCGTTCACGGTGGAAGGCATCAAATTCTAGGCTCTGGCTGCGGAAGCCACCTGGTGGCAGCGCGAGCTCAACGATGTGCGGGAAGTCCCGCTCATTCATGTGCGCAGTGATCTCGAACTTGCGGCGGGTCATGCGTACATCGCCGAAGGACGCAACATGGCCTGAAAGATAGGACAGCGGCGACAAAACGCGAGTCCGAAATCGGCGATCCTAGGCGGCAAGTGCAGGGGATGGCATCTGACCCGATCCTTCACCCGATCCTTCTCACGCCCGCGCGTCGTCGGCAGCGCAGAGGCCAAGCCAGCATCGCGACGACGCCGTTGCGCGCTTGGGTACGGTTCTGTGCGGGGGGCGCGCGATGAAACGCGCGTCCCTACCGCTACAGGGCCGTTCCTCTTTGCTGACAGTCGGTGCAGATAGCTACCCGGCGCGGTTGTTCGCTTGTTCGACGCCAGGCCATTGCGGCCAGCGCGCCCTGACTGTGCCAAGCACATGGATGATAGCACCGAGCGTCATTACACCGAGGAGCGCCAGCAAACGCTCGCCGAAACTGCTCTGAAATAGATGATTTTGCACGTCTTGAGGCAAATTGCTCCATATTCGAATAACAGTCGAATAACAGCCTCGCCCAAAGCCCGAGTAAGCTGATTTCGCAGTCACGCTGGGACCAAAGCGTCGGCGGCGAGCTTAGGAGTTAGGGCACCAACTTGTAGCCGCCTGCCTCGGTGACCAGGATGGCAGGAGTGGCGGCGTCATTCTCGAACTTCTGCCGCAGCCGATAAATGTGCGTCTCGAGCGTGTGCGTGGTGACACCGGAATTGTAACCCCAGACCTCCTGCAACAGCGTCTCACGCGATACCGGACGCTGATCGGCCCGGTAGAGATAGCGCAGGATCGCCGTTTCCTTTTCCGTGAGCCGGACTTTGTTGCCCTTTTGATTGAGCAGGATCTTCGAACTGGGCCGGAACGTGTACGACCCGATCGTGAACACGGCGTCCTCGCTCGCGTCATACTGCCGCAGCTGAGCACGGATGCGCGCGAGCAGCACCGCGAAGCGGAAGGGCTTGGCGACGTAGTCGTTGGCGCCGGATTCGAGCCCGAGAATGGTGTCGGAATCGGTGTTGTGTCCAGTCAACATGATGATCGGCGCCTTGAAGCCGTTCTTGCGCAATATGCGCACCGCTTCACGCCCGTCGAGGTCGGGAAGGCCGACGTCCATGATCACGAGATCGACTTGGCCGGATTTGGCGGCCTGCACCCCCTTGCTGCCGCTATCGACCGCGACCGACTCGAATTCTTCATGCAAGGCAAGCTGCTCGACCATCGCGTCGCGCAATTCGGCATCATCGTCCACGATCAGTATCTTGCGGGTATTCGTCATGGCCGCCATCTCCG
>DATFXJ010000051.1:0-20949 GCA_035315965.1 Pseudolabrys sp.
CGCCCTGCTTGGCGCCGCACATCATCGACGAGCCGACCTCGTCGCGCGAAGCACGCAGCTGCCGGATGCGGTCGAGACTGACTTCGACAATGCTCAGTCCGGCCGCCGTGCTCTCAAACATAATTTCCTCCGGCGCCGCCATCATAGCCAGCCCGCGCTGCGCATGATCGAACAGGTTCTGTGTCATGACCACGATCGCCAGGTTCTCGATTGCGCGCGCCCAGATTAGGGTCCGCCAGGTGCTCCACAACCGGTTCTTGTCGATCCCGGCCGGCATGAAAATAAGTTCCGCGCCGCGCGGTGCCAAAGCGCGCGAGACTTCCGGCATGTAAACCTCGCTACACATGGCCAGGCCGACCTTGCCATGCGTGGTTTCGAAAACCGGAAACTCATCGCCCGGAACATACTGAAATTCCCAGGACCGGCCGCCGGTATAGATCCAAGGACCGTTTGGATGGGTGCGCCGATACCGCGCCGGAGCCCGACCGTCCGGATAAGCCATCACAATCAGGTTGTGGGCGGTCGCCGTCTTAACATCGAGCGGCTCGATCGTGCCGAATACGGCATACACGCCATGCTTGGCGGCGGCTTCCGCAAGCGCAACGCTCGGATCGAATGTCGCCGGCATGCGCCAGGGACCCGGATATGTCTCCGGAAAGCAGACGAAATCTGCCCCGTCCGCCGCCGCGCGCTTGATCCATTGCACCGCATCGTTGACGTTGTGCTCGGCTTCGCCGGGCGGATGCGAAATCGGCTGCACGACGGCGATACGGAAGGTCATTGGCGTCTCCCTGAAGTATGATGCGGCAGAATGGGAACCGCTTTTCTAGCATCATGCTTCACAAAAAGCCTAAGATCGTCAATCGATTCCGGCTAAACCCCTCGAGCATTATCTAGCCCCGAACAGGTCGACCGGTGCGATGATCTTCGCCGTGCTGTCCTGCGACCGGTCCGGCAATGCGATCGATAGAACCGCCGGGCATATCGCGCCAATCGCAAAGCCGCCCCGCGCCGGTGCAAATCGCTCCTTTTTCCGAATGGCAAAGATCTGCGAACGCTGTCAAATCCCGTCAGACTGGTGGAATCGGCCGCGCTTGCTTTCCGGCCGTCTGCGGCCGATATAGGTCATGGGAGGTTGGCAGTGGACGAGCCACTCGCCAACCGGGTCAGGTCCGGAAGGAAGCAGCCCTAACGAGCGCGGTTCGGGTCGCTCGTCAGCCTCCCACCAATTCCTTGATTCGTTCGCGAATAACCCGCGCTTCCACGCGGCAGCGAAGCGGATGGCACGATGAGCGAGCCTAAAAAATCCGCTGTTCATGGTTCCATTCCGGCCGAGGTGCCGGTCGACCGCTATCGTGTGCTTGCGCGCAAATACCGCCCAGCAAGCTTCGACGACGTCATTGGCCAGGATGCCATGGTGCGGACTGTCTCGAACGCCTTCGACAGTGGACGCATCCCGCAAGCGTGGATCTTTACCGGTGTGCGCGGCGTCGGCAAGACTACGACAGCGCGCATTCTGGCCCGCGCACTCAATTACGAATTGCCGGACGCTTCAGTAAGCGAGCCCAAGATCAGGATGCCAGTGATGGGCGTGCATTGTCAGGCTATCATCGAGAGCCGCCATCCGGATGTGCTGGAAATGGACGCCGCCTCCCACAATAGTGTCGAGGACGTAAGGCAGATTAACGACGCCATCCGTTACGCGCCGATGAGCGCTCGCTACAAAGTATATATTCTCGACGAAGTGCATATGCTTTCCGGCGCTGCCTTCAATGCGCTCCTCAAGACCCTCGAAGAACCGCCGCCGCATGCAAAATTCATCTTTGCCACCACTGAAGTTCGCAAAGTCCCGGTAACGGTGCTGTCGCGCTGCCAGCGCTTCGATCTGCGCCGCGTGGATGCGGCCATTTTGGTCAAGCATCTCGAAGGCATCGCTATGAAAGAGACGGTGGAGGTCGAGCCGGCGGCCCTCGCTTTGATCGCGCGCGCAGCGGAAGGCTCGGTGCGCGATTCGCTCTCCCTACTCGATCAGGCTATTGCGCACGCCGCTGGGCCGGTGCGTGATGAAGATGTCCGACAGATGCTGGGCCTGGCCGATCGTGTCCGCGTGGTCGATCTGTTCGAGGCATTGATGAAAGGAGACATCACTGCCGCTCTGCGGGAGCTTCGCGATCAATACGACATTGGCGCCGATCCCGCGGTTGTCCTTAGCGATCTTGCCGAATTCACTAATTTTGTTACGCGCGTCAAAGTCGTTCCCCCTGTTTCAGATGATGTATCGCTTTCGGAGGCCGAGCGGACGCGTGGCCGCGCGTTCGCAGCGCGGCTGTCGATGCGCGTGTTGTCACGGGCGTGGCAAATGCTACTGAAAGGCATTGCCGAAGTGCAAGAATCTGGCCGTCCGGTCGCTGCCGCCGAAATGGTGTTGGTGCGCATTGCCTACGCGGCCGATCTGCCAACACCCGACGAAGTGGTGCGCTCACTCGGTGAAGATGGTGGGGTGGTATCTGCGCGTCCGCAAGGCGATGGAGGCTCCGCGCAGCCGCAGAGCTTTGCCACCCGATACGAGGCGCCGCGCGGTTCGCCGCGTTCATCGGTAGTGATATCGCCCCGCCCGGCCGACGATCCGGTCGCGCAGCTCGACGAGGCTGCGGCCGTACCCACACTTTCCATCGGTTCATTCGAGGAGCTAATTACGCTCGCTGCCGATAAGCGCGACATCGCTGTAAAAATGGCACTCGAGCGCGATGTTCGCCTGGTGCGCTGCGAGGACGGCCAACTTGAGATTGCGCTTGAAGCGAGCGCTCCGAAAACGCTTGTGCACGATCTTCAGCGGAAATTGGCCGGCTGGACCGGCAAGCGTTGGATGGTCGTTGTATCCAAGGAACAGGGCGCCCCGACGGTTCGCGCGAGGGCGGAAGCCCAGCAGGCGAAGATCGAGCGCGGTGTGCAGAACGATCCTCTGGTCCAGGCTGTTCTCAGCCGCTTTCCGGGCGCCAAGATCGTCGGTGTGACGCAGAACTCTGAAGCCGGCGAACCTGTGCCAGACGATTCCTCCGATAGCGAGGACCAATGATATGGCGGATTTTCTTGGCTTGATGAAGCAAGCCGCGCAATTGCAGTCAAAGATGCAGGCCATGCAGGCCGAGCTCGAGCAGATCGAGGTCGAAGGAGCCGCAGGCGGCGGGATGCTCACGGTCACACTTACGGCCAAGGGTGAACTCAAGGGCGTCAAAATCGACGATTCGTTGCTTAGGCCGTCGGAAAAGGAGATCCTTGAAGACCTCCTGGTCGCTGCACACGCCGACGCAAAACGCAAAGCAGAAGACGTGTTGCAGGAAAAGATGAAGTCGCTCACTGGTGGCCTGCCCCTGCCTCCAGGATTGAACCTGACGTAATGTCCACCGCCGTAGCCGGACCTGAGATTGAGCGCCTGATTCAATTGTTGGCGCGGCTGCCGGGGCTGGGACCCCGCTCGGCACGCCGAGCGGCGCTGCATCTTATTAAAAAACGCGAATTGTTGATGGCTCCGCTGGCCGCGGCGCTTGAGACGGCGATGGAGAAGATTGAAATATGCAAGATCTGCGGCAATATCGATACGCAGAACCCCTGCACGGTCTGCGCCGACGACAAGCGCGATGCGTCCATTATCGTTGTGGTCGCCGATGTCGCCGACCTGTGGGCACTGGAACGCGCGCACGCGATAAATGGCCGCTATCATGTGCTTGGTGGAACGCTGTCTCCACTCGACGGAGTCGGCCCGCAGGACCTCGCGATCGACACGTTGGTTTCACGCGCGCACGAGACGCCGGTGAAAGAAGTGATCCTCGCGCTCAATGCCACCGTTGATGGCCAAACTACCGCGCATTACATCACCGAGCTGTTGCAGGACGCGAATGTGAAAATAACGCGGCTCGCGCATGGCGTGCCGGTGGGTGGGGAGCTTGACTATCTTGATGAAGGCACTCTTGCCGCCGCGATCAAGCAGCGAACGCTGTTCTAGGATTTCTTCGGCTCCAGCCGGTTAAAATGCCTGTGCCTTTGCAGCCAGGCCAGTAGCAACAGGCTTGGAATACCGGCCAGCATACAGATCACGAAAAACCAAACCCAACCAGTTGACTCGGCGATAAAACCTGCGCCCGAGGACAAGTAGGTGCGGCCGATCGCTGCCAACGCAGTCAGCAGCGCGTACTGCGTCGCCGTGTGCAGCGGGTTCTGACATAGGGCGGACAGATAGGCGACGAACATGACCGTGCCGATGGCGCTGGTGAAGTTCTCCGCGATAATGGCGGCCGCGAGCATTGTCGTATTGGTGCCGACCACTGCTAAAGCGCTGAAAGCCAGGTTGGCGACCGACTGCAGAACGCCGCCGATCCATAGGCTGGCGGCGAGGGGCAACGCGCGGGCAATGAATCCGCCGGCAAAGCCGCCGAGCAGAAGCGCGGCGAGGCCGACACCTTTCACGATCGCCGCATACTCGTTTCGCGTAAATCCGAGATCGATCACAAAGGGCGCAGTCATGGCGCCCGACAGTGCATCGGTGAATTTAAACAGCACTACAAACGCTAGCATCACAAGGGCGAGCTCATGGCCAAGGAAGTCCTTGAAGGCGCCAATCGCGGCTTCGATCACGCGGGCAATGGGCCTCTTGCCGGCATGCGCGGCATCCGCCTTTGCCGAGCGCTCTGGTTCGGTTGCCACCAGGGCGGTTGCTGTCCCGATTAACACCAGCGCGGCCATCACAAAATAACCCCAGCGCCAGGCGGCTTGCTTGTCGAAACCATAGGCTTCGATGGCGCTCACCAAAAAAAGCGCACCGGCCGTGGAAATCAGCATGCCAATGCGGTAGGCAGCGACGTAGGAGGCCATGCCGGCGGCCTGTTCGTTTTCTGGCAGGCTTTCGACGCGAAACGCGTCAACCACAATGTCCTGCGTCGCGGAGGCGGTTGCCACCAACAGCGCGCTGAGTGCGACCAGTCCCGGCGCGATGGCGGGATTGCAGGAGCCGAGGAACACGATCGCCGCCATCAGTAAGATTTGCGTGAATACCAGCCACCCGCGTCGCCGGCCCAGCCATCGCGACAGTAGAGGCACGTCGAGCGCGTCGGCGAGCGGCGCCCACAGGAATTTCACCGTGTAAGGCGTGCCGACCAGCGCAAATAATCCAATGGTGCCGAGATTTACACCGGATTCGCGCATCCAGACCAGGAGTGTCGCGCCCGAAAGGGCCAGCGGCAGCCCGGACGAAAAGCCGAGAAACATCACGATCAGGACACGCGGCTTTAGGTAGACCGCCGCTGCGTCGAACCACGACGGCCGCTCGTGCGCGTCGGGGGAAACTGTCATTCCACTATTCGCCGGCTTCGAGCCTGCGCGCGCCGGGGCCGGGGAGGATATCGGCATTCGGCGATTCGTCTGCGAACTCGACATCCTGGATTCTCTCGCCACGGCTCACGATCTTGTCGGCGGATATCACGATTTGCTTGATGTCGCCATTGGCCTGGCCGAAATGCTTTCCCAGGCTCTCAACGCGATCCCGAAGCCGAATAACGTCGGCAACCAGTAGACCGACTTCGGCTAAGATCTTGCCGGCCGCCTCGCGCATGCGCGCATCCCTGCGGATCTGCTGGATCACTTGGACCGCCAGCATCAGTAATGATGGCGAAACGATAATCACCTTGGCACGATAGGCCTTCTGAAAAATATCGTCGAAACTGTCATAGAGTTCGGCGTAAATCGATTCAGACGGTACAAACATCAGCGCCATGTCCTGGGTCTCGCCCGGGATCAGGTATTTGGTGGCGATGTCGCCGACGTGCTTCGCGATATCCGTGCGAACGCGGGCGATCGCGAGTTTGCGCTCTTCTTCGCTCTTTGCCTCGCGAAAGGCCGTCACAGCCTCGAGCGGGAATTTCGCGTCGATGACCAGGGAGGGACCGTCGGGCAAATGCACGAGGCAATCCGGCCGCGCTTTGTTTGACAGCGTTGCTTGGAATTCGTAGCAATCTTTCGGCAGGCCATCCTGAATGATCATTTCCATCCGCGCCTGCCCAAAGGCGCCACGCGATTGCTTGTTGGCAAGCACAGTTTGCAGACTCGTCACCTGCGAGGCGAGATCAGTAATATTCTTTTGCGCGCCGTCGATCACGGCAAGCCGCGCGTGCAGCTGCTGCAGATGCTCGGCCGTATGCTTGGACGAGATCTGCATCGATTCGCCCAGCCGGGCGGTCACCGCGTCGAGCCGCTCGTGCACCGTTTGTTGGAGTTGCAGTTGCGCCCTGGCGAGGAGTTCGCCCGTAGCCTGGACGCGCGCATTGAGATCGGCCATTCGCTGCTCGGCGACAGGATCCGGCGGCGGCTTGCGCCGGCGCAGCAGCATCACGATGACGACGATGACGCCAGTGGCGACAAACACACCAATGGCCAGAGTCAGCTCCGGCATACGCGCCAAGAGAGCGTTGGTAAGAATCTCCAAATCGGACATCTCGGACATTTGGCGCTTCTACCTCGATTCGCGCGGCTTGCGAACGAAGAGCGAACGGTAGGGCGATAATGCCGTTATCTCAAGGGGAAAGGGCGCATTGACCCCGTTATCCCAACCGCTTACATCGCGGGCTATGGCGGTCCGA
The DNA here is from genome assembly GCA_035315965.1 of Pseudolabrys sp. GTDB lineage: Bacteria > Pseudomonadota > Alphaproteobacteria > Rhizobiales > Xanthobacteraceae > Pseudolabrys. Next base: position 6,630 of record DATFXJ010000051.1, read on the forward strand.
GAGATCCTCATCATTCCCGACAAGCGGTTGCGGCTAAAATCGGAGGCGGTAATGACCGTCGACCGGCCATTGCGCGCGCTCATTGAGGATATGTTCGAGACGATGTATGCGGCGCCGGGTATTGGGCTTGCGGCGATCCAGATCGGCGTGCCAAAGCGGGTCGTCACATTGGATCTCGCCAGGAAAGACGAAGCGAAGCAGCCACGGATTTTCATCAACCCGGAAGTCGTATGGGCATCCGAAGAGAAGGCGACCTACGAGGAGGGGTGTCTGTCGATCCCTGAATACTACGAAGAGGTCGAGCGCCCGAAGGCTGTAAAAGTGAAATTTCTTGACGCCGATCTCAAGCGGCAGGAGATCGAAGCGGAGGGCTTACTGGCAACTTGCCTGCAACACGAAATCGACCACACCAACGGTGTGTTATTCATTGATCATATTTCCAAGCTCAAGCGCGACATGGTGATGAAGAAATTCAAGAAAGCGGCAAAGAAAACCGAAGGCATCAAACCGCTGGCCGAAGACCAAGAGCCTTCGCATCATATCGGCTGATGTCCGACGCGCCGCTGGATCGTATACGAATGATTGAGGAAGCAGCTTTCGTATAAGGTCAAGCGCTTAAAGGTTTTGCCGAATGCGCCTAATCTTCATGGGCACTTCCGATTTCGCTGTGCCAACACTGATTGAACTGGCCGCACGCGGGCACGATGTCGTTGCGGTCTACACTCGTGCGCCAAGACCGGCTAGCCGTGGCCTGGACCTGCAGCGCACCCCGGTCGAGCGCGAGGCGCGACGGCTGTCACTTGCGATCCACACGCCAAAAACACTCAAAGACAGTGACGCGCAGCAAGCATTCCGTGCACACAACATCGACGCGGCGGTCGTGGCGGCCTATGGCTTGCGCCTACCAAAGCCTATTCTCGATGCCCCGCGCTTTGGCTGTTTCAACTTGCACGCGTCACTTTTGCCGCGCTGGCGCGGCGCCGCGCCTATCAACCGTGCTATCCTCGCCGGTGATTCTGAAAGTGGCGTCACTATCATGAAGATGGACGAGGGTCTCGATACCGGCGACATCGCGATGGCCGAGCGTATGGCTATCGCGCCTGATCTGACCGCAGGCGAACTCCACGACGCTTTGTCGCGCCTTGGTGCAGATTTGATGCTGCGAGTATTGGCTGCCGCCGAACGCGGGTCACTTCGGCTCACGCCGCAACCGCAGACGGGTGTCACTTATGCAGAGAAAGTTTCCAACACCGAAACCCGCATCGACTGGACAAAACCGTGGAAGGAAGTGCACGACCACATCCGCGGCCTGTCGCCGTTTCCCGGCGCGTGGTTTGAAATCAACGGCCTGCGCATGAAAGCCTTGCGCTCTATGAAGGGCGAAGGCACGGGTGCGCCTGGTACCGTGCTTGACGACAAACTCACCATCGCTTGCTTTGACGGTGCCGTACGGATTTTGCACCTCCAGCGCGCCGGAAAGCGACCGATGAGCTCGGAGGAATTTTTGCGCGGAACGCAGGTAAAGGCCGGCGCGCGAGCCACCTGAGCATGCCGCGTTATAAGCTCACACTCGAATATGACGGTGCGCCGTTCGCCGGCTGGCAGGTTCAGGCCGACCAGCTGACCGTGCAAGGTGTGCTGACCTCCGCGATTGAAGCGCTAGCGGGTGAGAAAACCTTGGTGCAGGGAGCGGGGCGTACCGACGCCGGCGTGCATGCCCGCGCGCAAGTCGCCCATGTCGACCTCACCAAGGACTGGGACACCGATACCGTGCGTGATGCGCTCAATGCATATCTGCGGCCGCATCCTGTCGCTATTCTTAATGCCGAACGTGTAGCGGACGATTTCAATGCGCGCACATCTGCGATCAAGCGCCACTATCTCTACCGAATCATCAATCGCCGGGCAGATCTAACCCTCGAGGCAGGCCACGCCTGGCGCGTGCCCCGCCCGCTCGATACCGATGCTATGCACAAAGCCGCTCAGCATCTGATCGGCAGACACGATTTCACAACCTTCCGTTCGACTGAATGTCAGGCCAAATCGCCGGTAAAGACACTCGATGTCCTCACCGTAGAACGCAAAGGTGAGGAGGTAATGGTGGCGGCTATCGCGCGTTCATTCCTGCACAGCCAGGTCCGTTCAATGGTGGGCTCGTTGGAGGCCGTGGGCGAGGGTAAATGGAGCGCGGGCGACCTGTCACGCGCGCTTGCTGCCCGCGATCGTGCCGCTTGCGGACCGATGGCACCGCCGGACGGCCTGTATCTCATGCAGGTGGACTACTAGCCGAAATACCAGTCGATGATCTTCCGATAGATCGCCGTGAGAGCAATTAAGTCGGCGATCGGCACGTGCTCGTCGACCTGATGCATGGTTTGGCCAACAAGGCCGAATTCGACAACGGGGCAATAGTCCTTGATAAAACGGGCGTCCGAGGTGCCGCCAGTCGTCGATAACTCGGGCTTGCGGCCGGTGACTTCGGCAACAGCACTTGCGACCAAATCGGTGAACGGGCCTGGCTTGGTCACGAATACACCAGCGTTCGAAGGCTCCCACTGAAATGAAAATCTTATTTTGCCGCTCGACGCCTTTGTCGCGCGCTGTTCGATCAGTCTCTTCAAGGAATCCGGCGTGTGGCTGTCGTTGAAACGGATATTGAAGCGCGCCCGCGCCTCACCGGGAATCAAATTGACAGTCTTGTTACCGACATCAACCGTAGTGAACTCGAGATGCGAGGGTGCGAATTGCGCGCTACCCTTATCGAGCGGCTCGCCTTGTAATGCGGCAATCAGCGTCACCAATCCGCGGATCGGGTTATCGGCGCGTTGCGGGTAGGCAACATGGCCCTGCTTGCCCATCACGATCAAGTGGCCGTTGAGCGAACCACGCCGGCCGACCTTGATCGTGTCGCCTAATATTTGCTGATTGCTCGGCTCGCTCAGAATGCAGTGATCGAATTTTTCGCCGCGCTCAGCCGCCCATTTCAGTAGCTTCGGCGTGCCATTGACTGCGATGCCTTCCTCGTCGCCCGCGATAAGGAGCGAGATCGAGCCTTTCGGCTTTCCCCCATTTGCTGCTAGGTGGTCAAAAACTGCCGCGATTGCGCAAGCGATGCCGCCTTTCATGTCGACCGCGCCACGTCCATACATATCGCCATTTGCGACCTCACCGGAAAATGGCGGGTGCTTCCACGCCCTTTCGTCGCCCGGTGGCACCACGTCGGTATGGCCCGCGAAGACGAGGTTCGGAGTACCGGTGCCGATGCGAGCGTAAAGATTTTCGACGTCATCGGCACCGGGTTCTTGGAACGTCATCCGGTAAACGGAGAAGCCCGCGGCTTTTAGCGTCTTTTCAAGAAATCTGAGCGCACCGCCTTCCGCCGGGGTCACCGATGGACAGCGCAACAAATCGCGGGCAATGGCGACGGGATCGGCGGACACGGCTTTGATGCCCTTAGTGCCTGAGGAGTTCATTTATTGATGTCTTCGAACGTGTGCGCTCGTCCACGCGCTTGACGATAACGGCACAATAGAGTCCTGGACCACCACTCTTTCCCGGCAGCGTCCCGGGTACGACAACGGAATAGGGCGGCACTTCGCCTTGCGTAATCGCCCCGGTGTCGCGGTTGACGATACGGGTCGATGCGCCGAGATAAACGCCCATCGACAACACAGCGCCGGTGCGCACAATCACGCCCTCCGCCAGTTCGGAGCGCGCGCCGACGAAGCAATTGTCCTCGATGATCACCGGCCCCGCCTGCAAAGGCTCGAGCACTCCACCGATGCCGACTCCGCCCGAAATGTGGCAGTTCTTCCCTATCTGGGCGCAACTGCCAACCGTCGCCCAGGTATCCACCATGGTGCCTGAATCGACATATGCACCCAGATTCACAAATGATGGCATCAGCACTACACCGGGAGCGATGAATGCTGATCGGCGCACCACGCAGCCGGGCACGGCGCGGAAGCCGGCCTTGCGGAATCGTGCGGCGTTCCAGCCCTTGAATTTGGAATCAATTTTGTCCCACCACACCGCTTTGCCTGGGCCGCCCGGTATCACGCCCATGTCATTGAGGCGGAACGATAGCAGCACGGCTTTCTTCAGCCATTGATTGACTTGCCATTGACCGTCGGCCTGTCGCTCGGCGACGCGCGCTTTGCCGCCATCCAGCAAGTCGAGCGCGGAATTCACGGCCTTGCGCACCGCGCCTTTGGTCTTTGGCCCAATCTTGTTGCGGTCGTCAAAAGCCTCTTCGATGACGCTTGCAAGCGTGTCGGTGGACATGGTCGCTCCGGCTATTGCGGCTGCGGTTTGTCGGGGCCAGGGCGGGGGATGTCAAGCCACGATCGCCAGGCTGAGCTTGCCACCGAGGAGAAAAATGCTCATGAATTGGCAATCCGCGTGCCTGAGCCTGAACTTGATCGTGCTGGCACTCAGCGCAAGCGATGCTTCTGCCCATCACGTAGGCGGGCGCACTCCAAAAAGCTTTCGCCGAAGGCATTTTTTCTTGCTTCGGCCATTCGATCATCGCGCTCGACCATTTCGCCGCTGGGGTCGCGATGGGTTGCCTCGCCGCCGTGCATCCGGCAGCGGTCGCCCTATTGGTAGCTCTTGTGTTACTGCCAGCAGGGCGATTGGCCAGAATCCCAATCATTTTGCCCTGTCAGCGGAAGCCCATGAAGCTCGTTATTCCCGGGTTCGCCTTCTGCGCGGCACCTTGGAGTGCCAGCGATATGTTTATCGATGGATCAGGGTGCCGACGCCGTGGTCGGTCAACAATTCAAGCAAAACGGCATGCGGCACCTTGCCGTCCAGGATGACGACGCCTTCCACGCCTTGGTCGAGCGCGTAGATACAGGTTTCGACCTTCGGGATCATGCCGCCGGAGATGGTGCCATCGGCGATAAGCTTGCGCACGTCGGCCAATGATAGTTCCGCAATCAGACTCTTTGATTTGTCGAGCACGCCGGGTACGTCGGTCAGCAGCAGCAAACGCTTGGCTTTCAGCGCGCCGGCAATAGCGCCTGCAAAGGTATCGGCGTTGACGTTGAAGGTGCCACCATTGGCCGAGGTTGCCACCGGCGCGAGCACGGGGATCATCTCGCGCCCAATGACCTGATTAAGCATGGTCAGGTCGACTTTTTCGGGCTCACCGACAAAGCCAAGATCAACGACCCTTTCGATATTAGAATTGGGATCGACAACCGAACGGCTGACCTTGCGCGCCTGCACCATGTTCCCGTCCTTGCCGCAGAGCCCGATTGCTTTCCCGCCGGCCGAGTTGATGTAACCGACGATCTGCTTGTTGATCGAGCCAGCCAAGACCATCTCCACGACCTCAACGGTCTTAACATCCGTGATACGCAAGCCATTTGCGAATTCCGATTTGATGCCGAGCCTCTTGAGCATGGCCTCGATTTGCGGCCCACCGCCATGAACAACCACCGGATTGATTGCGGTCTGTTCGAGCAGGACGATGTCGCGGGCAAAATCTCGCGCCATCTGTTCCTGTCCCATGGCATGGCCGCCGTATTTCACGACGACGATCTCCTCGTCGTAGCGCTGCATGTGCGGCAGCGCTTCGGAAAGAATGCGGGCCTGCTCTTGCGGGTCGATTTTGGGCGCTTTGCTCATTGGCGGGTTTCTAGCCGATATGGCGGCAGTCCGACAATGCGTCAGCGGCCTCTTTCCGCCAACAAGCGCGCTATGGCTGCGCGCAATTCGGGAATACCGCTTCCGTTGCGGGCGGAGGTCGGGATCACCGTGGGAAAGGCAGCTGGCCGCTCAGCAAGCGCTACCTCAATTTCGGCAATGCACGTGCCAAGCTCCGAGGACTTCAGCTCATCGCATTTGGTCAAGATGATCTGATGGCTAACAGCGGCCTGCCCAAGTGCGTGGAGAGCAGGATCGTCGGCCGATTTGAGGCCGTGGCGCGCGTCCACCAGCAAGTAGACACGCGCCAGGTTGCTGCGGCCGCGCAGAAACGCATCGATCAACGCCGTCCAGGCTGCGGCCTTGGTTTTAGCCGCGACGGCATAGCCGTAACCCGGCATATCAACGACGTTGAGTGCCTCGCCATTGCTAAAGAAAATCAGCTCCTGTGTTCGGCCCGGGGTGCGCGAGACGCGCGCAAGGTTTTTTCGGCCGCTCAGTGCGTTGATCAGGCTCGATTTGCCGACATTGGATCGCCCGGCGAAGGCGATTTCGATGCCGCGCATCGGTGGCAGCGAGGCTGGCGAGCCGGCCGCAGCAACAACCTCCCAGTCCCGGGAGAACAGGCTCCGGCCAGCTTCGATTTCTGCACGGGTGAAGTCGCTCGTTGCCACTGTCGTACGGCACGTCACTATTTTTCGACCGAGAGGACACTACAGACGTGAATGGCACGCGCAACTCAGGCGCACCAGATCAGCGCATCCCAATTACGCACCGCAAGTTGATAATCCGACTTGCGGTGACAAGCCCGGCCATCCACGTGACAAGCTATGCCAGAGCCGCTACCGCTGCGGCTTATTTTTCACGAACAATGCCTTGATGTTATCGAACAATTCAATTTTGGCGCCATGTTTGCGCATGATCACGCTCTGCTGCAGCACAGACAGTGTGTTGTTCCAAGCCCAATAGATCACCAATCCGGCTGGGAAGCTGGCAAGCATGAAGGTGAAAATCAGCGGCATCCAGTTGAAAATCATCGCCTGGGTTGGATCGGGCGGCGCCGGGTTTAGCTTCATCTGCACCCACATCGTCACACCCATAATCAACGGCCACGCACCAAGATGCAGGAACGACCCGATGACCGGCAGCACGGTCGGATCAAGTGCAATGAGGCCAAACAGGTTGAAGATGTTGGTCGGATCCTGGGCCGAAAGGTCATGGATCCAGCCAAAAAAGGGCGCATGGCGCATTTCGATGGTGACAAACAGCACCTTGTAGAGTGAGAAGAATACCGGAATCTGGATCGCAATCGGCAAGCAGCCGGCCAGCGGATTGATCTTTTCTTTCTTGTAGAGCTCCATCAGCTCTTGCTGCTGCTTGGCTTTGTCGTCAGCGAACCGTTCGCGAATTGCCATCATCTGCGGCTGCACCGCTTTCATCTTTGCCATCGAGGCGTAGGATTTGTTGGCGAGCGGGAAGAACGCGATTTTGATCAGAACGGTGACGATCAGGATCGCGAGGCCGAAATTCCCCACCAGGTGGTAGAGATAATCAATCGCGATGAACAGGGGCTTGGTGATGAAGTAGAACCAGCCCCAGTCGATCAGAAGATCGAAGCGGTTGAGCTGGAGCTGTTTGTCGTAGTCATTGACGACCGCCACTTCCTTGGCGCCCGCAAAAAGCCGGCCAATGACGGAAGCAGTTGCGCCCGGCGCAACGGTCTGGGCATCGAGTAGATAATCGGTCTGATAGGTCGGCAGATTGCCGATTGCACCGGTTGAAAAGCGCGCCTGCAGGCGCGCTTTTGTGTCGGGTAGCAGAACAGCCGCCCAGTATTTGTCGGTGATGCCGAGCCAGCCATTGATTACGTCAAAGGTAACGGCTTTTTTATCCGCAATGTTTTTATAAGTGTATTCCTGCAAGCCGGAATCACCGAGCACGCCAATCAAACCCTCGTGTAGGATGTAGTACCCGAGCGTTTGTGGCGTGCCATGACGCGAGATTAATGCGTAAGGATAAAGTGAGACCGGGCTTGAACTGTTGTTAGTGACTTCGTCCTTAATGGTGAACAGATATTTGTCGTCAACAGTCATAGTACGTCGGAATTCAAGCCCTTCACCATTGTCATAGGTCAACATCACGGGATGGGTGACGGTAAGTGCACCGGAGCCCGTCTGTTTCCAAACCGTTTCCGAGGTCGGCAGCTTGACATTTGCGCCGGCGGCGCCGGTCCAGCCGAATTCGGCGTAAAATGGATCGGCAGTAGCGGACGGTGAGAGCAAGACGACCGGTGGCGATTTCGGATCGACGGTTTCGCGAAACTTGACCAGCGCCAGATCGTCGATACGACTGCCCTTGAGCGCTATAGAACCTTGGACACTGCCCGTAGCGATCGGGACACGGGGCGAGCCCGCCAGAGCGGCGGCGCGGTTGACCGGGGTCGAGTGCGCAGGAGCACTCGGTTGGCCGGGAACTTGCGGCGCCCCGTTCTGCGAGGGTGCCCGGACCGGTTGCCCAGGTTGGCCCGCCGTAGGCGCATTCTTCTGTAGCTGCGCCTGCAATTGCTCCTGCCGCGCTTTTTCCTGCGGGCCCGTGAAGAAATATTGCCAGCCGATCAACACAAGCGCCGACAGTACAATGGCAAGGATGGTGTTCTTATTGTCGGTCATCGAGATTCAACATTGCCATTGCGCCTTGCATGCATACGACGTAGCGCCCCTTCGAAATCCTGCGTCATACGGGCAAACGGCAGGTCCAGCGCCGCACGCCTTCCGACGAGTACATAGTCATGTCCAGCGCGAAGCCGGTTTGCGGCTGAGAGCCGCACTAGTTCCCGCAAGCGACGGCGCACCCGGTTACGTTCGACGGCATTTCCCACCTTCTTCGACACCGTAAAGCCTAACCGTGCCGGTCCCGCGTCGCGACGTTTGCGTGCTTGCAGCACGAATGCCGCGGCCCGTATCTTGATCCCGGACGCTGCGGCCAGAAAATCCGCCCGTTGCCTCAATCGCTCCATGGAAGCAATGCGTGCGGCGGTTTTCGCCGCCGTCAGGCGGACAGCCGCTTGCGTCCGCGCCCCCGGCGCGCCGATACGACTTTCCGTCCACCCTTGGTTGCCATGCGCACGCGGAAACCGTGACGGCGCTTGCGCACGAGCTTGCTCGGTTGATAGGTCCGCTTCACGTTTCTGGTCTCCGCTGCTCGCGCTGTGGGGAAGGAGGACATCGTCCTCGAAAACGCCTTGAAGCCCGATTCTCGGGCCAGCACACGATTTCGCGCGGCTTATAAGGGAGGGGCTTTAGCGCGTCAATGCGACCGCTATGCCGCTACGATGTCAAAAAGCCTCACAATAGGGTGAGATTGGCCCGGCGGGGTCAGGAGCTCGTGTATAAGGCCTCAATGTCCGCAAGCTCGCCTCCCGACATTACACCCGGTGGTTTCGCCCGCCGTATATTGCCTTTGGCAGCGGTCATCATCTTTGCCGGGGTGGCCTATTTCACGCTCGCCGACGGCGGTATCTCGCTGGAATCATTGGTGCGCCACCGCGCGACCATCGACGGCTTTGTCGCCGAACATCAGGCAGTGGCTGTGCTTGCCTATATAGGCACCTATGTGGCCGCGGTCGCGCTTTCGGTACCGGGCGCGGCATTTCTTACCGTCACTGGCGGATTTCTCTTCGGTATTGTGGTCGGCGCATCGGCCGCAGTGATCAGCGCAACCATTGGGGCCACGATCATCTTTCTGATAGCGCGCACGGCCCTCGGCGAGCCGCTGTTGCGGCGGGCGGGCGCAAGCGCCAATCAACTGGCCAAGGGATTCCGTGAGGATGCCTTCAGCTATCTTCTGTTCTTGCGCCTGGTGCCTGTGTTCCCGTTCTTCCTGGTCAATCTGGTGCCTGCTTTTGCTGGCGTGAGACTTGGCCCGTTCGTTGCAGCGACCGCGCTTGGTATTATTCCGGGAGCTGTCGTTTTCGCTTTGGCAGGAACCGGTTTGGACAGCGTGATTACCGCACAGAAAAATTTGTACCATGAATGCATAGCTGCCAATGGATCTAATTGCCACATGGCTTTCGACCCAGGTGAAGTACTGACGCCACGGCTGATCGCCGCGCTTGTCGGGCTCGGTCTGCTCGCGCTGATGCCGGTGGTGGTGAAATATTGGCGTGGGCGGGCGCGTACCGGTATTTGATGTTGTTGCTTGGGCTGGCAGAGGCATGACGGAGACGCTGACACCCGATATTTGTGTGCTCGGCGGGGGTCCCGGTGGGTTATCGGTGGCCGCAGCTGCCGCGGCTTTTGGTGTGCCGACGGTGCTGATCGAACGCAGTAAAATGGGTGGCGATTGTCTCAACACCGGCTGCGTCCCGTCGAAGGCTCTTTTGGCAGCGGCAAAGCGCGCCGAGTCAATACGCAATGCCGGCTCTTTTGGACTTCACGTCCAAAGCACCGGGGTTAATTTTACAAAGGCGCACAATCACGTGCACTCAGTCATCGCGGCCATAGCGCCGACAGATTCGGCCGAGCGCTTCACCGCTCTTGGAGTTCGCGTTATCCACGAACATGCGGCATTCAAGGATCGCAATACTGTCACGGCAGGTGGCACCGAAATCCGCGCGCGGCGCTTTGTGGTCGCGACCGGATCGGCCCCAGTCGTGCCGCCGATCGTGGGACTTGATAATGGGCCCTTTCTCACCAACGAGAATATTTTTGATCTCAAGGATAGGCCGGAGCACCTTATCATCATCGGCGCGGGGCCCGTCGGGCTGGAACTGGGCCAAGCCTTCCGCCGGCTTGGTAGCTCGGTGACCGTGCTCGAGGCTGCGCAACCGCTCGCTAATGACGATCCGGAATGCGTCGCTGTTCTCCTCGATCGCCTTGAACGAGAGGGCATCGTCATTCGTTGCGGTGTGAATGTCATCGGCATCACCCACGCCGGTGGCGCCGTAACAGCGACGATCGAGGCAGCTGGCGCCGAGCAGACCATCACCGGCAGCCATCTGCTAGTTGCTGCCGGGCGGAGACCGGCGATCGACGAACTTCACCTCGACGCTGCAGGAATTCGGTACGATCGCCGCGGCATCGTCGTCAATCGGAGCCTCAAGACCAGCAATTGGCGGGTTTACGCGATCGGGGATTGTGCGGCGGGCCATTCACCGCTCACACACGCGGCCAACTATCACGCGGGTCTCGTCATCCGAAATGCATTGTTCAGACTGCCGGTGCGCACGAACAACAGCGCTGTTCCATGGGTGACCTACACCGAACCGGAGCTTGCGCATACTGGTCTCACCGAAGCGCAGGCGCGAGCGCGCCAGATTAACATTCGCATTGCACGCTGGCCGTACAATGACAATGACCGGGCGCAGATCGAACGAAAGACGCGCGGTCACATTAAAGTCATCACGACGAGGCAGGGTAGGATAATCGGCGCAACAATAGTTGGTGCGCAGGCAGGCGAGTTAATTGCAATGTGGACGCTGGCAATCGCTCAAGGGCTGAACATCCGCGCGTTAACTAACGTTGTGCTTCCATATCCTACGTTGTCGGAACTTGGAAAACGTGCAGCGATCGATTTTTTCACCCCAGGTTTGACCAATGCTTGGGTGCGGCGCATCATCGGCTGGATGCGAATCTTCGGTTGAGGCGACATTGGAAACGGAAAGCGAACCAAATCCGATTGAAGCGCAGCCGCGGCCGGCGCGAAAATGGCGCGTCGGCCTTTCCGGCAAGCTTTTATTGCTCACCATCCTGTTTGTGATGGTAGCGGAAATTTTGATTTACGTTCCTTCAGTGGCAAATTTCCGCATGAACTGGCTGAACGACCGGCTCGCCGCGGCGCACACAGCTGCGCTTGTGCTCGACGCCGCACCAAGTGGAATGGTGCCGAAAGGCCTGGCGAACGAAATTCTCAGAAGCATTGGCGCGCGCGCAGTTGTAATGAAGATGGGCAATCAGCGTCGATTGCTTGCCGTCTCCGATATGCCATCCGGAATCGCGCAAGACATCGACATGCGGCAGTGGTCCTGGTGGAGCTCCATCATCGACGCATTCGACACGCTGTTCACTTGCAAACCAGGCGACGTGATGCGCGTGGTGGGGGCAGCGCCGATGGGTGGCGATTTCCTTGAACTTATTCTCGAAGAGGCGCCCCTCTGCAAGGCGACGTGGACGTTCTCGGTGAACATTCTGATGCTGTCTTTGGCGATTTCATGCATCACCGCGATGCTGGTGTTCTTCGCCTTGCATTATCTCCTGGTGCGCCCGATGTGGCGTATAACCGACAACATGATCGCGTTCCGCGCGGATCCGGAAAATCCGTCGCGGGTCATCGTCGAGAGCGGTCGGCAGGATGAGATTGGTACGGCCGAAGAAGAACTCGGAGCCATGCAACGCGAGCTTGCTTCAATGCTCCATCAGCAGAGCCGGCTCGCGGCACTTGGTCTTGCGGTATCGAAAATCAATCACGACTTGCGCAATCTATTGGCCTCGGCGCAGCTCTTCTCCGACCAGCTTTCAACCTCGCCAGACCCTAAGGTACAGCGCTTCGCCCCCAAGCTGATGCGCGCCCTCGAGCGTGCGATCGCGTTCTGCCAGTCAACGATCTCTTACGGCGGAGCGCAGGAGCCACCGCCCGAGCGCAAGACCATTGAGGTCGAGCCATTGATCGAGGAACTTCACGAAGCGCTTGGCCTCGGTCTTAATGTGCCGATCCGATGGATCGTTGCCGTCGAACGCGCCCTCACCGTGGAGGCCGATCACGATCAATTGTTTCGCGTCCTGGTCAATGTCGCGCGCAACGCGGTGCAAGCTTTGGAGACGCGCGGTGCGCGCGATCCGGCTCGCGATCAAATCCGCATTACCGGACGGCGCGAAGGCAGCGTGGTCGTGATTGAGGTGTCGGACACCGGGCCGGGCGTGCCGGAAAAGGCTCGTGCACACCTGTTCCAGGCATTTCAGGGCGCGGCGCGCACGGGTGGAACAGGGCTGGGCCTGGCCATCGCCGCGGAATTGGTTCGAGCGCATGGCGGCGAAATCCGACTGGTGCCGGGAACGATTGGCGCCACTTTCAGCATCACGATCCCGGACAGAGCAGTCGATCTCAATACACGACGAGGTGAACGCGCCAGCGCCTGAAGCGGAAGAGCCTGGAACCTGCGGTGTTCTTCGCATAAGGACGTCGTTCACATATACGCAAAGGGTGTAGGTATGGTGCCGAAGACGTGCTTGCGGTCGCAACCGCGGGTGCCCTCGGACAAGCTCGACTAGCGGGCGGCCGCGGATACTGCGCGCGCCGCATGATTTGGCCGAGCGCACCAAAGTATGTGTCGAGAGTGCAAGCGAATTGTTCGTACAAGCGGCGCGCCACATGCGGGCATCTCTGCAGCTTGCGCGCCGCGCGGGCGCCGGGAGCGCTGCGAGCGGCAACCCTTGCCAATAGGTAACCAAGTCGATAGCTATGCCGTGTTGCCGTGGGCCGGTTTTCGCCAGCGGCTCAAGCGCCCGTAGCTCAGCTGGATAGAGCACCAGACTACGAATCTGGGGGTCAGGAGTTCGAATCTCTTCGGGCGCGCCAGCAACCATCTGCAGCGACTCGCGAATTTCCTTTAGCAATATTTTTTGCTTCCAGAGGGATAGACGGTGGAAGCAACTCGGAAGCACGGGGCAGCGATGCCAAAAAAATTTGGATCTCTTAAAGTACGGGCGCACCCCCCCGGGGTATATGGACAGGCCACCGCCCCCATGCTGGCCTGTTTCCAGGGACCCGTCTGAAATGCAGGTCATAAAAAACCGAAAGGTATCTTGAAAGTAAAATGTCAGTCCTGGGTCTGATCTTGGCTGAACTGCAAAAAAGATAGAGCAGCGGTTTCCTAAACCGAAGGTCGGAGGTTCGACTCCTCTCGGGACCGCCATAAAATCAATAACTTACGTGTCGCCACATTTCGCAAATCGACTGAAGACATCGCCCAAGACATCATTTTTGCAAATTTCGACGCTTTGGGTGACTCGCACAGCGCTGGCGGGTGCATGACACGTCGAAACGACGCCAGGCACCTCACGAAGCGCCTGTGACCGCCTTGGCAGGCAAAATGTATTGATGATCGAATGGCGCTGTCCCATTTAGACAGACGCTTGGTGCTGTACAGGCGTATAGTTATTTGCGCCACCACTTTAGGAAAATTAGCGATGGTGACGTGTCCAATTTGCAAATCGGAGGCAGAGGAAATTGAGCCTGGCACCTTTGACGGCGTTTGGTTCCGATGTCTGAAGCATCGCGAATTTGGCGTATCGGACACGGCATTGAAAATCAGAAAGAATGCGGAGCCGGAGGAATGGGAACGTGCGCTGAAAAAAGCGATTGAGCGAGCTGGCCCAGAAGAGCGCCCGAAAATTCTCGACCTTGATTTTTGAGTTAGCGACTACAAACGCCATGTCCGCGGACATTTGCAGTGCAACTACGGATGTCCGCTAAGGGCCAAAAGCGGACATAAGCGCACGCTGCGACCGGTGCGCCGAGCGTGCTGGTCTGGAACTAGTAAGGCCACCGGCGAGTGCCTAGAAGGATACCGTGTTGAAGCCCGGGCGCGTTAACATCGTAAATACGAAGGTCCGACCAGTCGAACGCGGCTTTAACTGCCTTTAGTGCGATGGGCTCGTTAATTTCATGCACT
>DATFXJ010000052.1:0-2822 GCA_035315965.1 Pseudolabrys sp.
TCGTGTCTCACAAGAGCCGAACAACGAGCTGCGGTTGACGACCATAAAGCGATTTCGCTTGGCCAGGCCATCAAATCGCTGCGCCAATATCGTAAATACTCCGAAGTGGTGCGCGCTCGCCTCTGCCGAAGAGACGATAAACTCGTCTATGTGCTGACTCTGCTCGGCCGCAGTGGCAAAGTGGTCGACGTGACCATTGACGCCATAAATGGCGAGTTCAATGCCGGTTCGTGAGTGGAGAATAATGCCTTGCGCCTCCTCGTGATCGAGGACGATCCCGACTTAAACCGCCAACTTGCCACTGCGCTGACCGACGCTGGCTATGTCGTCGATCGCGCCTTCGACGGCGAGGAAGGCCATTATCTTGGGGAGTCCGAGCCTTACGACGCCGTTATCCTAGACATCGGCTTGCCGAAGATGGATGGCATCTCGGTGCTGGAGGCTTGGCGTCGGACAGGGCGCGCTATGCCCGTGCTCATGCTCACCGCCCGTGACCGCTGGAGCGACAAGGTTCAGGGCTTCGATGCCGGGGCTGATGACTATGTTGCGAAGCCATTCCATCTGGAGGAAGTTCTCGCGCGCGTGCGCGCGCTTCTGCGCCGCTCGGCCGGCCACGCCAAGAGCGAATTCAACTGCGGGCCGGTGCGGCTCGACACCCGCACTGGTCGAGTCTCGGTAAACGGCAACCCGGTCAAGCTCACCAGCCACGAATACCGCCTCCTCGCCTATTTAATGCATCACACCGGCCGTGTGGTCTCGCGCACTGAGTTGGTTGAGCATCTTTACGATCAGGATTTCGATCGCGACTCCAACACGGTGGAAGTATTCGTCGGCCGCATCCGCAAAAAACTTGGAGTCGAAATCATTCAGACGGTGCGCGGTCTCGGATATTTGCTGACTCCACCTGACGCACGTTGATGGGATGCGCGCCAACTCTCTCGCGCTGCGTCTTTTCCTGTCTGCCACCGCCTGGGCGGTGATCATACTTCTCATCACTGGAATTGTGCTGTCGTCATTGTATCGGCAGGCCGTCGAACGCGCTTTTGATCGCCGCCTCGGCGTTTACCTGCGTACGTTGGTGGCAGATGTTGCCTCGCCGGAAGAAGGGGGTGAAAAGTTTCCACAGTCGCTTGGCGAGCCTTTGTTCGAATTACCCTTGTCCGGATGGTATTGGCAGGTTACCCGACTGGACCCCGCGAAAGCGGAAGTGCGAGCTTCACGCTCACTTTGGGATGGTGGTCTGCCACACCTGCAGGACTATGGCATCGCCGCCGGCCCCAATGGCTCGCGAGAGGGGTATGTGCCAGGCCCTGAGGATCAGCGGCTCCGTCTGGTCGAGCGCAATATCGACCTCGGCGACGAGGGGCGTTACCTTGTTGCGGTGGCGGGCGATGCCGCTGAAATTTCCGAAGAAACGCGCTCATTCGACCAGGCACTCGTCATTACATTTTCCATACTTGCTGCAGTACTGCTGCTCACCACTTTGTTTCAGGTTCGGTTTGGCCTGGCGCCTCTCAAGCGCATCACAGACGGCCTGGCCGCTATCCGTTCTGGTAGCGCAGAGCGCCTGACCGGGAAATTCCCGGAAGAGATTGCCCCACTCGCGCGCGAAACCAATGCTCTGATCGAAGCTAACAAGGAAATCGTGGAACGGGCGCGCACTCAAGTCGGCAATCTCGCTCATGCGCTGAAAACCCCGCTTTCGGTGATGGTGAACGAAGCTGCGACGCGAGGTGGCGAGCCATTTGCCCAAAAGGTACTCGAGCAAGCTGACATCATGCGCGATCAGGTTGAACGTCATCTGGAACGCGCCCACCTCGCTGCCCGCCTTACGGTCGTAGGCTCCGTTACCGAGGTGGCGCCTGTCGTGACTGCGCTCGCCCGGACCATGGAAAAAATCCACCGCGACAAATACGTGACCATCGACGTACACGCCGACGATAAGGCTCAGTTCCGGGGCGAACGTCCAGATCTCGAGGAGATGATGGGTAACCTCGTCGACAATGCGTGCAAATGGGCAACGTCTCGTGTCTCGATTGAGGTAGTGCGTGAGGCCACAGACCGGGCCATCGATCGTCAAGCCATCCGAATCATTGTTGACGATGATGGTCGTGGCTTATCGCCGTCCGAGCGCGAACAAGTAGCAAAGCGCGGTCAACGGCTGGACGAGACGAAGCCGGGCTCTGGCCTCGGTCTTTCGATCGTGGTCGAATTAGCGGCGCTCTATGGCGGCAGCCTGACGCTCGGCACGGCGCCACTCGGCGGGTTGCGCGCGGAGCTGGTCTTGCCGGCGATGTCAACCTAGCCTTGATTTTGAGTAACCCGCCAGAGTTTTGCCCTATTCCTCGCCTCTCGGTAAACTCATCATCCTAATGCTGGCCCAGTTTTTCATGCTGGTTCTCGGGGGTCGATATGACCAAGCTTGCCGCCATCGCCATTGTCGGTCTTACTCTCACTGCCTGTGCCAGAAGCCCGGACGCGATGGCTCCCGCGCCGGCAGGGCCAGCGCCGGGGCCTAGAGAAAGCGGCGGGACCTTAGTCGGTGCGGGCACAGGTGCGCTGCTTGGTGCAGCGGTCGCCGGTGGCGGGACGGGAAATCGTGTCGCCGGCGCAGCGATTGGTGGCGTCCTTGGCGGCCTCATCGGCAATCGCATCGGCGCGGCGCTCGACGACGAGGACAAGCAACGCGCTTATGCAGCGCAAATAGATGCGCTGGAGGGTGGCCAATCAGGCGCTCCAATTTCCTGGCGAAATCCCGATTCCGGCCGATATGGCACGGTGGTCCCGGGGCCCGCATACGAACAGGCTGGTCGCAATTGCCG
>DATFXJ010000053.1:0-5669 GCA_035315965.1 Pseudolabrys sp.
AACCGGAACGCCTCGACCGCCTGATGAACGCACATCCCGCCGCCGCTCAGCACGCGGGCGCCCTTCGCGGCCGCAGCCTTGATGAACTCCGTATCGACCGGCGTGTAGATGACATCGGCAGCCCAATGCGACCGCTTGAGCGCGGATATCGGCACAGGATTACCGGGAAACCCGCGCATTCCCATTTGTGTCGCATTGACGACACCGTCGGCTGCCGAGATCTCACTCTCGAGGTGGCGTGAAACGCGGCAACGCGAGGCACCAAAATGTTTTGCCAGGTCGTTGCAAAGTGTGTTCGCGCGTGCGCCGTCGTGGTCGTGTACAACAAGATGCGCAATCCCGAGATCCATCAAGGCAAACGCAACCGCGTGCCCCGCACCTCCGGCGCCCACCTGCACGACGGTTGCGCCTCTCGCGCTCTCACGTCCGAGGCTTTCCTCAAAGCTATGGCGCCATCCGCGCCGATCAAAATTGTAGCCCGTGGTGCGGCCGTCCGCCGCGATGGCAACAGTGTTAATCGCGCCAATTTGGGCAGCTTCCGGATCCACTGCATCCAGCAGTGGCAGTATGTTTTGTTTGAAGGGATAGGTGATGTTTGTCCCAACAAAGCCGACTGCCTTGACCGCATCGAGAAGCCGCGGCAACCGCCTCTCCCGCAGGCAATCGACGTCCATCAAATGATAGAAACCATCGATTCCGGCGGCCGCGAAAGCGTCGGCAAACAGCGCCGGCGACAGCGACCCCATGATGTTCGCGCCGATCAGTCCCAGCAATACTTTGCGCCTGCTCATGCTACATGTTCCGAGGACGTGAAACCGCCGCCGAGGAAAAGCTGTGCGATGCGCGGATCAGCAAGAATCTTCGTCGCAGTGTCTTCGATACGAGTCTGCCCCTGCTCCAGCACCAGTCCGTAATCGGAAATCTGCAGCGCTTGTTTGGCATTCTGCTCAATCAGCAGGATTGTAACGCCGTTGTCGCGGAGCGATTTCAGAACCGCGAACACTTCCTGCACCATCAGCGGCGAAAGCCCGATGGAGGGCTCGTCGATCAGAATCAGTTTCGGATCGAGCAGAAGGCCGCGAGCAACTTCGAGCATCTTTTGCTGCCCACCAGACAGGGTCGAGGCTTGTGCGTCGGCCTTCTCGAGCAACATCGGAAAGCGATGCATGATTTGACCCATGCGGGTCGGCAGGCTGGCCTGATCGGACAAGGCGACGCCACCAAGCTCTAGATTGTGGCGGACGCTCAGTTCCGGAAAGATATTTCGGCCCTGCGGAATGTAGGCGATGCCGACATCGAGAACCTGTCGGGGCGTGAAATTTGTCGTGTCGTGGCCGCCAAACGTGATCGCGCCGTTGCGCACCGCCACCAGCCCAAAAATTGTCTTGAACATCGTCGACTTGCCGGCACCGTTCGGGCCGATCACAGTCGTGATCGCGCCGCGACGAACACGCACGCTCGTCCCATTAAGGATTGTCATCTTGCCGTAACCGGCGAAGACACTATCGAGGACAAGCAGCGATTCCGAACTCATCTTTTAGTGTCCCAGATAGGCCTCAATCACGATCGGGTTGCGTCGTATGTCCTGGGGCGCGCCCTCGGCGATGATGCGTCCTTCTGCCAGGACGAGCACGCGCGTGCACAGCGTCATGACGAATTCCATCTGATGTTCGATAACGACAAACGTCGCCTTACGTTCGGCGTGATAGGCCTGAAGCCGTCCGCGCAAATGCCCGAGCATAGTGAGGTTGACGCCGCCGGCCGGTTCGTCGAGCAACACCAGTCGCGGGCCAGCCACGAAGGCCATCGCCGTGTCGAGCAGTTTTTGCTGTCCGTAGCTTAGCGAACCGGCCTGTTCGCCCGCGTGATGTGACAGCCGAAAGAACTCGATCATCTGGCTGGCAGCATCGCCAAGCCCGGCGTCTGCGCGCCCGAACAGACGCGAAACCATCGAGCCCTGATGTTCCTGTCCGGCAAGAATGAGGTTGTCGCGCACCGAAAGCTGCGGAAAAATCTGAAGCAGCTGGAATGTGCGGCTCACGCCCAGTCTGTTAAGGTCGCAGGGTCGCATGCCTGTCGTCGGCTTGCCACTGACGCGCACTTCGCCTGCGCTCGGCTTTAATTGGCCGAGCACGCAATTGAAAAGCGTGGACTTTCCTGACCCGTTCGGTCCGATTATGCCGAGGATTTCTCCAGCGTGGACGTCGAATGACACGCCGTCGACCGCGGTTATGCCGCCGAAAGTCTTGCGCAGGTTGGAGACCTCGAGCACCGCGGTCATGGGCCGGCACCTTCAGTGGGCATCGACGTCTTTTTGACGGCGCGTGGACCGGCCAACGCCCTGCCCGCACGCTCGGCGAGCCCAAGCAGCCCCGAGGGACAGAACGCCATCATAACCATGATCGCGGCTGCGTAGACGATCAGGTAGTAACCCTGCGTGAGACGCAGCCATTCCGGCAACAGCACGGCAACCAGCGCGCCGACGAACGGCCCGAAGAAGTTACCGCTGCCACCGACAATCACCATGAGCAATAGGTTGAGCGACAGGCCGAGGGCAAATGAATTCGGCTCGATAAATTGCACCAGCGGCGCGTAGAGCGCGCCGGACAACCCGCCGAGACTTGAGCCGATGGCAAACGCCATCAGAGTGTAACGCCGCGTATCGAGGCCGAGGGACAGCGCGCGAATCGGATTTTCGCGCAAGGCGACGAAGGCTCGACCCCAGGGTGAGCGAAGCATCCACCAGATCGCGAGCGAAAGCAGCGCAAGAACACCGAGGCACAGGAAATAGAAATCGCGCGCACTGCTGGCTTTCAATCCAAACAGCGTCGGGCGCGGCGTACCTGTAATCCCGTAGATGCCGTTGGTCAGCCATTCCTCGTTGCGCAACACGAGGAAAACAAGAGTGGTGAAAGCTAGTGTCACGAAGGCCAGATAATGGTGCTGCACCCGCAGCGCGGGGTACCCAAGAACCCAACCGATTGCAAAGCACAGGAGCCCTGCTGCAAAAAAAGCGCCGAAAAATGGCACGCCTAATGGCGTGAGCAACGCAACCGTATAGGCACCCATTCCGACAAACGCGCCCTGCGCCAGCGAAATTTGCCCGGCATAGCCGAGCGTCAAATTCAGCCCGATAGCCGCGATGGTAAGCACGGCCCAGGTTGAAATCAGGAAAATACCGAATGGCTTCAAAAAGAACGGCACTGCGATGGCGACGGCCGCAGCCATAACAACAGCTAGGGCGGCAAAACGAGTCATACCGTGCGCTCCTCGATCCGCCCGAGCAGACCTTGCGGCCGAAACAAGATGACGGCGATGAGAATGATCAGTGGAAATGCGCCGCGATATTGCGAGGAAATGTAGGCGGCCGACAGATTATCGAGCACGCCAAGGATGACACCACCGAGAACGGCGCCGCGAACCTGATTGAATCCGCCGATAATGGCAGCAATGAACGCGGCCATGCCGAGTGTCTCCCCATTGGTGAATTTCGCGAGATAAATCGGACTAACCAGTATCGATGCGATCGCAACAAGCACGGCATTGAGGAGAAAAGTGTAGAGCACCATTCGCTGCACGGGGATGCCCAGAATGCGCGCCAACAGCGGATTTTGCGCGGTAGCCTGCATTTGGCGTCCGGTTCGAGTCTTGGTGAGCAGGAGATGCAAAACGATCACGGTGACAATGGCGACCGCGAGCACCGCCAGGCTCTGGGTGGAGACGACTGCACCAAAGACGTGGATATCACTTGCCGGCACGAGCGCGGGAAACGATTGCGCCTGCGAACTGTAGAAATCCTTAACGCCTTCTTTGAGGAAGAGCGACAGCGCGATGGTCGAAATGACCAGCGGCAGTACGCCGTATTTAAACATCGGATCGACGATGATGAACTTGAACAGAATTCCTAAGATCACGATCGACAGCGCAACACCGATGAGCGCCGCCAGCCAGAATGGCGCACCCGCATTCATGGCGGCAAGCACGAAAAACGCGGGCAGCATGACGAACTCGCCCTGCGCAAAATTGATCGTCTGTGATGTCTGCCAGAGGAGCGTGAACCCGACGGCTATCAGCGCGTAAATTGCACCGGTCGCGAGGCCGGATACCAAAAGCTGAATAAAGGAGGCCATTGGAGGGAGCCTTTGACTTCCGCCCGGGTGTGATCGGCGAGCGGAAGAACTCCTTGAAGCGCTTACTTGCCGAGCTTCGGCAAGGTTTCCACGATTTTCTGCTTGCCGTCGACGACCTCGCCCAAGAAGCTGATCCGATCGATGTCGCCGTTTTTGTCCCAGGTGGCTTCCATCAGGATGCCAGGCTCGTCCTTGGGCGTAATGGTGATGCCGTGTGCAGCTTCTGCAAAGGCCTTTCCGTCAAGCTTACCGATTTTTTCGGTCACGTGCTTGATGAAGTACACGGCGGTGTAGCCCTTGATGCCGTTGTGGTCGCAAGCATAGTTGAACCGCTTTTTAAAGTTTGCGGCGAACTCCTGCACAGCGGGGATCGGTGCATCGATGGTGAGGCCGACATGGCCTCGCACGCCGTTTGCCGCTCCGGCTGCGAGGTCGATCACCTTCTGGCCGAGCAACGTGGTCTCGCCGATCAGTGGTTTGTTGATGCCCTGCTTCCTGGCTTCACGCAGGAAACGCGCGCTTTCTTCTTCGTTGAGATAGACGAAGATCGCATCGGCATTTGCGCCCTTAAGCTTAACAACGTCGGCCGAGAAATCGGCCTGACCGGACTCCGTGGAGATGTCGGCAACCACCTTGATGTCGCGGGAATTCATTTCTTTGATGAAGTTATCACGGCCACCCTTGCCAAAGTCGTTATTCACCCACAGCACGCCGACAGTCTTTGCCTTGACCCCGTCTCGCATGTAATTGGCGATCTTCGGCATACTGAATTGCTGACCGAACGAGGTCCGGAAAACGTAAGGGTTACCCTTCTGTGTGATGGCCGCAGCCTCGCCACCGACGATTTCGGGGATTTCCGCCTGCTGAGTAAGCAGCATGTCGACTAGTACGGAGCCAGAGAAGACAGGACCGAGAATGACGTAGGGCTTGTTGTCGAGTACCTTCTGCACTTGCGCGCGCGAGATGCCGGCATCACTCTGCGTATCGAGCAAGGGCGTTTCGATCTTTTTGCCGAGAATACCGCCTTTTGCATTGATCTCGTCGATGGCCAGCAGCATCCCGTCGCGGAAATTGGTGCCAGACACCGCACCAGCGCCGGACAGCTCAAGGATGGCCGGGATGTAGACGGTCGATTGCGCAAGGACCGGACCGGCCAAGCCGACACTTGCAAAAATTACCGACGCAAAGAGTCCTGTGCGAAACATGGGAGGCTTCCTCCTTCTGGCCAAAATCGGCCCGGTTGAATCGGGCTTCTGAGCCAATGACATTTGCGACCTTGCTGACCACATCGTGTAAGGTCAATAACCAAAACGTGCCCCAAACTTAACATGATGTTATTTTTTTCGAGAATTGCGCAGTCTGGCGACTGCTTCCATCTGAGCGCGCAAAGCGGCGACAAAACGCGCGGCAGCGCTCGATAGCGAGACATCCTTGCGGTGCACGAAAGAGGTCTCGAAGGCAGTTGGTTCGGCAATATCCAGCGCCCGCAACTGCGGCCACTGGTCGGCGGCCAAGGTGAACTCATCAACTATAGCAATG
>DATFXJ010000054.1:0-9557 GCA_035315965.1 Pseudolabrys sp.
CCGTTTCCATCCACACGAAAATGTCGGCTGATTCGTTCAGCGAAAACTGGCTCTCCCATGGCCGACAGGCCGGTGAGCTTACCTTCGTGCCGATTGTCACGAAATCCGAGTGCGCGCGTTGCGGCAGCGTAGGCCTGTCCAAGGCTGTCGATCGGATTGTCCCGGATCAGCCATTCATCGCCGCCATATATTTCATCGATCTTGCCATTGGCAAAGCGCCGATGGCTGTGATTGACATTATCGCCGCCGCCGTCAGAGGTGACCATCAGCGCGTCGTCCCACTCGGTGTAGAACAGCGTCGGTAGCGCATGCGCCATGTGGTGGTTGTAGAAGTAAACGACGGTATCGTCGCGGAACCCGCTGTCGCGTCGAAATGAAGCGACGTCAAAAAAGTCCGTCTCGCGCGTCGTGTTGGCGCGCCGCGCTTCTCGCGGGATAAAACGTGTTTTTTTGCCTTGAACATAAGTGCGATATTGCTCACGTATCCAGCGATATCCGCGAAAGTGGTGGAAATAGCGGACCGGAAAATCCGAGCGGGTTAGCGCGAGCACATCGACGTCGCGCCGCGTCGCGCCGACCATATCGAGGAGTTCCTCGATACATAGGTCTGGATAGGTGCGGCCGTCGCCCTTGAAACGCGTGAGCCGCTCAAGCTGAACTGCGGCTTTGACGTCGTAGTCCACTAAAACCGCGGCGGCAGCGTCGTGAATTCCGGTGTGAACGGCGAGGATCAGCTGGGACATGAATGTCTGAGGAATGGCGAAGAAGAAACTACAGGAGTTAGCCCGAATTTCCCAGGTGAGTGCTGAACTGGTCCAAACCGAGATTCCTCAGGTAGCCGGTCCGGCCACATTATTATTTTGAGCGCGTTTTTGGCAACAAGTAGATTATGGGCGAAAATCCAAACGGGGTTCTCAAAAATATTATCAAATACCCACGGCAACATTACGAGGTCCAACGAAACGCCACGCGGCCTCGGAGATACATATGCACGTGCACGCGATCAGCGCCCCAGGGGGTTTGTCGGCGTGCACGAGTTAGGCTAAGGCCTGCGTTCAGAGGATGCCCGGTGAGCCAGTTGTTTCCCGTCATCGCCGCTCATGACTTTGGGTGCCTGCCGCGCGCCGGTGTCGGGAGCGATGGCGCCGTGTTCGCGTTCACGATTTTGAACCAATGGCCAGCGAAAGCGCGGTATGCGCTCGCCTTACAGAACGAGCGCAAACTCTCGGCTATCATCGGCCGCGATGAAATTTGCTGTAACGCGGATTGTCCCCGATGAAAGCCACAGCTGCGATCACCATGAGCGTGGAGTAACGGATGGCGGGGCTTTTTATCGCAGACCCCATCCTTCGGGCAAAACTCGTGCGCATCTCCGATGGCTTGCTGGCCGCTGTCGCCGTCTCGCTGCCATGGTCGACGACGGCGACTGGCATTCTGCTTGTGCTTTGGCTGCTAACGCTCTTTCCGACACTCGAGTGGTCGGACGTGCGGCGTGAATTGATGACACCGGCCGGCAGCTTGCCCGTGCTGCTCTTTCTGCTTGGCGTGCTCGGAATGGCCTGGGCGGGTGTTCCGTTGCTCGAGCGCTGGAAGGGGCTCACCGGCTTTTTCAAGCTGCTGGTCATACCGTTATTGATGGCGCAGTTCCGCCGTTCCGACAACGCGACAAGCATCTTCATTGGGTTTCTGATTGCCTGCGTGGCCCTGCTGACTGCATCTTGGATCGTCGTGATTTGGCCGGACATACCGAAAGGCTCGCTCGATCCTGGCGTTGCGGTCAAAAGTTACATCGTACAAAGCGCCGAGTTTACGATTTGCGCCGCTGGGCTGCTCTACATGTCCGGCGAGGCCGCGCGCCGCGGCCGCTGGGCAACGGTGACGGTCCTGCTCGTTCTGGCCTTGGCGTTTTTCCATAACATTTTTTTCATCGCCACTGGCAGGACGACGCTGGTGGTGATTCCGGTGCTGATCCTGATTTACGGCGCCCGGCAGTTCGGTTGGAAAGGATTTTTCGGCGCCACGGCGGCTGGAGTTGTCATTGCCGCAGCGCTGTGGACAACCTCACCCTATTTGCGTGATCGCGCGACTAGTGTTTTATCGCAAACCGAAAATTTCAAATATGAAAATGCACTATCATCGGTTGGTCAGAGGATCGTTTACTGGACCAAATCACTTCGCTTTATCGAGAGCGCCCCGCTAGCCGGCCACGGTACTGGGTCGATCGCCGAGATGTTTCGGCGTGCCGCGAATGGCTCTCCGGTTTGGGCGCAACTATCGAACAACCCCCACAATCAGACGCTTGCGGTCGCCATCCAGCTCGGACTACTCGGCGTCATGACGCTTTGGGCGATGTGGGTGTCCCATTTTCTTCTATTCCGAGGTGCCGGATTGGTGGCATGGCTCGGGGTGGTCGTTGTTACACAAAACATCGTCGGCTCGTTGTTTAACTCCTTCTTGTTCGATTTCACCGAAGGATGGCTTTACATCCTCGGCGTTGGTGTGGCCGGGGGAATAGTTCTTCGGCAATGTGATGAAGCGCGTACCGGTAGGGCCGCAGAATACGAGTCTAGATGATCGTCGGTGCCGACGCGCACCGAAACGATGACAGGCCGCGTTGCGCGCGAATGCGATCGCCGGTAATGACTTCATCAAGCTTGCGCTCATTCCTGGACAACTGCGAGCGGTCAGCTTCAGAGTGCCAAAGATGGACAACGCCGGTTGCGAACATGCCATCCTTGCGGCGGATGCCGGCGTGTAACAGGCGTACTATAATATCGGAATCTTCCTTGCCCCATCCGCTGTAGTCCGCATCGAAGCCGTCAACGCGATCGAGATCTGACCGCCAAATGGCAAGGTTGCACGATCGTGCGCCTTGCCAGACTCGTTGTCGGACTCGTCGCAGAGGTCCGAGTGGTAGATGCAACAGTGCCGACAAACGATTGACACCGCCGCGCCACCGTTCGGCGAACCAACGTACAAGGCTCCATCTCTCCGGGGTTAGTTTTCCCCCGAGCACTTCCGTTGTGAGCTCCGCCGAAAGCAGGACTCGGTTACCGGTGACAAACCAACCGGCCTCGGCCAGCCGGCGATGGGCGGCGACGAAGTCCCGGGGCACGATGCAGTCGCCATCTAGAAAAACGCAATAAGTGCCGCGCGCGACTAGTATAGCCCGGTTACGAATTTCTGCCGCGCGGAAGCCGCGGTCAGGGTGCCAGACGTGCTCAAGCCGGCGCCTGATTTTCGACTTCCAGCTGTTGATTAACTTTGCCGTGGCTGGTCCCGAGCCATCGTCGGCCACAATGATCTCGAAAGCCGGATCGCCTTGCTGCGCCAGCGACCGCAAGACCGCATCGAGCGCATCTTCGCGGTTATAGGTCGTAACAATGATCGAAATCAGCTCGGCCATTGATGACCTCTCCTACAGGGGTTAGCCCATGTCGCACGGGCCGACAAATTTCTAGGGTCAATGGGTGGCTCAATGTTAAGTTGCCTTCGACTCCCACGGCGTCAACGGGTCCTATCCACCGATGCAAAAAATATCAGCCTATATTCTCACCTATAATGAGGCGGAAAAGATCGAGGCAGCCATATCCAGCGTGTTGTGGGCCGACGAAGTCGTCGTGGTCGATTCATTCAGCGCCGACCGCACCGTCCAGCTTGCGCGTTCGCTGGGTGCTCGCGTTGTAGACGTACCGTTTAATGGTTTTGGTGACCTGCGAAACCGCGCGATCGAGGCTTGTAGTTTCGAATGGATATTTAGTCTCGATGCCGATGAACGCTGTACCGAAGCGGTGCGCGGCGAAATTCTAGCGCTACTTGCAGTTTCCCCGCCGCACGACATCTATATGGTCCCCCGGCGTAGTTACATGATGGGCCGTTGGATTCGAGGCTCCGGTTGGTATCCGAATTTTCGCCAACCTCAGCTGTTTCGAAAGGGCAGCATCCGGTACACGTTGGAGCCCGTGCATGAGGGCTTTGAAGTGCTGGGCAAGCGGTCAATCGGCACTCTTCGCAATGCCATTTGGCAATTTCCTTTCCGTAATCTCGAAGAGCTTATCAACAAGATGAACCGCTATTCCACACTCGGCGTACCCAAGCTCGCTGGGAAGCGCGTGTCGATGGCGAGCGCGTTTTGGCACGGCGCATGGTCTTTCATAAAGCACTACATTTTCAAGCTTGGCTTCATCGACGGCTGGGCCGGTTTCATCATTGCGTTTGGAAATTTCGAAGGCACCTTCTACCGCTACGCCAAGTGTTACGAAGAAACGCAAAGCTGGCGGCCACCGCCAAGCGAACTACTCCGACGCGATGTCAAGGCTTGATCGTTTTGCGACGCCACTTGCGCAACATCGCCTCAGCTGCATCTCATTATCGGTCGTATCACACGACAAGAGCGGATCTTTCAACGGGATGAACGTTTCTTCGAAGTGCGAGTCCGTTCGACCATTGATGTCGTCGAATGGCCGGGCATGATATCGATCAGAATGATCTCGCCGCCGAGCGCCTCTACGATCTCACGGCCGACTACTTCCTCGCGCGCATAGTCGCTGCCCTTGACCAGCACTTTCGGCTTTACGCGACTGATCAACTTTTCTGGTGTATCTTCATCGAATACGGCGACGAGATCGACTGCCTCGAGCGCAGCAAGCACCTCGGCGCGTGCTTGCACTGGTTGAACCGGACGGCCAACGCCTTTTAATCGCGTGACCGATGCGTCGCCATTCAGGCCAACAACGAGACGATCGCAAGCCACACGCGCACCAGCCAGAAGTTTGACGTGGCCCGGATGAAGCAGATCGAAGCAACCGTTGGTAAAGCCGACACGCAAACCTTGTTTACGCCACTCGGCGAGATGCTCGTCAAGGACAGTCCAATCAAAAACAATTTTCTCTTCAGGTGCTAGCGTCGCCGCCGGCAATATGCGCGATCGCAGCTCAGCAACAGATACCGTTGCGGTGCCGCGCTTTCCGACTACGACAGCCGCGGCCGCATTGGCGGCGCGCATGGCGGATTCGAAATCCGCTCCCATTGCCAACATCGCGGAGAGGACCGCCACAACTGTATCGCCGGCACCGGAAACGTCGCGCACGCGCACTGGATAGGCAGGGATATGGACAGACGCACCATTGCTCACAAGCGTCATCCCGGCCTCGCTGCGTGTAACCAGGACCGCTTTTGCGGCCAATGCGCGGCATAATATTGTAGCAGCGTTGGCGATTTCATCGTCAGTCCGTGCGGGGCTATGTGTGACGTCGGCGAGCTCCTGCCTATTCGGCGTAACGACGGTGGCGCCCCGATAAATACTGTAATCGCGGCCTTTGGGATCCACCACTACGGGTTTGCCGCGCTCGTTCGCGGCATCAATTACAGCCCGGATCACGCGGCCAGTGAGCGCACCTTTGGCATAGTCCGACAAAACCACGGCGTCTACCCGCGGCATCGCCTTTACGACGTGTCCGATCAGCGCATCCTCACTGCTGGCGTTGACAGCTGAAGCTGTTTCCCAGTCGGCTCGAAGCAGATGCGTGGAATGATGTTCTGATACAAAACGCACCTTGCGTGTGGTTTGGCGGGTTCCATCGATAACCAAATAGAATTCGATGAGCGGATGGTTGCCTAACGCTTTGGTCAAGGTGCTGCCTGCATCGTCATCACCGACGGCACCGACGAATACACACCGAGTACCGAGCGCCACTAGGTTGCGAGCAACGTTGCCTGCACCGCCAATCATTGATTCCACACGTTTGACCGTGATAACCGGGGTGGGTGCTTCCGGCGAAATGCGTGAGACATCGCCATAAACAAACTCATCCAGCATCAGATCCCCGATGCAGAGCACAGTCTGATTTGAAAGCTCGGCAAGGTGCTTGTCGAAATCGTACATGGGCCTACCGATAGCGGTCGTCACGGTTGAGATAGCCCGTAACGTACTGGTTCACGGCTGTCTCGAGCGGCATAAAACCCGCGTTATAGCCGGCGCGCCGCAAACGTTCGATGCGTGCCTCGGTGTAATACTGATATTGTCCGCGGATTGCCTCAGGCATGTCGACATATTCAATATTTACAGGCTGACGAAGCGCTTTGAACATGGCGCTGATCATGTCACGAAAACTTTCTGCCTTGCCGGTGCCGACATTGAAGATGCCGCTTATGTCCGTCGCCTCCAGCAGCCAGCGCAGTACAGAAACAGCATCGTCTACGTAGATGAAATCACGTCGCTGGTCGCCATCGGCGATTCCATTGCGGTACGATTTGAACAAGCGCACAGGATTGCCGGCTTTCGCAGTGTCAACCACCTTGGCCAATATGCTTGCCATGTGTGCCTTGTGGTATTCGTTCGGACCGTACACGTTGAAGAACTTCAGCCCAACCCAACGTGGCGGCATTTTCTCTCTCTTCACATAACGGTCGACCACCGCAAGATCGAACAGGTGCTTGCTCCAGCCGTAGAGATTCATCGGCTTCAGCTTGCGCAACGCCTTAATTGACCAATCGTCGTCGAATCCCCCGCTACCGTCTCCATAGGTCGCTGCCGACGAGGCATAAATAAAGGGCGTCCGCGTTGACGTGCACCATTCGAGAAGCCGTAGCGACAGACGAAAATTGTTTTCCATTATCAGGTCGCCGTCAGTTGCGGTGGTGTCAGATATAGCGCCCATGTGGATCACAGCCTCGAGCTTCCGGCTTTCGAGCCAGGCGGCCAGTTGGGTTGGCGGTACAAGATCCGCAACCTGATGTTTCGACAGATTGCGCCATTTAGCATCGTCGTGACCCAGGAGATCGCTCACCACGACATCACTTGACCCCGCCTCATTCAGGCTGGCGACAATGTTCGACCCGATGAATCCGGCCCCGCCGGTTACCAAAAACATCCCTAGCCTCGCCACCAGCAAGCTGCGGGAAAGACCTTTGCCCAGCCCGACGCCCAGCGCAATCTTACGATGTTTAGGCCTGCAAATGGCTGCGAATAGGGTAAAAAATCGCAGCTGGACAGGCGCCCGTGGCTCAGGCTAACGGCTGTCTTCGCCGACCTAAAAACTGGGGCAACAAGGGTGCGCGGCACCAATCAATGAGCCAGAAATTCAAGCAGGGTGCCCGATCAGTGCTCATCGTTCCTTATGTCTGGATCGGTGACTTCGTCCGCTCTCACTCTGTGGTCAGACTTTTACGCGCAAAGGACCCCGACCGGTCCGTGGACATTGTCAGCAACACGCTTTGCGCGCCGCTTGCTGACTACATGCCCGGCGTTCGGCGCGCCATAGCGATCGATTTGCCGCGTGGAACGCTGGGTATCGCTCTTCAGCGACAACTGGCCAGCATGCTGCGAGAAGCTCACTACGAGCAAGCGATCGTCATGTCGCGGAAATGGAAAGCCGCCCTTGCGCCATGGCTCGCCGGGATTCCGGTTCGCACAGGCTTTGCCGGCGAGTTCCGTTTCGGTCTGCTCAACGATGTACGTTTCGGCGAAAACAGATTGCCACGCATGATCGACCAGATGGGCGTATTGACGCTGCCGAAGGATGCGCCGCTTCCAAAGGACTGGCCGCTGCCTCAACTAAAGATACCCGCAAAAGATGTTGACTCGTGGAGCGTGCAGTTGGGAATTAGCGATGACGTTCGCCCCATCGTAGCTCTATCGCCGGGCGCGGTAGGGGCGGGCAAAGCATGGCCTGCTCGCCAGTATTGCGAACTCGCTAAAGAACTCGCTAAGGACGGGGCTTCAGTCTGGGTTCTGGGTGGACCGAACGAAACGCCAATCGCAAAAGCGATCGTGGCGGCCAGCGGAAGCCGTGCGCGCGGCCTCACCGGAACCGATCTGCGCAATGCGATCCTTGCTCTTGCTATGGCTGACGTTTCGGTGACGAATGATTCCGGGTTGATGCATGTATCGGCAGCAATCGGTAGGCCAACGATCGCAATCTTTGGTCCAACCAGCCCCTGGCATTGGAAGCCGCTCAATCCAATTGCCGCCATCTTGGAGCCGCCAGGCGACGAGCGCTCGCGCAAGCGGGCCCGCATCGATGGCAACGCTGCGGTACGCCACCGACGTACCGATGACGTTACCGTTGAAACGGTGCTTGCGGCCGTACGGAAAGTACTCGCGGACGCGAAAAATCACATGAAATGATCGCGGAGTGCATCACCCAAGTCCTCCACGTAAACGAATTGGCCAGGCACGCCTGACGTAATGCCGTTTTCATGGTATCAAGCATCATGGCCAAACCAAAGCCCGCTAATGTGACCAGCGACCGCGCGCCGTCGGCGATTGCGTCGGCGCTGCGTACCCTGGAAGCCGAAGGCAGCGGCGTCGATGCACTTGCCGCTGCATTGCGCGATGGGCTCGGCAAATCATTTGCGGCTGCCATCGATGCGATCCGCGCAGCGCAAGGCCGTGTGATCGTGACGGGTATGGGCAAATCCGGTCATGTTGCTCGCAAAATCGCTTCAACATTCGCATCCACCGGCACCCCAGCGTTTTTCGTGCACCCTGGCGAAGCCAGCCACGGCGACCTGGGTATGATCGGCAACAATGACGTCATCCTCGCGCTTTCGTGGTCGGGCGAAACAGCCGAGTTGAAAAATATCACCGATTATTCGCGCCGTTACGGAATCAAGTTGATCGCGATGACTGCGATCCCCGAGAGTGCCTTGGCCAAGGTTGCCGATGTCGTGCTCGCGCTGCCGCTAGCGCGCGAGGCTTGTCCGCACAACCTAGCGCCCACAACATCTTCCCTTATACAGCTTGCGCTTGGCGACGCCTTGGCCATCGCGCTTCTCGAAAGCCATGGCTTTACAGCCGTCGATTTCGGTCTGCTCCATCCCGGCGGCAAACTTGGGACCCTTCTGAAAACAGTGGGCGACATCATGCATACCGGCGCAGCAATACCGCTGTCGCCACTTGGCACCCGGATGTCGGAGGCAATCCTCGAAATGACCACGAAGGGGTTCGGTTGTGTCGGCATAACTGATCCGCGCGGACTCCTGGTTGGAATAATTACCGATGGAGACTTGCGTCGACACATGCACGATAAATTGCTCGATGCCCGCGTCGACGACGTGATGACGCATGGACCAAAAACCGTGCGGTGCGATCAACTCCTTAGCGAGACCCTTGATATTCTCAATGTGATGAAGGTAACTGCACTGTTTGCGGTCGAGACTGGCAAGCCGGTCGGCATCATCCATGTCCACGACTTGCTGCGGGCTGGTGCAGCGTAAACGCAAATTCTATCGGGTGATTTCTGCAGTTGCATTCATAACTGCATCGACCGATGGCGGCATGCCAATGTCGCCTAGAATTGACCGTCGGCCGCTTCCAACTGGACCGGTCAGGCCAGGCTTGCTGCCAGTAAAGATGGCAACCAGCGGGACACTTAGAGCTGCGGCAAGGTGCAAGAGGCCAGTGTCGACGCCAACAACGAATTGCGCGCCGCTAATCAGCTTCGCCACTTGGTCAAGTGGTACGCGCTCGGGCACGCGCGCACCTTGCACTTGGCGCGCAATATTTTCGCTGCGCACGCGTTCGACCTCACTTCCCCAAGGCAATACCAGTTCAA
>DATFXJ010000055.1:0-20844 GCA_035315965.1 Pseudolabrys sp.
GCTGCGGCAATGAACGGCAATGGTAGCGACACAATCGCGCGCAGCCAAACTATTCGTGCCGGCATCATCGGTACTTCCCAGATCAGCAGCCTGTGGATCGCGTACAAGGCCCAGGCTGTTGAGTACGCGATAACCTGGGGGGCGCCGGCGCCACTCTTGAGCGCGGCGGCGCCGATCGAGAAACCCACTACGGGCCCGCCGGGCGTAAGTGCGCCGCCAATCGCTGCGATGAGAACACCGGCAAAACCTGATTCAGGACCGAGCCACGGCGCGACCCATTCTTTCGGCAAAGCCTCGGCGACGAAGCCGGAGCCGACCACGCCTATCCCAATGCGCGGTAACAAGAGGAGAAATTCCAGCAGGCCGGCACGCGCCCCATTGTTGAGCAAAGTACGGCCCCGGATGGTGGCGATGAATGCTAGAGTGCCGACCGTCAGCCATAACAAAATGTTGATGGCGAGAGTCATTTCATGTTCTCGCGATATCTGAAACCGGCGCGAACGGTGATTCGCGCCAGCAAGCCAGCAATGATCGGAAGCGGCAGCGCTTCGACGATGCGCCAGATCACGAACTCCAAACCGAAGAACGGCAGTTCCCAGACCAGAGCACGCGTGTAGCCAATCAGTGTCCAGCTCACAATAAAGGCAACTACCGCGCCAGCATCCGCCCCTATGATCAGGAAGGCGCCGGCCACCGGATAGATCGTGATCGGACCGCCAGGGAGCAGGAAGCCAAAAAACGCAGCAATCAGGAGCCCGGTAAAACCCGACTCGTGCCCGACCCATCGCGCTACCATTTCGCGCGGCAACAGCAGCGTGACGAAGGCACCGATCAGACACCCCGCAAGCACCTTCGGTAGCATCTCGGCAAATAGGGTCACATCGCCGAACAGGACACTGAGGAAATGCTCGCGTCCATCGCGGATGTACACCGTTGCGGAGGCGGCGCCCGCCAAAGTCGCGATGGTCGCTGTCGACCAATCGAAAGCACGTCGGCGACGACGAAGGGGCAAAGCAGGTTCGGTCAAGATGGCAAAGCGGCCATTTCTAGCGCGTAGTGGTGGCAACGGGCGTCGAGGCAACCAGTTCGCCCTGTCGTGAACCGCCGGTAACTACAACGAAGGCGATCAACGCCAGCATGGCAGAGGCGTAGACGGGAATCATGATGCCTGAGAGTTTTTTGACGTCTTCCTTATCTTCGACCGAGAGCTTGATGTAGCCACGATGGCACATCGGCACCTCCTGGAATCCTTTCCTGTAAGTGTATTGCACGGCAGGCGATTAGTCTGCCGCCGCGTTTTCCATATGCGACCCTGTTCGAGAATGTCTCCGGCGTGATCGTGATGGGAACGCTGGTGGCGTTTTTCGCCCTCAAGAGGGCATTCCCAATATTCGTAGTTCTTTCACCACAGGCATTCTCGGT
Organism: Pseudolabrys sp.; assembly: GCA_035315965.1. Classification (GTDB taxonomy): domain Bacteria; phylum Pseudomonadota; class Alphaproteobacteria; order Rhizobiales; family Xanthobacteraceae; genus Pseudolabrys. The sequence continues at coordinate 1,423 of DATFXJ010000055.1, forward strand.
AGCTACACCACATTTTCCACATTTTAACTTAATGCAGCTCTACTTTATGAACGCGGCGAACCTGGGTTGGCGACCTTGCGCGCGTGTGCAACTTTGTCTAGTCCATCGCCCGCAGGCCGAGTTTGTCGAGTAGCGCCTTGTCGCGGTCGCGGCCCGGATTCGGCGTGGTAAGCAGCTTCGGACCATAAAAGATCGAGTTTGCGCCGGCGAGAAAACACAGAGCCTGCGTTTCTTCGCTCATGTCTTCGCGGCCGGCGGATAATCGCACCATTGACGCCGGCATAGTAATGCGTGCAACCGCAATCGTGCGCACGAAGTCGAGTGGGTCGAGTGCGCCGATGCCGGCAAGTGGCGTACCTTCCACCCGCACCAACATGTTGATCGGCACACTCTCCGGATGAACCGGCAGGCTTGCAAGGGTCGCGATCATGCCAACGCGATCCTCAAGTTTCTCGCCCATGCCGACAATCCCTCCGCAGCAGACGTTGATGCCTGCCGTGCGCACGTGCTCAAGGGTGTCGAGGCGGTCTTGATAGATGCGCGTGGTGATGATCTCGCCGTAGAATTCCGGCGACGTGTCAAGATTGTGGTTGTAGTAATCAAGACCGCAGCTCTTCAGTCGCCGCGCCTGCTCAGCGGTCAACATGCCAAGCGTGGCGCACGTTTCCATGCCGAGCGCTTTCACGCATTCCACCATGTTGCAGACTTTTTCGAGGTCGCGGTCCTTGGGCGAGCGCCAAGCCGCGCCCATGCAAAAACGCGACGCTCCGCCGGCCTTGGCTGCCCGTGCTTCAGCGATCACAGCCTCAAGATCCATCAACTTCTCAGCCTTTACCCCAGTCTTGAATTTTGCCGACTGCGGGCAATAGGCGCAGTCCTCCGGACAGCCACCGGTCTTGATCGACAACAGTGTGGAAATCTGCACCTCGGACGGATCGAAATTCTCACGGTGTACCTGCGCAGCACGAAATATCAGTTCGGGAAACGGCAGGATGAATAGCGTCCGCACCTCCTCACGCGTCCAGTCGTGGCGCGGTAGGCTTGACACCGCGACCGGCGGAGTTTGATGCGACAGCGACATAACCTGGACCTCCCAAGTGGTGCCCGATCAAAACTTATATACCAAGCCGACCAAGCTATTGTGCAGGATTTCATCGCATTGAGCGGCTTCTGCCGCCATGTTAACTTGACCTGAATGCTCGGGACGTGCCGCCATGAGAAAACTTGTCGCAAGTACCGTCGTGTTGGCAATTTTAACTTCGCCCGCCTTCGCTCAGAAAGAAGAACCTTTGGTGACTATTGAGAGGGACAAGCAGCAGCAGGCCGAGGCGCTCGATAAACAATACAAGAAGCTGATGGAGAGATCGCGCAAGGAACCCGAAACGCCGCGCGCCGACCCGTGGGCGACCATGCGCGCGCCAAACGACGCCAAACGTTAGGCACCAACGTGAGCCGGGATCGCCTAATCAGATTTGCGGCGGTGTTCAACAATGGAACAGCAGCTTTGGTGCGACGTTGTACGTCGCGATACCCACTGGCATCCTTGCTTGCGTTATCACGCTTTTAATGCTTGGGCTGATTTTCGGCAGTGCAACCAAGCTAAATAGTTGTCACCACCAATGTCGGCGCCAACCCCAGTAAGGGCGGTAGAACGGCCCGCCATAGTAGTAGACCACGGGTGGTGGCGCATCGTAATACACTGGCCCGTCGACAACCTGGGGGCCCGCTACCACTTGCGGACCTTGCCGAGCTGGCCGGTAGGCAGGAGGCGCGGCAGCGCGCGGTTGCGGCACGCGGCCGCTCATGTCGAGTGCGGATTGGATGGCGAAGCCTTTCTTGTCCTGCCAGCTAATCTCGCACCAGCCTTCATCGCACCCACCGGCGTCGACTAGGCTGCCGCCCGGAATTTTTGCAACGATCTCGCTGCCGGTGCCCGGCGCCGCGCGCAGATTTAAAGTCGAGGCGACATAGGCCGGCTTCGCCAGCACGGGCATGGCGACACAGGCAACTGCGAGGCCTAAAAGATATGCGACTTTCATCGCCTTGCTCCCGTCCACTCGCCTTCGCCCCACCGGAACTTTCTGCCGCGAAAACGGCGGGATCAGGGCAACTGCGGCGTAAGGCACACCCTGTACCAACTTTCGCTTCGGCCAAGAGAGCCGTATGAAAAGCCCTTCTGTGCTGCCGTCCGCCACGGACACCAAACCAAATCACGGGGGACGTTATAGCGCTTCAATGAACGAAATCATCTTTGCGCGCTCCGTTGCATCCGGCAGGCGGCCGCGCATCGCGCCAAGATTGTCGATCATATGTTTCTGATCGCCGGTCCCCGGAATGACCGCTGTCACCCTGGGGTCGCCCAGTAGATATTTCAGAAAGAACTGTGCCCAACTGCCGGCAAATCCGCGGGCCCAGTCGGGAATCGCCTGACCACGCACTGCACGGAAGAGACGACCATGGCCAAACGGCAGTGCGGTCAATACACCTGCTTTTACATCGGCCGCCAATGGGAGAATGCGTTTCTCGGCCTCGCGAACATTGATCGAATAATCGACCTGCACGAAATCCGGCTTCTCTCGCCGAAGCACCGCCTCGATGGCTGGAAAGTCACGGTGATATGTCGATGTCACGCCCAGGTAGCGACATATGCCCTGCGCCTTCCACTCCCTGAACTTCGCTAGCGACTGATTCTGTTTTTCCACGTTGTGCAGTTGCAAAAGGTCGACCTTTGCGGTCTTGAGACGGGCCAGCGAACGCCTGAGCTCCGCGGCGTCGGGACTTTCGAGCTTCGTTGCGATGAAGATCTTCTCCCGCAGATTGGAGGCCGCCATTTCGGCACCAATGACAATTTCTGCATCGCCATAGGTTGAGGCAGTATCAATAATCTGTGCGCCATTTTCGACCAAAGCCCGGATCACGGCGGCCGCTTTGTTGCGCGTTGCTTCGTTGGCGTTATCGAAAATGCTAGCGGTGCCAAGGCCGACGGCCGGAACACGCTCACCAGTGCTCGGAATTGCTCGCATAAGGAGTGAATCTGTCTGTGCCAGCGCCGGGCGCGCCAATAGACTTGCGCCTGCGAATGCAGCGAATTCACGCCGCGTCAAAACGGTACTCACGGTCATTCTTCGTCACTGGTGCCACCTCGAGTTGCTCGGAACGCTTTCCCTGCGTTCGTCCCAAGGCAATTGAGAGCACGAACCAACCCGTCACCACCGGCAGAGAACAGAGCGCTATGGCGCCGAGCTTTAGGCCAAACGCCTGCAAGCTGTCGAAGATCCAACCGGACAACGCGTCAGAACCACGATAGACGACAACGTCGATCAGATTTTTTGCTTTGTATTTCTCCTCCCGGGTTACCACCGTGAAGAACAAATGGCGGGCGGGATTCGCGATTGCGAAATTTATCCAGCGCTGCACAACCTGAATGGTCACGACCACAAGGAGCGTCGGCATCGCAGCCAGGACAGCAAAGCCCACAATATAAACAGCCGGCAAAACCGCCGCCGCCACGCCTGTGCCGACTCGTTTGAGCAATTGGCCCGTGACCAGCACTTGCGTAAGCAGCGTCAGCACGCTCACCGCAAGGTCGATGCTTGCGAAAATACGAGTTTGCAGGCCGGTCGACTTCACGGCCTCGGAAACGATGTGCGCCTGCTCGAAGTAGATTATGGTCGCGGCATAGGACAACAACACGACCCAAACGCCGATGCCCAATAGGTAAGGTGAACGAACCAGCTCGGGGATCGCTGCGAACGCGCTGCCGCCAATATTTTCCGTCATTGTTTTCGGTTCGGTGCGCACCATCGCCACACGCTCAAGGCGATAAATACAAAACACCGCCAATTCAAGGAACACAGCGGCTGCGATCATCAGGTTCACCGGACCCAATGGGACCGAAAGCCAAATCGTGATGATTGGTCCCAACAATGCGCCCGCCGTGCCGCCAGCGCCGATAAATCCAAACAGCCGCTTACCCTGTTCGGAAGTAAACAAGTCAGCCATGAACGACCAGAACACCGCCACAGCGAATAGATTGAACACACTGACCCAAACGAAAAATACGCGCGCAATAATGACGGTCTCAATGTCGAAGGTCAGCAGCATCCAGAACAACACGAGATTGGTGACGAAGAAGTGGTACACAATCGGGATGAACCGCGCACGCGGCAGGCGCGCCACCAAGGCGCCGTAAAAGGGCTGCGCCACAAGCAGCGTCACAAAGGTGGCGGTGAACAGCCATGGCAGGTTTTTCACTCCGCCGGCGATGCCCATCTGATCGCGCAGCGGCCGCAAAACGTAGTAGCCGGCAAGCAGCGCAAAGAAGTACGCGAAAGACCAAAGCGCGGCCGCGCGCTCCTGCGGCGTCGCCGGCATGACGCGCCTTAGCCAGCGTTCAAGCGAATTCATGGCAATGAGAGCTTCCGCTTTAGCTCCGCCGCCGTTACTTGCTGCCCATAGCCGGGTTGCCCGCGCTGGAAGCGCCGCGCGTCGGCCAGCGTACCGACGGGGACCGGATCAAACCCGGCATCGCGCACAAGAGCCGCCGCGACCTGCACGGCCTGCGGATCATCGCCAGCGATCGGTATGGCAAGCCTCGGATCGGGGCGGTTCGCCTCGCGCGCAAAGATCGTGTAGGACATCGTGTTGAATGCCCGCACGATCCGCACGCCCGGAAAATATTTCTGCGAAGTTGCACCAATGCCGTTTTGCTCGACTTCGTCGGCGATGATGCCATCGCGCGCCGATACCGCGTTGCAGGCATCGAGCATAACTTTGCCTTTCATCGCGGCGGAATAATCCTTGCCAACCTGTGGGATCGCTCCGTAGGGCACCGCGATGAAAAGGACGTCGCCAAACGCGACCGCTTGCTCGACCGAGCCTGCCTGCGCGAGGCTGCCGAGCTTCATCACCATATCCCTCAATTCGTCTGGATGGCGCGAGGAAAACAATACGGTGTGGCCACTCTGGACCCACAAGCCGCCAATCGTCCCACCGACATGACCTGAGCCGATGATGCCGATACGCGAAGGCGACGTGCCTTGGGCGCGCAGGCGTGCCGGCTGCAAAATCGCACTCAGCATCAGGACGCCGCCCACACCCAGCAACGCACGGCGCTCAACTTGCATATATTTTTGGCTACGCATCGATCCGCTCCCACATGACGATTTCTGTTTTCGTATCTTTGCAACGGATTGAGCTGGAATCTTCTCACGGTTGCGTGAGATCGGCGATTATTATGCCGCCATTGTTCCGGCAGTGCGCCAAACAAAGCCGGCACTAAACCTTCATGACCCGGTGGAAGAATCTTGCGTAGACCAATTAATCTTCTTGTAGTCGAAACCCATTTCGATCGTCGGCTTGATCACCGCGAAATACGGCGAAATATCGAAATCGCGCGGACAAAAAAGCGAGCTGTCGCGGATGTGATAAATCTCCCGGCGCGCCTTTGCGCTTTCGACACGCTCGATCGCCGGCAATATCGGATAGCCGATGTGAGCGAAAGCTTGCGCGATGAGCGCAGAGCAAATGAGCTTGGTCGGATCACCGGAGCCGAGCGCGATCATGCGCCGCCGAAAGCGTTGTGGCACCGGCAGCGGCACCAGATAGCGGCCGAGATCGACGAGATTCTTGAGATCGTATTGCAGTCCGATACGATCGACGGCGTAGTCGCAAACGGCCTGACGGTCTTCCGGAGAAAGACCGACCGGCCGGCAGATGCGCGTGTGAAAACCGAAATAAGTGGACAGGGGAACGGAAATGATGCCCGCCTCCAGATTGGATTCCACTAGGTCGCAAGGCTCGCCGCGCGATGATACCTGACCATCGATCGGCCCGACGTAAAGCGCGGCATGCGACCAGGTGGATTGGGTTAGGTATTTGATCACGCCAGCTATATGCGTGCGGCCCTCGATGAGCAGGATGTCGCCCGGCTTGATCGAGGCTCGCAGCGCCTGCGGATCGGCCGGCGTAAACGGCTCGTAACCGGATGCGGGCTTTTGCAGATATGCGGCGATGTACCGTCCGACACGATCGAGCATCCATGTCATCGGCGAAACCCCGGAGAATCGGCCCCGTGCCAACTCCAACAATATTTTTTCACAGGCGGGCAACACCGCCAAGATAGGCGGCATTCCGTCATCGACCGCGAAAGCGGACAACGTAATTATTGGATGAGCTGGTGCTGGCTGGTTTCCCGCCGGGGCCGGACAGCCGGCAAGACTATTCAGCTGCAACCTGTCGGGATTCCGCCGGTTCTACCTTCGCCGCGCAGAATTTGAATTCCGGAATCTTGCCGAACGGATCAAGCGCCGGATTGGTCAAGATGTTCGCCGCGGCTTCCACGAAGGCGAAGGGGATGAACACCACGCCGTCGGGGATGCTGTCGTCCTGGCGCGAATTGAGCTCGACCTCTCCGCGGCGCGTGGTGACACGCACCATGTCGCCCGGCTTGATGCCGAGCTTGGCAAGGGTGCCGGACGACAGCGAAGCAACCGCCGCCGGCTCCAGTGCGTCAAGGACAGCAGCCCGGCGCGTCATTGCGCCGGTGTGCCAGTGCTCGAGCTGACGTCCCGTGGTGAGGATGAAGGGAAACTCATGATCCGGTGTCTCGTCAGGCGGCGTGAGTTTCGCCGCCACCAGCTTGCCGAAGCCGCCCGGCCGCGGGAAGCCCTTGTCAAACACCACATCGCGCCCGGGCTTGTCGATCGCATCAGCGGGATAAGTCACGGCGCTTTCGCGCTCGACTCGCTCCCACGGGATGTTGTCGAGCGAAGGCATGAGTGACGCCATCTCGGTGTAGATCTCACCTGGATGCTTGTAGTTCCACTTGAGCCCGATGCGACGCGCGATCTCCTGCGTGATCCACCAGTCAGGTTTGGCGTCGCCCGGAAGCGGCAGTGCCTGACGGCCCATCTGCACCTGGCGATTGGTATTGGTGACGGTGCCGTCCTTCTCCGGCCACGCAGAGGCTGGCAGGAACACGTCCGCATAGACGGCGGTTTCGGTGAGGAACAGGTCCTGCACCACAAGATGCTCGAGGTGTGCGAGCGCCTCGCGCGCGTGGTTCAAATCGGGATCGGACATCGCTGGGTTTTCGCCTAGAATGTACATGCCCTTGATGACGTCGGCATGTACTGCGTCCATGATCTCGACAACAGTGAGGCCCTTCTTCGGATCGAGCTTAGCGTTCCACACGCTTTCGACCTTGGCGCGTATCTCAGCATCTTCCACTGACCTGTAGTCCGGAAAGAACATCGGGATCAGGCCTGCATCGGATGCTCCCTGCACATTATTCTGCCCGCGCAGTGGATGCAGCCCCGTGCCCGGACGGCCGATCTGACCGGTGATCAGCGAAAGCGCGATCAAACAGCGTGCATTGTCGGTACCGTGTGTGTGTTGAGATACGCCCATGCCCCAGAAAATGATGGCGCTTTCGGCGCGCGCGTATGTGCGCGCTACTTCGCGTAAGGTGTCGGCGGGAATGCCGCAAATCGGCGCCATTTCCTCAGGCGTGAAATCCTTAATGCTTTCGGAGAAGAGGCCGAAGCCTTCCACGTATGTCTGGATATACTGCTGGTCGTAAAGCTTCTCGGTGACGATGACGTTGAGTATGGCGTTGAGCATCGCCACATCGGTCCCGTTTTTGAATTGCATCATGCGCCAGGCGTGACGTTTCAAGCTCTGCCCGCGCGGGTCCATCACAATGAGCTTGGCGCCGCGCTTGGCCGCTTGCTTGAAGTAGGTGGCAGCAACGGGATGGTTTTCGGTGGGGTTTGCGCCGATAACGACGATGACGTCAGAGTTTTTCACCTCGTTGAACGTTGCCGACACAGCGCCCGAGCCGACGCCCTCAAGCAGCGCTGCGACCGACGACGCATGGCAAAGCCGCGTGCAGTGGTCGACGTTATTGGTGCCGAAGCCAGCGCGCACCAGTTTCTGGAACAGGTAGGCCTCTTCGTTCGAACATTTTGCTGAGCCGAAGCCTGCGAGCGCCTTCGAACCGTCGCGGTCGCGGATTTTCTTGAGGCCAGCCGCGGCGCGGTCGAGAGCCTCTTCCCAGGTCGCTTCGCGAAAGTGCGTCCACGGATTCATCGGGTCGACGAATTCGTGCGGTATTTTTGGTACACCCGCTTTCCGGATCATCGGCTTTGTAAGCCGCTGCGAATTGTGCACGTAGTCGAAGCCGAAGCGGCCCTTGACGCACAACCTGTTCTCGTTGGCTGGGCCATCGCGGCCGGTGACGTAAAGCAGTTTGTCGTTCTTGATCTTATAGGTGAGCTGGCAGCCGACACCGCAATAAGGGCATACTGAATGCACTTCGCGGTCGGGAAATTCGGTGCGCACGTTCTTTTCGTTGACGAGCGTCGAAGGCATGAGCGCACCGGTCGGGCAGGCCTGCACGCATTCGCCGCACGCGACGCAGGTCGATTGGCCCATCGGGTCGTCGAAGTCGAACACGATCTTTTCGCCGTGGCCGCGACCGGCCATGCCGATAACGTCGTTGACTTGCACTTCGCGACAGGCGCGGACGCAAAGGTTGCATTGAATGCATGCATCGAGATTAACCGCCATGGCCGGATGGCTGCGGTCAGGCGAAGGCTTGTCGTGCGCCGGAAAACGGCTGGTGCCGATATTCATGCGGTCAGCCCAGGCCCAGAATTTCGATTGCTGGTCGTGTGCTTCGGTTTTTCGGTCGGGCTGATCGGAAATGAGTAATTCAAACACCATCTGCCGCGCGGTCTTTGCGCGGTCTGATGTTGCATTCACTTTCATGCCTTCGGTCGGCTTGCGGATGCAGCTTGCTGCCAGCACACGCTCGCCCTCGATCTCCACCATGCACGCGCGACAATTGCCGTCGGCGCGATAGCCGGGCTCAGGTGAATAACACAGATGCGGAACGTCGATGCCCTGACGCTTGGCGACCTGCCAGATGGTCTCGCCATCAAGTGCCACGACCTCTTTGCCGTCCAGGACGAACTTCACCGATTTGGATTTGCCGTTGCCCGCAGTCATCTTATGCCTTTCGCCATCACCAGCTTCCCAGCGGTTTCGACAATTCATCCGGAAAATATTTTAGCACACATAGCAGGGGATTCGGCGCCGCCTGGCCCAGGCCGCAGATCGAGGCATCGCGCATGGCCGTCGAAAGTTCTTCCAAGAGCTTCACATCCCAAGGACCCTTGGCCATCAATTTGGCCGCTTTCTCAGTCCCCGCCCGACATGGCGTGCACTGACCGCAGCTTTCGTCCTCGAAAAACTTCATCAGATTCAATGCCGCAGCCTTGATATCGTCCTTGTCCGAAAGGATCACAACTGCGTGGGAGCCTACGAAACAGCCATATTTCTCAAGGGTTCCAAAATCCAGTGGAATATCGGCCATCGAGGCCGGCAAGATACCCCCGGATGGACCGCCCGGCAGATAGGCCTTGAAGACGTGGCCGTCCTGCATGCCACCGCAAAATTCGTCGATCAACTCGAGGATGGTGATGCCTGCGGGTGCAAGTTTGACGCCAGGGTTCTTCACTCGGCCTGACACCGAGAAACTGCGAAAGCCCTTGCGCTCGTGGCGTCCTTGCGAGGCCATCCACTCGGCGCCTTTCTCGATGATGTCGCGGATCCAGAACATAGTCTCCACGTTCTGCTCCAACGTAGGACGGCCGAACAAGCCGACCTGCGCAACGTAAGGCGGGCGGTGCCGCGGCAATCCGCGTTTGCCCTCGATCGACTCGATCATCGCCGACTCTTCGCCGCAGATGTAAGCACCGGCGCCGCGCCGTAGGTGCAGCTTGGTGTGCGGCGAGAGGCCAGACTCCTCAACCTTGGCGATCTCCTCGGCGAGCATCAACCGCAGTTCCGGATATTCGTCGCGGATGTAGATGTAGGTGTCGCGTGCCTCGACAACCCAGGCCGCGATTAGAACGCCTTCAATGAAGCGATGCGGATCGAGTTCAAGGTAGTAGCGATCCTTGAAGGTGCCGGGCTCACCCTCGTCAGCGTTAACAGCGAACATTCTCGGCGCCGGCTCTGCACGCACCAGCGACCATTTGCGGCCTGTCGGAAAACCCGCGCCGCCAAGACCGCGCAGCCCAGCATCGCTTACGATCTTGATCAGCTCGTCGCGCGTGCGTTTGTCGGAGAGGCAGGCTTTGAGCAGCGCGTAACCGCCGGCTTTTTGGTAAACGGCGAAATCGGTGTCGGGCTTCCACGCGTGCGCGTGCGGTTTTGCCTTGACCGCCCTCGCTACCGTCGCGGCCGTAGCGTCGAAAGTTTGAACGTGACCCACTGCGCAGACCGGTGCGCGGTCGCACGCGCCCATACATGGCGCGCGCACCACGCGAACATCGCGACCAAGTCTCCCCGGAAGTTCCTTCAGCAGCTTCTCGGCACCAGCCATCGCGCAGGAAAGGGAATCGCATACACGCACGGTGACCGGCGGCGGCGGCAACTCGCCTTCTTTAACCACATCAAAATGCGCGTAAAATGTCGCGACCTCGTAAACTTCCGCGAGCGCCATCTGCATCTCGGCAGCGAGTGCCGCGAGATGTGCGGCCGAGAGATACCCATAGTGATCTTGGATGAGATGAAGATGCTCGATCAGGAGATCGCGGCGTCGCGGCCGGTCAGTAAGCAGCGCGCACACCTCCGCAAGCGCCTGTGGATCAACCTGGCGGCCCTTTGGCGTGCGTGGCGGACGGCTGCGGCCACGGCGCGGGGCGACCTGAGCCGGCTGGGCCCCCTGTGTAGTGACGTTCATCCTTTCTCCTTCTCACCGTCAAAAACGCGTCTGAATCGAGGAGCGTGCAAGCCCTACCCCCCAAACCGTACGATAGAGATTTTCTATCAATACCCCGCCCCTGCTTGTATTTTTTTGATCACGTTGCCGTAATTACATGCGCTGGCGCCTTTCGTAACCTGCCCAAATAACCGCAATAATATCAGGAGCCCTCTGTCGACGCGCCCCTATTGCTATTGCTCTCGGCCCCAGCAAGCGCGCAGATCTAGAATAATCCGACGATCTGACCTTGCGCGTTGACATCAATTGAATCGGCCGCCGGGACCTTGGGAAGGCCGGGCATGGTCATGATCTCGCCGCAGATCGCCACCACGAACTCGGCGCCGGCGGAGAGCCGAACCTCGCGCACGGTTACGATATGATCGCTCGGCGCACCTTTGAGGTCGGCATTGGTGGTGAAGCTGTATTGGGTCTTGGCAATGCAAACTGGCAATTTGCCATAGCCCAGTTGTTCAAACTGGGCGAGTTGATCGCGGACAGGCTTATGCACGTCGATATCCTTGGCGCGATAAATCTTCTGGCAAATCGTGCGGATTTTCTCTAACAGCGGCATCTCGTCGGGGTAAAGCAGCTTGAGTTTGCTTTTGCCGCTGTCCACCACCTTGACCACAGCGCGCGCGACGTCGGCGGCGCCTTCCCCGCCCATCGCCCAATGGTCTGCCATCAGAGCTTCCACGCCGAACTTCTTGCAAGCGTCCTTGACCAGTGCGATTTCAGCGTCGGTGTCGGCGGAGAAGCGGTTGATCGACACCACCGGCACCAGGCCGAAACTCTGCATGTTCTCCACGTGGCGCTGGAGATTGGCCATGCCGGCTGATAGCGCCTTCAAGTTTTCGGACTTGAGGTCCTCCTTCTTGACGCCACCATGCATCTTGAGCGCACGGATGGTGGCGACCAGCACCACGGCATCGGGCGCGAGCCCGGTTTTGCGGCACTTGATGTCGATGAACTTCTCGCCTCCAAGATCCGCGCCGAAACCGGCCTCTGTCACCACATAGTCGGCGAGTTTTAGCGCGGTGGTGGTGGCAAGCACCGAGTTGCAGCCGTGTGCGATGTTGGCGAAGGGACCGCCGTGGATAAAGGCGGGCGTGCCTTCCAGCGTCTGCACCAGATTGGGCGACAATGCGTCCTTGAGCAGCGCGGTCATCGGCCCATGGGCCTTCAATTGACCGGCCCGCACCGGTTTGCGGTCGCGCGTGTAGCCGACGATGATGTTGGAAAGCCGTTGCTTGAGGTCGTCCAAGTCCTTGGCGAGGCAAAATACAGCCATCACCTCGGAGGCGACCGTGATGTCGAAGCCGTCCTCGCGCGGAAAGCCGTTGGCGACGCCGCCAAGCGAAGAATTGATCGAGCGCAGCGAGCGGTCATTCATGTCCACCGCGCGGCGCCACATGATGCGGCGACCGTCGATGCCTAACGAATTGCCCCAATAGATATGGTTGTCGATCAGCGCGCAGAGGAGATTGTTGGCGGCGCCGACAGCGTGGAAATCGCCGGTGAAGTGAAGATTGATGTCCTCCATCGGCACTACCTGGGCGTAGCCGCCGCCGGCCGCGCCGCCTTTGACCCCGAAGCAGGGACCGAGTGAAGGTTCGCGCAGGCATAACATGGCCTTCTTGCCGATCTTGTTGAGCGCGTCGGTGAGGCCGACCGTGGTAGTGGTCTTACCCTCACCGGCTGGCGTCGGCGTAATGGCGGACACCAAGACCAGCTTGCCGTTCGGCTTCGACTGCAGAGACTTGATGTAGCCCATCGATACCTTAGCCTTGTAGTGGCCATAGGGCTCGAGGTTCTCCGGAGAGATTCCAAGCTTCTCCTTGGCGAGTTCCATGATCGGCCGCTTGTTGGCGGCCTGGCCAATTTCGATATCGGATTTCGGTTTTTGATGTTGCGAGGCGGGCATTGGTTACTTTCGTTATTTGAAATTGACGATCAGCTGAACCGCGCCCCAGCGGCGAGCTTGGCAGTGGAGATGAATTCGGAGGCGTCGATTTTCTTGCCTCCATCGGCCTGAACACGGGTGATTTTGAAACGGCCGTCGGCGCACACCACGGAAAATCCATCGGCGTCGACCGCGACAACTTCGCCGAGCTTGCCGGCGATTCCCTTGGGATCCTTGGCCGGCAACGGCTTGGCATCGAATATTTTTAGTGTTTTGCCGTCGAGCGTGGTCCAAGCGCCCGGCGACGGATTGCAGCCGCGGATCAAGCGGTCGATCTGCTCCCAGGGTTTACCCCAGTCGATCTTGGCGTTGCCCGGGCCACAGCGGCCCTCGTAGGTTGCCTTCGATTCGTCCTGCTTGACGCGCGGTGCCTTGCCGGCCTTTACGAGGTCGACGGCTTCCATCATCGCGTCGACGCCCATCGGAAAAAGATGGTCGAAATAGACGGTGCCGAGTGTGTCGGTATTGGAAATCGGCGTCTTCTTCTGAATGAGGATATCGCCGGTATCTAGTCCATTGTCGGGCCAGAAAATCGACAGACCCGTTTCCTTTTCGCCCTTGATGATCGGCCAGTTGATAGCGCTCGCACCACGGTAAGCCGGCAGTAACGAGGGATGATACTGGATCGAACCATGCGTCGGGATGTTGAGAAAATCCTCGGGCACGAACAGCGTGACGAAGGCCATGACCTGGAGGTCAGGCTTGAGCGCCTTGAATTCCTGCCAGACTTTCGGGTCCTTGTAGGACGCCGGCTGAAAGACGGGAAGCTTGTCAGCGATGGCGGCTTCCTTGAGCGGATCAGCCTTGGCGCCTTCCTTTTCCGGCGCCACATAGATGGCGATCACATTCTCGCCGCGCTTGAGTAGCGCTTCCAGCACGGCCTTGCCGAAGGCCTGCTGGCCGTGCACCACGATACGCATTTAACCCTCCCCGAACCGGTCGATACCTATGCCGCCGCAGTCTTTTCTTTTTCCGGTGCGGTGACCGCGCCGGACGCCTTGATCTCCTCGATTTCCCTGGCGCTGTAGCCAAGCACTTTGGAAAGAATCTCCTCGGTATGTTCGCCCAGGAGCGGCGAACGCCTCACTTCGGTGATTGAATCCGACATTTTCACCGGATTGCCGACGGTGAGGTACTTACCGCGCGTCGGGTGATCGACTTCGACAACTGTGCCGGTCGCCCGCAGCGATGGCTCCTCGGCGATCTCTTTCATCGACAGGATCGGTCCGACGGGGATGTCCAGCTTGTTGCAGATGTCCATAACTTCGAACTTGGTTTTGGTCATGGTCCATTGTTCGATCGTGCTGAAAATGTGTCTGAGCCGGGGAAGCCGTGCCGGCGGCTTGGCGTAGTCCGGATCGGTCTTCCATTCCGGCTTGCCGATCAGGTCGCAAATCGCCTCCCACACCGGCGCTTGAGTGATAAAATAGCTGTAGGCGTCGGGATCTGTTTCCCAGCCCTTGCATTTGAGGATCCAACCGGGTTGGCCGCCGCCGGAGTCGTTGCCCGCGCGCGGGACCGCCTCGCCGAACGGAATGTTTTCACCGTATTGGCTGTACTCGGTCAGCGGTCCATGTTTGAGGCGTTGCTGGTCGCGCAATTTCACGCGCGCGTGATTGAGCACACCATCCTGCATGGCGCACAGCACCTTCTGCCCGCGCCCGGTGCGCGTACGTTGGTAAAGCGCGGCGCAGATGCCGAACGCGACGTGAACACCCGTGCCGGAATCGCCGATTTGCGCGCCGGTTACGAGTGGCGGGCCGTCGCGGAAGCCCGTGGTCGATGCAGAGCCGCCAGCACATTGCGCAACGTTCTCATAGACCTTGCAATCCTCGTAAGGACCGGGCCCAAAGCCCTTCACCGAAGCGACTATCATGCGGGGATTGAGCTTGTGGATGTGCTCCCAGGTCAGCCCCATTCGGTCGAGCGCGCCGGGAGCGAAATTTTCTACCAGCACATCGCAATGCTTGATCAGCCTTTCAAGGATCTGCTTGCCTTTGGGGTGCTTCGAATCGATGGTAATCGAACGCTTGTTGCCGTTGAGCATGGTGAAGTAAAGGCTGTCAGCCCCCTTCACGTCGCGTAATTGCGCGCGCGTGATATCGCCGACGCCGGGCCTCTCCACTTTGATCACGTCAGCGCCCATGTAGCCGAGCAGTTGTGTGCACGTCGGCCCGCTCTGGACGTGCGTGAAATCAAGGATCTTTACACCCTCGAGCGCCTTGCCAGCCTGACCGTAAGGCCTGCTGCTCGGCCGCGGCAATCCGTTGGACTTGCCCTTCGATTTCCTGGCACTGGCAAGCTTGATAACCTTGCGCAGCGACTTTTTTGCAGCCGCTTTGTTTTTGTGCTTCCTGGCATTCCTAGGCTTAGCCATGGCGTGTCCTCCAACTCTGGAATCTGAAAACGTGACAGGCCGCATGAGCGCAGCTCGTCATCGCGTGCTCCTTTATTTCTTGCGAAGTACGCTTTGCGGATTAAGATTGCCGATGCGGCCGCTCTCGCTGCCTGCCGCCGGGTCGATCACAGCGTTGATGAGCGTCGGCCTGCCGGAGTCCATGGCGGCATCGACGGCGCGCTTCAGCTCATCGGGCGTCGTTACATTGGCGCCGACGCCTCCGAACGCCTCAATCATCTTGTCGTAGCGAGAGCCTTTGACGAAGACAGTCGTCGCAGGGTCCGAACCGCCAGTGGGATTGACGTCCGTTCCCCGATAAATGCCGTTGTTGTTGAAGACGACGATGCAGACCGGCAGGTTGTACCGGCAGATCGTTTCCACCTCCATACCGGAGAAGCCAAAGGCGCTGTCGCCTTCGACCGCGAGCACGGGTTTGCCGGTCTCGATTGCTGCTGCGACGGCAAAGCCCATTCCGATGCCCATGACACCCCAGGTGCCGACGTCAAGCCGTTTGCGTGGCTTGTACATGTCGATAACCCCGCGAGCGAGATCGAGCGTGTTGGCGCCTTCGTTGACGAGGATGGCATCCGGTCGCTCTTTGATAACGGTTCGCAACGCACCGAGCGCGCCGTGGAAGTCCATCGGTGCCGAGTTCTTCATCAGCCTCGGAGCCATCTTGGCGATGTTCTCTTCCCTTTTCACCTTGACGGCGTTGGTCCAGTCGGCTGGTGCGGCCGGCCACTTGCTGTCGATGCCGTCAAGGAGCGCCGTTACGCAGGACGCGATATCGCCGACCAACGGAGCAACGATCGCAACGTTGCTGTCCATCTCCTTGGACTCGATGTCGATCTGGATGAATTTCTTTGAGTGAGGTTCACCCCAGGTCTTGCCTTTGCCGTGCGAAAGAAGCCAGTTCAAGCGGGCGCCGATTAACATCACGACGTCGGAATCCTTCAGCGCCATGGAGCGTGCCGCACCCGCGCATTGCGGATGCGTGTCAGGTAAGAGGCCCTTGGCCATGCTCATCGGCAGAAAAGGGACGCCGCTCTTCTCGACTAGAGCGCGGATCGCTTCATCGGCCTGCGCGTAGGCGGCCCCTTTGCCGAGGATGATCAGAGGCCGCTTCGCACTTTTCAGAACATCGAGCGCACGCTTGACCGCGGCGGGTGCGGGAATCTGGGCCGGCGCCGCTTCAATAACCTTGACGAGCGACTTGGCTCCAGCCTCCGCGGGCATAACTTGAGAAAAAAGCTTGGCCGGCAGATCAAGATAGACGCCGCCCGGACGGCCGGAAATAGCTGCGCGGATCGCGCGCGCCACCCCGATGCCGATGTCTGTGGCATGTAGCACGCGGAAAGCCGCCTTACAGAAGGGCTTGGCCATAGCCAGCTGGTCCATCTCTTCGTAATCACCTTGCTGCAAGTCGACGATCTCACGTTCGGACGAACCGCTGACCAGGATCATCGGGAAGCAGTTGGTTGTGGCGTTGGCAAGCGCCGTGAGGCCGTTGAGAAAGCCGGGCGCCGACACCGTAAGGCAGATGCCGGGATTTTTCGTCAAGAAACCGGCGATGGCAGCTGCATTGCCGGCGTTCTGCTCGTGCCGGAACGAGACGACGCGAATGCCTGCGGCCTGTGCCATACGGCCGAAGTCCGTGATCGGAATACCGGGCACACCGTAGATCGTTTTGATGCCGTTTAGCTTGAGCGCATCGACGATCAGATGAAAACCATCCGTCATTTCCTGCTGCGCT
This sequence comes from Pseudolabrys sp., assembly GCA_035315965.1. Classification (GTDB taxonomy): domain Bacteria; phylum Pseudomonadota; class Alphaproteobacteria; order Rhizobiales; family Xanthobacteraceae; genus Pseudolabrys. Next base: position 18,308 of record DATFXJ010000055.1, read on the forward strand.
TCCGGCGTTGCGGTTTCGCGTTTTTCCTTCACTGCTGTTTCAGCCATGGGACTCCTCCCGATCACTTAGCTTGTTGTTTCGCGCGTAACTGCGCGCATTGGGTAAATTTCGCAGTTAAATCCGACATTGGCTTTCATCGCCGGGTCGCCGGCTGCGAAGGCTCGGGCCTCGGTTTCGTCAGTTACGCTTAAGATACCCATCCCAAAGGGACCTTTGGGATCGAGCACCGGCCCAAACACGAGCACATCGCCCTTATCCTGGCGCCCTTTCCAGTAAAGCAAATGCTCCTGCATCATCGCCTTTTCTTGGTCATTCATGTCGTTCGCGAACGTTGGACGCGGTGCAACCAGCTTAAGAAAGAAATGCGGCATGTCAGTCCAGATAGTCAGCATAGCGCTCCACATGCTCGGCCAGGCCGAGCGCATGGTCGCGCACGAGTTCTTCCGCGCGGTCTGTCGAGCGCGCTTCCAGGGCTTCAATGATATTCATGTGGTCGCGGATTGAGCGATCGGCGCGGTCTTTTTCACCGATCGTCTTGCGCCGGATCATGCGCATATGGGTGAAGAGATTTTCGGCAAGATCGACAAGGACATCGTTGTGGCTGAGCCGGATGATGGTCTGATGGAATTCGATGTTCACGTCGGAATATTCGTCGAGATGTGCCCGCAATTTGCCGTTTTCAAACGTCGCGAACATTTTGCGTAGGCCGGCGATTTCCTCATCGGTCGCGGTTTCGGTAATCAGTCGCGCGGCCATGCTTTCGAGTGCCGCCCACGCGGTGATCATTTCGATCACCTCGCGTTTGGTTTTTCGCACCACGTATATGCCTCGGCGAGGAACCGCACGAACGAAGCCTTCGCTCTCGAGCTGTGCCATCGCTTCACGGACGGGCGTACGACTGATGCCAAACTCCTGCGCGAGTTTTCGCTCGTCCAGCCGGATGTCATCGCGGCTGCGATAGATGTCCATCGCCACAATTGCGTTCTTTAAGGCCGCGTAAGCCTTGTGCTTGAAGCTCGGCGTGACGTCGATTGGCTCGAGCGCTGGGTGGGACGGCACCTGAGTTCGGGTGGCGCCTCGATGATTGGATGCGCTCACGCGACGGGGACTGCGGTCTCGATCACTCATTACTGGTATACAATATGCCAGATACCAGCGACAGGCAACTGCCGAGGCGCCTTTGTCATACATTAGGAAGAAAAGCCGCCCGCAGGGCTTACCCGCGGACGGCTTTAATCATTTCAAGCCCAATTCAGCTTCTCGAAATGAACTTCCTGCGCATGGGCTTGAGCACCACCAGCGCCATGATCGCTGCGACAATGTTCAGGATCGCCGCCACATAAAACACTGCATGCCAGCTGCCGGTGGCCGACGTCAGCACGTTGGCCAGCGGTACCAAAAGGGCAGCCGTGCCCTTCGCCGTATAGAGCATCCCGTAGTTCGTGGTGGCGTACTTCTTTCCATAGAGGTCCGTGCACGTCGCTGGGAACAGTGAATAGATTTCGCCCCAGGCGAAAAACACCACGCCGGAAAGGATCACGAACAAAACCGGATTACTGGCGAAGTAGAGCAGAGCATAGATGCCTATGCCTTCGAGCAGGAAGGCGATGAACATCGTGTTCTCGCGGCCGATCTGGTCGGAAACCCAGCCAAAGAACGGTCGGCAGATCCCGTTAAGCACCCGGTCGATGGTCAACGCGAATGTGAGGGCCGGAAGCGTAAGCCCAAGCAGTGATACCGGGATGTTTGCAATCTTGTAGTCGTTGGCGATGGGCGCGAGTTGCGCAATTGCCATCAGGCCGCCAGCGCCTACCGCAACGAACATTACATACATAATATAAAATGGCGCAGTCTTGAGCACTTCCGGCCATTCATAGTCGCGTCGCGACTGCTGCACCACCTGACTCGCCGGCACCTCGCCGGGTTCGGGCGCACGTAACAGCAATCCCACCAAGATCACCACGATGCCCTGTATGAGGCCGAACCAGAGGAAGGCCGACTCATAACCGCTCGACGCGATCATGTTGGCGATCGGAATTACGGTTAGCGCGGAGCCCGCGCCGAATCCCGCAGCCGTCAGGCCAGCGGCAAGGCCGCGCCGGTCCGGAAACCACTTAAGCGCATTGCCGACCGAGCCGCCGTAAATCACGCCGGCGCCGATACCTCCAATGGCAGCGCCTAAGTAGAGCAGGAAGAGCGAATCTGCGACCGAGTTTATGACCCACGCGATCGCCACCAGCACGCCAGAGCCGCTGATCATCGTGCGCGGGCCAAATCTATCGATTAGATAGCCCTCGATCGGCACCAGCCACGTTTCGGTGAGAACAAATATAGTGAAGGCAACTTGAATCGCCGCACGGCCCCAGTGGTATTTTTGATCAATTGGGCCGACAAACAGCGTCCAACCGTATTGCAGGTTGGCGATCATCACCATGCATATGATACCGAAGACCAGCTGACCCCAGCGCGTCGCCTCGGATGCACGGACCTTTTCAGCAGACCCTGCTGCAATTGCCATTACTTCCTCCCCGTATTCG
>DATFXJ010000056.1:0-2243 GCA_035315965.1 Pseudolabrys sp.
AAATTGCATGGATTGGCTCCCTACATTAGCGGAGTGGCAAGGTCCGGTCTTCCTTCGCATCGTCGATGCGTTGGCAGCCGACATCGCGAGCGGAAGGCTGGTGCGCGGCCAGCAAATCCCGACCCATCGCGCGTTAGCGAGCGCGCTCAAGATCGACCTGACGACCGTCACGCGCGCCTATGGAGAGGCCCGCAGGCGCGGGCTTCTCGAAGCGCAGGTCGGGCGAGGCACATTCATTTCCGAAACGACGGCACGAGCCGCGGCGGATATTCCCGCTCAGATCAAGATCGATCTTTCGATGAACCTTCCGCCGCAGCCGGTGGAAGCGAACCTGGACGTGCGTATCGCGCAGGGGCTTCAGGCGATCCAGAACAAGTCGAGCTTCAGCGCTTTCTTGAACTACCAGCGTCCGGGTGGGAGCGACGAGGAGCGCGCGGTTGCCGCAAAATGGCTGCGCCCGCGCGTTAGCGATGCAACCCCGGAGCGTTTGCTGGTCTATCCCGGCAATCAGGCGGTCCTGTTCAATGCACTGATGTCGCTGACGTCTCCAGGCGACTTGGTGCTGACGGAGGCCTTGACGTTCCCCGGAGTGAAGGCAGCGGCCGAACAACTTGGCCTGCGTCTTGTCGGTGTCGCGATGGACGAGGAAGGTATTCGGCCGGATGCACTCAAAGCGGCGTGCAAAGCACACAAACCGAAGGCGATCTACCTCATTCCAACACTGCACAATCCGACAACAGCAACGCTCGGTTCTGAACGTCGAAAGATGATCGCCGAGATCATTCGCAAGAACGGCCTATTTCTTATCGAGGATGATGCTTACGGCTTGCTGGAGCCGACCGTGTCCCCGATCGCCAACTTGATCCCTGAACGCACCTACCTCGCGGTGGGACTGTCCAAATGCATTGCGCCGGCCCTGCGCGTCTCGTATCTGCTGGCACCCGATGCTGCCTCGGAACAGAAGATGACGAGCACTCTACAGGCGACCATGCTCATGCCGGCTCCACTCATGGTCGCCCTCGTCACGCACTGGGTTGGATCCGGAATTGCCGACAAAATCATTGGCGCCATTCGCAACGAAGCGATCGGACGCCAGCAACTGGCTCGCAGGTTACTGAAGGGAATTTCGTACAAGGCAAAGCCGAACGGACATCATCTCTGGCTATCATTGCCGCCGCAGTGGAATCGGGTGGAATTTGTGGCTCATGTCCTGCGCTATGGCCTGGCCGTGGTGGGGGACGATGCATTTGCCGTAGGGAACGTCGCATCGCCGGGGGTGCGCGTTTCGCTTGGGGCCGCGCGCAACCGCGCCGAGCTCGCACAGGCGCTGCAGTGCTTGGCCGATACCTTGAAATCGTCCGTTCGACCGGGCCAGATCGTATAGATGTCCTGACCCGTTGCCACCGATTCGAGGACCAAGGATATGCCGGACGGTGCGTGCTCGCGGTTGTCGCTAGCGGCGCGGGGCTAGGCGCCGCTATACCACTGCCACAGGGGATAGCCCCGCCAGTGACCGAAGTCGTATTGCCCCGACTGACAGCGCTCCTGATCAGTCTTGAAAACTAAAGTCATTTTGAGCGGAAGCCCGCGCCGCCTGCGCGAACGTCGGGTTCGCAATCAGCGTGACCAGCGCAAGAGCGGTGATAAGCGCTTTCATGATGCCTCTCCATAATTCCGGACGATCGTGCGTCGATTCCTAAAACGGCGGAACAGACGGCGTCTGTTACTGGGCATATGTGGTCGCCTCCCGTTTTCGCTTGGGCGGAATTGCTACAAAGCGGCCGCATCGGTCGCTTTGCGGGGAATCAGCGCGACCGGCGACGCAAGCGTGCCGCCGTTGGGCCGCATCGTGCCGCCCGGCATTCGATATAACCAAGTGACAATGGAAACGTCGGTGTTCGGATCCCGGTTTTGGCATGGCTGGTATGATTGCGATTGGCGCAACATCGACGCAGTATGAGCAAGAACGCCAAAGTTATTTTCTTGACCGACAATAAGCTACCAGGCGAGCCCCCGGTCGCCGGCCGGCATCCGACTGGAGCCGGTCGCGATTTATCCATGAAGGGCGACACCAGGAGATGTTCCATGAAAGCTCTCGCGATCAGTATTGTCGCGGGCGCCGCGCTGTGCGGCGCCCTGGCCGTGCCGGCATCGGCGATGCCCGTAAGCAATCTCACCGCTGCGGTGAGCGAGCTCGCGGTAGGCCAAAGCGTGCGATATGTCCGCAACCACTACCGGGACCG
>DATFXJ010000057.1:0-22174 GCA_035315965.1 Pseudolabrys sp.
CGACCGCCGCTCGCCGAAGTATTTGGCTCCATTGCCACCCGGCCGACCGGCTCACTCGGTCGCAAATTGCTGGCTTTTCTAGGCCCCGGCTATCTGGTCGCAGTGGGTTACATGGATCCCGGCAACTGGGCGACGTCGCTCGCCGGGGGCTCGAAGTTCGGCTACGCACTGCTCACCGTCGCGCTGCTCTCAAACCTGATGGCGATTTTGCTGCAGGCGCTGTGCGCGCGCCTTGGCATCGGGACGGGGCGCGACCTTGCGCAAGCTTGCCGCGACGCTTTTCCGCGCGCTGTGTCGTGGCCACTGTGGGTGTTGGCGGAAGTTGCGATCTGCGCCACCGACCTGGCCGAGGTAATCGGCACCGCCATCGGTCTCCATCTGCTTTTCCACATTCCACTTGAGATCGGCGTCGTGCTCACTGCGCTCGACGTCTTCCTCGTCCTGTGGATGCAAAATCTGGGGTTCCGCTACGTGGAAATATTTGTGGTCACGCTGCTCGGCGTGATCACCACCTGTTTCGCCGTGCAGATTGCGATGGCAGATCCGCAATGGGCGGCAGTGATCCGTGGCTTCGCGCCGACGACGGAAATCGTCACCAACCCCGACATGCTCTATCTCGCGCTTGGCATTCTCGGCGCGACGGTGATGCCGCACAATCTCTACCTGCATTCCGGTGTCGTGCAAACACGCCGTTTCGGGGAGAGCATCAGTGATCGGCGTGAGGCGATCAAACTTGCGACGCTCGATTCCACAATCGCACTGATGTTCGCACTCTTGATCAATGCTTCGATCCTGATTCTCGCGGCAGCTACCTTTCATAAGGCCGGCAAACACGATGTCGCCGAGCTCGATCAGGCGCATTCGTTTATTGCGCCACTGCTCGGCTCGGCGCTCGCTCCGACCTTGTTCGGCGTGGCGTTATTGTGCTGCGGAATGAATTCGACTGTGACCGCTACTCTATCGGGTCAGATCGTGATGGAAGGATTTATTGATATCCGTCTGCCCGGCTGGGCGCGACGGCTGGTGACGCGTGCCATCGCCATCGTGCCGGCAGCTATCGTAACCATCTGGTTTGGCGAGAAAGGCACGGCGCAACTGCTTATCTTGTCGCAGGTGGTCTTGAGCCTTCAATTGCCGTTCGCGATTGTGCCGCTGGTGATGTTCACCGCCGATCGCAGAAAGATGGGCGAATTGGTCGCGCCACGCTGGGTGACAGTGCTGGCCACAATCACGGCTGCAACGATCATTGCCCTCAATATCAAACTGCTAGTCGATCTCGCGCTGGGAAACGGCTGAATCCGTCTACCTTTCCACCCGGCTCCAACCGGATGGCATCAGCCTCTCCTGCGGCAGGAAGCGGCCTTTGTAATCCATCTTGCGCGAGCCGGGTACCCAATAGCCGAGATAAACGTAAGGCAGGCCCATGCGGTTCGCGCGCTCGATGTGATCCAGGATCATAAAAGTGCCGAGAGAACGGTCGCCTTCGTCCGGATCGAAAAACGAATAGACCATTGACAGGCCGTCGCTGAGCACGTCGGTGAGAGCAACGGCCAGCATTTGCCCCGTGCTTCGTCCGTTGATGCCCGTATCGGGTCCACGCCGCCGATATTCGATCAAGCGGGTGTCAACGTGGCTGTCTTCTATCATCATGGCGTAATCGAGCACCGTCATGTCGGCCATGCCACCGTCGCGATGGCGGGCATCGAGATAGGCACGGAATACCGAATATTGCTCGGAGGTAGGAGCCGGAGAGCGCATTTCGCCCACCATGTCGGCGTTGCGCTCGGCGATGCGGCGCATGTTGCGTGAAGGCTCAAAGTCCGGCGCAATGACGCGCACCGAAACGCAGGCGCGGCAACCCTCGCAGGCCGGCCGGTAGGCGATTGACTGACTGCGGCGGAAACCACCATGGGTAAGCAGATCGTTGAGCTCGCTCGCCCGTTCGCCGACCAGATGAGTGAAGACTTTACGCTCTTCGTTCCCCTGCAAATAGGGACACGGCGACGGCGCGGTGAGGTAGAACTGTGGTGTGTCGCGCGAGTGCTGGGTCACTGATCAGGCCGTGAGTCTTCATATATTCGGTTGGCCAGTAGCATCGCGCGCCGGATGCTTCCCGTCAAAGGCCTTTACCCGGTCCGAACGGGCTGCATGGACCCCCGCAACACGGATGCGCGAGCGTTGTTATTGATAACCACGGTGCCGAGCAGAATGTCGTGCAAAAGCCGGCGTCGGTCGTTGAAGAAGGGAACCAGCAGAACCAGTGGCGTAAAGAAAGAGATCGTGAACCAGAAAGCGATGGCATGCATCGCGCCGAGCACAAAGTATGCGGGTGCGCCGTACCAGGTACGCATTTCCAGATCCATCGTTCGCATGCCGATGGTGGCTGAGGCGGGACCGCCGAGAGTGAAGCCGAAATAGAGAATTGCCCAAATCACCGTCGCCGAAGGCAGCAGCCAGTAGAGCGCAAAGCCGAGCCCCAGGGTGACGATTCCAAAGGCGAAAATGAACATCGCGGCCAGCACCACAGGCAGCGAAATGACGATGAAGTCTATGATGAAAGCGAGGATCCGGCGCGCCAGCACGCCATCGAATAGCTCCGGCTGGGTCGCCGGATCATAGGCGTGGGGTTTGATGTCAATCGACATACGACCAATCTCAGTTAAAGGAGTGCATTATAGCCCAACCACCCTGCATCGAGATGGAGAAAGAATCGGTCTTACGCAAGGGTTGCCATCGACCCGCTGGAACCTTCGCGGCCCTTGCGGCATGGTGACGTCGCGTCCGGAGGAAGTGTTGAGCATCACCATCGCCGATATTGAAAGCGCCCGCCGCGTGATTGAGACCGTGGTGCTGCGAACACCTATGCTGCCGGCGCCGAAACTTTCTGCACTCACCGGTGCCGAAGTTTACGTCAAATATGAAAATCTCCAGGTAACCAATTCATTCAAGGACCGCGGTGCGCTAGTGAAACTTGCATCGCTGAATGAAGCTGAGCGCAAACGCGGCGTCATCACCATGTCGGCGGGCAATCACGCCCAGGCGGTGGCCTATCACGCCGCGCGGCTTGGAATTCCGTCAACGATCGTAATGCCTGTGACGACCCCATTTGTGAAAATCGCAGCGACGCGATTGCATGGCGCGGAGGTCGTTCTGCATGGCGAGTCGGTTGCGGAAGCGCAGGCCCGATGCGAGCAAATTCAGGGGCAGCGCGGACTCGTACTCGTTCACCCTTATGATGATCACTGCATCATCGCCGGGCAGGGCACGATCGCGCTCGAAATGCTGGAAGACGTGCCCGATCTCGATATGCTGATATTTCCGATTGGCGGCGGCGGACTTATCGCTGGTAACGCCGTTGGTGCGCGAGCGAAAAATCCTACAATCGAAATCGTTGGCACCGAAGCAGTGCTCTATCCTTCGGTCTGGAACGCGCTTTGTGGAGAAAATCGGCCGCTCGGCGGACCGACGCTCGCCGAGGGCATTGCGGTGAAAAATGTTGGCAAGCTCACTCTGCCGATCATACGCGAATTGGTCGCCGACATCATTTTGGTTAATGAGGCGGAGCTCGAACGCGCGGTCAATGCCTACCTGACGCTTCAAAAAACCATGGCAGAAGGGGCGGGTGCCGCCGGCCTCGCGGCGATGTTGGCGAAGCCGGCACGGTTCAAGGGAATGAAAGTCGGCCTTGTCTTGTGTGGCGGCAATATCGATCCGCGCGTGCTCGCTTCCATCATGGTGCGCGAGCTTGAGCGTGAGAATCGGATCGTTTCGTTCCGTCTTACCATCCCGGATCACCCCGGCGTGCTCGGCATCATAGCGACGCGCATTGGTAGGCTCAGAGCTAATATTCTCGAAGTTGATCATCGCCGGCTTTTCCTCGATGTGCCCGCCAAGGGCGCAAAGCTTGATGTGACTATTGAAACGCGCGACGCGGCTCATGCCGGCGAGATCATGGCTGCACTCGCTGCCGACGGCTATTCACCGGTACAGATCGAGGCGAGTGCGGCAATCGAGTGAAGCGATCAGGGGCCCTGATGCTCTGGGGGGACGCTATTCGCTCGAGGGGCCGTGCACCCGCCCGGAATACTTGATGCCGTAACGCGCTATTTAGGCTGCATCGCACGCCACATGCGCTCGGGGGTGGCTGGCATGTCGATGTGCTTTATACCGAATTCCGACAAAGCATCGATGAGCGCGTTGGTTACCGCCGGCAGCGCACCGACACAGCCCGCTTCGCCGGCGCCCTTGACGCCAAGTGGGTTGGTCTTGGTCGGAACCGGATTGCTTTCGACCTCCATGTCACTCAGGTCGCGCGCGCGTGGCATGGTGTAATCCATGAAAGAGGCGGTGACGAGCTGCCCAGCACCGTCGAAATGGATATCTTCCATCAGCGCCTGGCCGGCGCCTTGCGCGATGCCGCCGTGGATCTGGCCGTGCAAAAGCATGGGATTGAGCACGGTGCCAAAATCGTCCACCACACTATAGCGCGTGATGTCGGCCTTGCCGGTCTCGCGATCAATCTCGAGCTCGCAGATATGGCAGCCATTCGGATAATTGTTGACCGGTGCGTTATAGACAGCGGTCGCAAACAATCCCGGCTCCATGTCTTTCGGCAGATTGGCGAGATCGAGCGCCGCGGTGGCGATCTCCTTTACCGATAGCGTGCGATTGGTCTTGTTGGTGGAAAAGACGCCTTCATCAAAATTCAGATCGCTTTCTTCGACGTTGAGCATGTTCGCAGCGATAACGCGCGCCTTGGCAATGACCTTTTCAGTCGCCAGATGAAATGCGGAGCCAGCAAGTGTGGCTGAGCGCGAGCCGCCGGTGCCTTCGCCATAAAAAACCTGGTCGGTGTCGCCCTGAATATATCGTGCGTCAATGGGGTCGATGCCGAGCCGGTCGCAGACCAATTGCTTGAACACGGTTTCGTGTCCCTGGCCTTGAGAATTGGAGCCGGAAAACAAGAGCAGCGAGCCGGAGCGATCGAAACGGACTTCCGCACCTTCAGTGCTGGGCGCGCCGGCGCGCTCGATGGTGTTCGAAATCCCAAAGCCGAGCAGTTTGCCTCGCTTGCGTGCCTCCGCTTTGCGTGCCTCGAAGCCCTTTCGGTCTGCAAGTTCGATCGCGAGATCCATGTTCTTTTGAAACTCGCCACTGTCATAAGTGAAGGTGAGTCCCGTCTTGAATGGCATGGCGGAAGGCGGCACGTAGTTTCGCCTTCGCAACTCGGCCGGATCTATGCTCATCTCGGCGGCGGCTAGATCGACCATGCGCTCGATCACATAAGCCGCTTCTGGGCGTCCATTGCCTCGATAGGGGCGCATCGGATTCGTGTTGCTGAACACGGCGGTGATGTCGACGTGGACGGCTGGAGTGCGATAGACGCCGGCCAGCGTCCCAGCATTGAGCATGAAGGCGGGCATCGAGTGCTGCAGGTAGGCGCCGATGGCGGCGAATGTCTTCACACGTAGCGCGAGGAAATGGCCGTCCTTGTCCAGCGCAAGCTCGGCCTCGGTGACGTTATCGCGCGCCTGGGCATCGCTCAGGAACGCTTCGGTTCGTGTGCTGATCCATTTCACAGGCCGGCCGGTGAGCTTCGAGGCGAGCAGCACCAGCGGCGTTTCGTTGAAAATCGGCGACTTCATACCGAAGCTGCCGCCGGTATCGCCGGTGATGATGCGTATCTTGCTCTCTGGTACCTTGAGCACCTTGGCGAGTTCGGTGCGAGTCGGATGCGGCCGCTGGATCGATGTGTAAATCGTGTAGCGGCCGTCGGGGGCGCTGTAGTCGCCGACGGCGCCACGCGGCTCCATAGTGGCGGCTGTGACACGGTTGATCACAAAACGATGCCTGACGACGCGGGCCGCGTGCGAAAAGGCCGCCTCGACCGCATCCTTGTCGCCGATCAATTCGACGAAACAAATATTATCGGCGCAGTCTTCCCACACCCGCGGTGCGCCGGGCGTGGGTGCCTCGGCGGTCGAGACGACCGCCGGCAACTCCTCGTAATTGACCCGAATGAGTTCGGCAGCGTCCTGCGCCTGCGTCAAGCTCTCGGCAACGACAAAAGCGACATAGTCGCCGACCCATCGCACGCGATCTACCGCGAGGATCGGGTAGCGCGGCTTGTACATCGGTGAGCCGTCGCGGCGCTTGAGGCCAGCCGGCACTGGAAGGTCGTCATAACCGGCCGCCTTAACATCATTTGCGGTGAGCACGGCCAGCACACCGGGCGCCGATTTGGCGGCCTTGATGTCGATCGACTCGATTTTCGCGTGCGCATGCCGCGATCGCAGCACCACGCCGTGTGCAAGGCCCGGCAGCTTGATGTCATCCACGTAGCGACCACCGCCACGGATAAGTCGCAGGTCTTCGAAGCGGGACACGCCTTGGCCTATGGCGAACTCACCCATGGAAATTTCAACCTGTCGGGTTCATGTGCCACCGGGCCGGTGACAGGGAGGGAAGAAGGCCCTTGCCGCGTCAACCTGCTTTGAGTTTTTGCGCCACGAGCGGAGCGAAATAAGTCAGCACGCCGTCGCAGCCGGCGCGCTTGAAGGCGGTGACGCTCTCGATCATGGCGCGCTCGCCGTCCAGCCAACCGCTATGTGCTGCCGCCATGAGCATCGCGTATTCTCCCGACACCTGATATGCGAAGGTCGGCATCCCGAACGTTTCTTTCACGCGCTGCACGATGTCGAGGTAGGGCAGGCCGGGTTTGACCATGATCATGTCGGCGCCTTCCTTGATGTCGAGTGCAACCTCGCGCAATGCCTCGTCAGAATTGCCCGGGTCCATCTGGTAGGTGCGTTTGTCACCGATGAGAGTTTTCGCCGTACCGACCGCGTCGCGGAACGGGTCGTAGAAGGCCGAAGCGTATTTCGCCGCGTAAGACATGATCGAGACGTCAGTGAAATTAGCTGCATCGAGCGCCTTGCGGATGGCGCCGACCCTGCCATCCATCATGTCGGAGGGCGCGATGATGTCACATCCGGCTTCCGCCTGCACCAACGCTTGCTTGACCAGGACCGCGACCGTTTCGTCGTTTAGGATCACGCCATCGCGCAGCAAACCGTCATGGCCGTGGCTCGTGAAAGGATCGAGCGCTACATCGCACAGGATGCCGACTTCCGGCACTTCTTTCTTGATCGCGCGAATGGCGCGGCAGACGAGATTATCTGGATTGAGTGCCTCGCCTCCTGTTTCGTCGCGCAATTTTGGATCGGTGTGGGGAAATAGCGCAATGCACGGAATGGCCAGCTTGGCTGCGCGCCCGGCTTCGCGCACGACCTGATCGACAGACAACCGCTCCACGCCTGGCATGGAGAGCACTGGTGTACGGACATTGTCGCCGTCCATCACAAACAATGGCCAGACCAGGTCGTCGGTCGTCAGGACATGCTCGCGCACCATGCGCCGCGCCCATTCGGCGCGCCGGTTGCGGCGCATCCGTATCTGGAGGTCGAGAGGAGCAGCATCAGGTGCCTCGCGTACCTCACTTTCCACAGGCACGAAGCCGATTTTGCGCTCCAAAGGTCGACCGAATTTGATGGCCATAAGGGCCTCCGATAGATGTTCTAGCCCGTTCCTATCGCCCCGGCTACTGACCGCGCTCACCCGACCGTACCGAGATCAGGCCCGTCTTAAGAGTCTGTCTCGATGCTGATGAGCCCCCGTCCGGCACCGGCTTATTTGCCACGCGCACCGCGATGCAAGCGCAAACCGCAGGCGATTTAAGGTAATACTGATGGCTCGGCTCAAGGATAACCTAGTCCGGTACGTCAATGCAGTCGACAAGCCAAAACTTGGCCCGCGGGTATTCGATTCTACCAGAGTCGGCATCGCCGAGTGCCAAAGCCGAACCGTCCAGTGCCATCCTCCTTTCGCGGCTTATCGCAAAATACACCGTGACGTTTGTTATTTTCTAGCCCGCTTCTCCATATCAACGCCGGCTTTGAGACTGTCCTTGTCGCGATAGATTGAAGCGACAGCCAGCACCCGGCCGCCCAGTTTGTAATGCACGACGCAATCGCGTTTCATCACATCGCCTTTGATGTCGATCGTGTCCCATTTCTCCGCGTGTCCAACATAGTTGATCGGCACGTCATAATGCTGACTCCAGAAAAACGGGGCCGCATTGAATGGCGTGCGTATGCCCATCATATTGAGCGCCGCGATTTGTCCTTGCCGCTCCGCGACCACCCAGTGCTCGACGCGGATACGCTCACCCGAAATAGGGTCTGGCCAACGGGCAATGTCGCCGGCCGCGCAGATGTCCGGCGCGCTTGTTTCCATGTACTCGTTGACGCTCACGCCTTTGTCAACGACAAGTCCGGCCTTCTCAGCAAGCACGACGCGAGGGCGCACGCCAACGCCAACGATGACCAGGTCGGCATCAAGCGTGCTGCCGCTTTTGAGTATCGCGCGCTTGCCTTCAATTGCGGCGACGCTGTCTTCGAGATGGAATTTCACGCCGTGCTTCTCATGTAGCGCGCGGATGAAATCGCTGAGTTGAGGTCCAAATACGCGTTCGAGCGGCCGTTTCTCCGGGGCCACCACATGGATGTCGATGTCGCGGGCGCGCAGCGCCGCCGCTGTCTCCAGGCCGATAAAGCTTGCACCGATGACGACCGCACGTTTTGCACTTTTTGCCTGCGCGATGATGGCGCGGCAATCGGCCAACGACCGCAATGTGTGCACGTGCTTCTCACCGATGCCGGGAATGTCGAGTCTGATCGGCTCAGCACCTGTCGCTAGCAGCAGCTTGTCGAATTTGAGTTTGGCGCCATCATCCAGCGTCAGCTCTTTGCCCTTTGCATCGAGTGCAGTGACCTCTACTTTAAGCTTCAGATCAATCTTGCTCTCGGCGTACCAATCGTCGCCACGCAGGGGCACCCAGTCCTCAGGTGCGCTCCCGGCGAGATAATCTTTCGACAGGTTCGGGCGGTCGACCGGCGAGGCTTCGTCGTTGCTGAACATCGTAACGCTTCCGGCAAAACCGCGCCGTCGCAGCATTTCCGCGGCAGCGAAACCAGCCGCACCGCCGCCCACGATGACAATGCGTTCGTTGACGGCCCCTGCCTTCTTTGCTGGCGGCTGCGTCTTCCTGCTTTTCACTGCAATCTTGCCGTCACGTTCCTCGACCTGCCAGCACGTGAGCGGGCTTAGCGCCGGTGCAGCCAAGGCTTCGCCGGTCTGCAGACTGAAGCGCGCATGGTGCCACGGACAGCGCACCGTATCGCCGACCAGCAGGCCGTCCACGAGCGGTCCGTGATAATGGGTGCAATGGGCGGACACGGCGAAAAGCTTGCAGTGCTGGCGAGCAAGCAATACCTCGTCGTCGCCGACACGACCCGTGAGCATAGCCCCCTCGGCGAGGTCGCTGGCGGGAATGCCTTCGGCGAGGTCGGGGCCGCTCGGTTTTTTATAATTGGTCATATTTTCCTCCGTGCGTTCTCACGTGCGGACCTGCCGTCTACATTAGATGCTTTAGCTGCCAGAAAATTACAGCATATGCCATAAACGCGTGCCAGGCCGTAGAGTTGCGGCGGGCCGGTTTAGCTTGCTAAGCCGCACTGGCGAAGGCGGGGCACATGGATTTCGAGCTGTCCGAGGAACAACGTGCATTTGCGACCACCGCCCGCTCATTCGCGCGCGATGAACTGATGCCGCACGCCAGAGACTGGGACGAAGGCGAGATCTTTCCGGTTGCAAGCATGCGCAAAGCGGCGGGTCTTGGCTTCGGCGGCATCTACGTGAAGGAAGATGTCGGGGGCTCGGCGCTCGGCCGTCTTGATGCCGCGCTGATCTTCGAGGAGCTGGCGCAGGGTTGCACGTCGACCGCGGCCTATATGTCAATTCACAACATGGCAGCCTGGATGATCGATGCCTTCGGCAGCGGGGAAGCGCGCAAGAAGTTTCTGCCGAAGCTCTGCACCATGCAGCATTTTGCAAGCTACTGCCTGACTGAGCCGGGTGCGGGGTCCGATGCGGCGAGTCTGACCACAAGCGCGCGGCGGGACGGCGAGCACTACGTGCTCGACGGTACAAAGGCATTTATCTCCGGGGGAGGTGTTTCCGACATCTATGTCGTGATGGTCCGCACAGGTGAAGCCGGCCCTCGCGGCATTTCGTGCATCGTGGTCGAGAAGGGCACGCCGGGTTTGTCGTTTGGTGCGCAGGAAAAGAAGCTCGGCTGGAAAACGCAGCCCACGGCCATGGTTGTGTTCGAGAACTGCCGCGTCCCGGTTTCCAACCGGATCGGTGCTGAAGGGCAGGGCTTCAAGATTGCGATGGCGGGCCTTGACGGCGGGCGTCTGAATATTGGCGCCTGTTCAATCGGCGGCGCGCAATTCTGCCTCGGCCGCACCATCGATTACATGAAAGACCGAAAGCAGTTTGGCTCGCGCCTTGCTGATTTCCAAGCGTTGCAATTCCGCATCGCCGACTATGCGACTGAACTGGAGGCTGCGCGGCTCCTGTTACACCGCGCGGCGGTAGCGGTAGGCAACGGGGAACCTGCGGCGACGCGGCTTGCCGCGCAGGCGAAGCGGCTGGCGACCGATACGGGTTTTGAGGTGGCCAATGGCTGCCTCCAGTTGCATGGAGGCTATGGTTATCTGCGCGATTATCCGATTGAACGCGTCTTGCGTGATGTGCGTGTGCATCAAATACTCGAGGGCACCAATGAGATCATGCGCATGATCATTAGCCGCGCTATGCTTGGTAACTAAAACCAGGAACGCGTTCCAAGAGTTCATCTTTCACGCGAGGAGATGATGAAACGCGTCGCTCGCTTCAAGAACATCAAGGATTTCGACAGCGGCTTGCCGGATAGCAAGACGCTCCGATGGGGCGGACGTGTTCAACGTGATCTGCTTTCAACTGCCGGAAGGTTATGGCGGTGCAGTGAGGTCCCAGGTTGAGGACACGCTGCGCAGCTCGTCGCCATTAAGGTCAGCGAAGGATTCAATCTCGATCACTGCAAGGCGAAGCCCGATCATGGACTGGAGATGCACAATCATGACACGAACGAGACTTTCATTCCAATGACTAGCACCCTGGCGTGCAATGGGAAAACGAGAAGGGCGAGGTTGAATATGTCGATTTCGGCCGCTCGACATGTGTCACCTTCACCTGGCACGCTCCGCCGTTTCGAAAACGTCAGCAAAGGCGGTCCGAATGAGAATCGATCTTGATGTTCGTTATTGGTGGCGACGGTCCGCTCGCAGAGTTCACGGATTAGGCAATGCAGCGGCTCGAAAAAGGTGGCGTCTGTCCGGCACAACATGCTTAAACAGAGGGCGGACATGACTCCTGCGATGTGGGCTGGCGAGCTGGCCTTGGCAGCAGCCGCAATTTTCGCGGGCGGGGCAGTCTATGTCAGTCTGGCTGAACAGCCGGCGCGTTTAAAGCTCGATACGCGGGCGCTCCTGACCGAATGGCGCCCGAGTTACGAGCGGGGCGCCATTATGCAGGCAAGCCTCGCCATCGTGTCCGGCGCGCTCGGGGTCCTCACATTTATTTTCCGCTATGATTGGCGCTGGCTTGTCGGCGCTGCGCTGATCCTAGCGCCCTGGCCATATACGATGCTCATAATCATGCCGACCAATCGGGTGCTGAAGGCTACGCTGCCGGAGCAGGCCACCGAACAGACACGCGGCCTGGTCGTGCAGTGGGGACGGCTCCATTCGGGTCGCAGCGCGCTCGGGTTGATGGCCGTTGTCGCTTATCTTTGGGCACTCAATTGAGGGCGACGTGAGCGAAGCCGATATTCTTTTCGAGCGGCGCGGCGCGGCCGGCATCGTAACGCTCAACAGACCAAAAGCTCTCAATGCTGTCACGCATGCCATGGTGTTGGCCCTGCGCAATCAGCTCGACCGTTGGGCTGACGACGCCGCGGTTACGCGAGTGGTTATTACAGCAGTGGGGGCCCGCGCGTTTTCAGCTGGAGGCGATATTCGCGCCCTCTACGAACTCGGGAAGACAGGCCGTCACGAAAACGCGCTACAATTCTGGCGTGATGAATATCCCCTCAATGCCGCGATCAAGAGGTACCGGAAGCCTTACGTCGCGCTGATCGACGGCATCGCGATGGGGGGCGGCGTCGGCGTGTCGATCCATGGTTCGCACCGCATTGCTGGAGATCGCTTCTCCTTCGCCATGCCGGAAGTCGGCATTGGTTTCTTTCCGGACGTTGGGTCTACATGGTTCCTTCCGCGCATGCCCGGCGAGCTTGGGACCTATTGCGCACTAACAGGGGAACGCTTTGGAGTTGCTGATGCTGTCGCCAGCGGCTTAGCAACGCACCGCATTTCCTTCGCTTGTTTTGGCGAACTGCTCGACGAGCTTACCGGCACCGTGTCAGTGGATACAGTGCTTGCGGCCTTTGCCGAGCCGGTTGGTCAGGGGCCGATCATGCGCCGCAAGCCGGCAATCGACCGACTGTTCACGGGAGATGTGGTCGAGAATATTCTTGTCGCGCTCGACCGCGAAGTCTCATCCGGCGGCGCAAATGCCGAGTGGGCCGGCAAGACCGCCGCAACGATGCGCACAAAATCACCGCTCAGTCTTAAATTGGCACTGGCCCAGGTGCGGCGTGGAAAGTCCTGGGATTTTGGCACGTGCATGCGCATGGAATTCCGCATAGTGTCACGCATCATTCATGGGCATGATTTCTACGAGGGTGTCCGCGCCGTGATCGTCGACAAGGACAACAAACCGCGCTGGCGGCCGGCGACGCTGCCCGACGTTGACGAGGCAGAGGTCGAGCGGCACTTTGCACCGCTTGGTGCGCATGAACTGGCGTTGCCATGAACAGGCCTGCTGCACGCGAGAATATTCGCACGCTCGAGCCGGTGCAGGAGCACGAAGGCGATCGTTCGATCAGCCGGTGGACCCGGTCGCTGGTGTTGTTTCTGCGAGTGATGGCGATGATATCGATGCTCAAGGGCCTTTACCATTGGGCGCAGGTGGTCGGCATTGGCTTCGCCGAGACACCGCCATTCGAAAATCATTCGATCGCGTGGCAGACCGCGACAGTTTTTTTTGCCGTAATCGATCTCGTCGCCGCAGTCGGCCTCTGGCTAGCTGCGGCGTGGGGCGCCGTGATCTGGCTTACCTCGGTTGCCTCCTTGCTGGCGGTGGAAATATTTTTTCCTCAGGTGTTCGGCGGTGGTTGGTTGACAGGCCTTCTGGAAGGCGCGCTGCTTGCGCTTTACCTTTGGCTGGCCTTGAAATCTGCACAAGAACATCCGCAGTAGATCGGGGAGGGCGTCATGGCGCGCATCGGATTTATCGGCCTCGGTAATATGGGACTGCCGATGGCGCAAAATCTGTTGAAGGCCGGCCACCAAGTCGAAGGCGTCGACGTCAATCCGGATTCTGTCGAAAAGCTCAAGGTCGCAGGGGGCGTGGGTGTCGAAACGGCGAAAAGCGCGGCGGCACGTGCCGACGTCGTCGTCACAATGCTGCCGTCGGGCAAGGAAGTGCGCGACGTCTATCTCGGCTCTTCCGGCATTGTTGAAAATGCCAACGTCGGCACCTTGCTGATCGATTGCTCGACAATCGATGTCGAAACCGCGCGCGCGGTTGCAGCCGAGGCGCAGAAGAAAGGGCTGCTGATGCTTGATGCCCCCGTATCGGGCGGCGTCAGCGGTGCCACGGCCGCGACGCTCACCTTCATGTGCGGCGGGAGTGTGCAGGCGTTTGTCCGGGCAGAATCGATTTTGCAGAAGATGGGGAAGACGATTGTGCACGCCGGCCGGGCGGGCAATGGCCAAGCGGCCAAAATCTGCAACAACATGATTCTGGGCGTGTCAATGATTGCGGTCAGCGAAGCTTTCGTGCTCGCCGAAAAACTAGGGCTGGATCACCAAAAATTGTTCGACATCTCATCAAAATCATCGGGCCAGTGCTGGTCGCTGACGAGCTACTGTCCCGTACCGGGACCGGTCCCCACATCACCCGCCAATCGCGACTATCAGGCCGGTTTCACCGCGGCGATGATGCTTAAAGATCTGAAATTGTCGCAAGATGCCGCAAAGGTAACCGGAATCAAAACTAAACTCGGCGCCGAAGCAGCGCGCATCTATTCGCAATATGTGGCAAGCGGGGAGGCGTCTCGCGATTTCTCCGGCATCTTTCGCTTCATCCGCGGCTGAAGCGTGTTTCTAGAATTAACGAACCCTTGCGCGGTTTCGAATAATTTTATGGTCAAGGGACCGTTCACCGTTGCAAATAAACCCAATCTTTATGGTGTTATTTAAGCCGATTTTAGAATGTCCCTTTTAAGGTGCGCGAAACCCGGAGCGAGGAACAGGGCCTTGCATCCAGGGATATAAATATAAAACGCAAGGGGCGTTGAACATGAAAGCCGTCGTGAAGACGGTCGAGCCCGCCGAACGCGAGGCGCAGCTCGATCACATTCGGCCACAGTATCTAGAGGCCTTGAAGTTAGTCGAAAGGTTGCACCGCCGGCTGCTCGACGTCATCAAGGATGAATTCGATCGGCGTGGCCGGTCCGATATCAATTCGGTTCAGGCGCTGCTGCTCTACAACATTGGGGAGAAGGAGCTGACGGCCGGAGAGCTGCGTACGCGCGGCTACTATCTTGGCTCAAACGTTTCCTACAATCTCAAGAAGCTTGTGGAGATGGCCTTCCTCCATCACCAGCGTTCATGCGTCGACAGGCGGTCGGTTCGCGTCAAGCTGACCACCAAGGGCCGCGAGGTACGCGATATCATCGAGGCTCTCTATCAGAAGCACGTGCGAACGGTTGAGCAAGTTGGCGGCATCAACGCCGAAGAATTTTCCACGCTGAACAAGTCATTACATCGGCTGGAGCGATTCTGGACCGACCAGATCCTCTACCGGCTCTAGACCCGACTGCGGGTGGGTCGACTTACCCCGGCCGCTCCGGCCGGGGTTTTCTTTTGGTGAGGGTTGTCGGCACTGTTGACCCTAGATGTTGCGCCCATGAACACTCCACAGCCCAATGCTTGGCGGGTAATGGCCGATATGCTAATGGCAGTCCATTCCGGACTTTGGTTGTTATCGGCGCCGGCCGCTTCCAGCGCCAGGAGAATACGAATGGCGGCGACGACGAGCCCCAAGCGCGCAAGCAATATTGAGCCCCTCTTCTCAGCTGTATTGGCTGGCGTGGATCCCGAAATCGACAATGCGATCAAACTTGAGCTTGGACGTCAGCGCGATGAGATCGAGTTGATTGCGTCCGAGAACATCGTCTCGCGCGCGGTGCTTGAAGCACAAGGTTCGGTGCTGACCAACAAGTATGCCGAAGGGCTTCCCGGTAAGCGATATTACGGTGGATGCCAGTTTGTCGACATAGTCGAAAGGCTCGCGATCGAGCGCGCGACCAAATTGTTCGGCTGCAAATTCGCGAACGTACAACCGCATTCGGGCGCGTCGGCGAACGCGGAAGTATTTTTCGCTCTGCTGCGGCCCGGTGACACCTTCATGGGACTCAATTTGGCGGCTGGCGGTCACCTCACTCACGGCTCGCCGGTCAGCCTGTCGGGGAAATGGTTTAAATCTGTGCCCTACGGCGTACGCAAAGATGATCATCGCATCGACATCGACGAGGTCGCCCGACTTGCGCATGAGCACAAGCCGAAACTTATTATTGCCGGCGGCTCGGCCTATCCGCGCATTATCGATTTCCGCGCGTTCCGCGAAATCTGCGATAGCATCAGCGCATTACTGATGGTCGACATGGCGCATTTCGCAGGCCTCGTTGCCGCCGGTGTCCATCCTTCGCCGTTCCCGCATGCACATGTTGTGACGACAACGACGCACAAAACGCTACGCGGTCCGCGTGGCGGTGTGATCCTGTCCGATAACGAAGAAATTGCCAAGAAAGTCAATTCGGCTGTATTCCCCGGGATGCAAGGCGGGCCACTGATGCATGTGATTGCCGCCAAGGCGGTCGCCTTCGGCGAAGCACTGCGGCCGAGCTTCCGCACCTATGCGCGTAACGTCGTCGAGAATGCCAAAGCGCTGGCCGAGACGCTAAAGTCGCATAAGCTCAATATTGTGTCCGGCGGTACCGACACGCATCTGATGCTGGTTGATTTACGACCAAAACGGATTACCGGAAAGGTGGCCGAAGCGGCGCTCGGCCGGGCGCATATTACCTGCAACAAAAATGGCATTCCGTTCGATCCGGAAAAGCCGACGGTCACCTCGGGCATCCGACTCGGCACGCCTGCCTGTACAACACGAGGCTTCGGCATCGCAGAATTCCGCCAGGTTGGTGAGATGATTGTTGAGGTTCTTGACGTCCTCTCGCACAAGCATGTCGAGGAAAATTCCCTAATCGAAGGGGCGGTGCGCGGCAAAGTAAAGACATTGATAGAAAGATTTCCGATTTATCAGGACTAGAAATGCTGTCGCCGTTTTTACGCAGTTACTCCGGGACGGCGCCAACGGGTCCGGCCAAGGGCCGGCACAATGGTAAACTTAGCTCCGGATTCGCGCGCTTTGCGCGCCCCCCGGGATGACGGGGAGAGGGTAGGGCCAGCTATGCGTTGCCCGAGTTGCGGAAGCCTCGATACGCAAGTGAAGGATTCGCGCCCAACCGAGGATTCAGCGGTAATCCGTCGCCGCCGCGTCTGTCTGACTTGCAATTTCCGCTTCACCACTTTCGAACGCGTTCAGTTGCGCGAACTGACCGTGATAAAACGTAACGGCCGCCGTGTGCCGTTCGACCGTGACAAGCTGATGCGCTCGGTTCAAATCGCATTGCGCAAGCGCCCCGTCGAGCCAGAGCGGATCGAGCGAATGGTCTCAAAAATTGTACGCGAGCTTGAGAGCCAGGGGGAGAGCGAGATTTCATCGGAAGCGATCGGTGAGATCGTCATGGAGCATTTGCGCGACCTCGACGACGTTGCCTACGTGCGTTTCGCTTCGGTCTATCGCAATTTCCGCGAGGCAAAGGATTTCCGCGCTGCGCTCGACGAATTGTCGGGTGATGATGACGGACGGCCTGCGGCCAGCGCGCGCAAATGAACGAAGAGGCTACTCCCACGTCTGACCTTTCCTCCGACGAGCGCTTCATGCGGCTCGCGCTTGCGCTCGGGCGCCGCAATCTCGGCTGTACCTGGCCCAATCCGGCAGTCGGTGCGGTTATCGTTAAGGACGGCACAATTATCGCTCGCGGCTGGACGCAACCGGGTGGCCGCCCGCATGCTGAAGCGGAAGCGTTGCGCCGCGCCAAGAAAGCAGCGCAAGGCGCCACTATGTATGTGACACTCGAGCCCTGTTCGCACCAGGGGAAAACGCCACCGTGCGCGGATGCCATTATTCGCACCGGCATCGCCAGAGTGGTGTCGGCACTGGAGGATCCAAATCCAGAAGTCACCGGGCAGGGGCATGAGCGCCTGCGAGCCAACGGCGTCGCCGTCGAGATCGGCCTTGGCGCCGAAGAGGCGCGCCGCACGCACGCCGGCCACATCGCGCGCGTCAACCATGGTCGGCCGTATGTGACGCTCAAGCTTGCGGTCTCCGCTGACGGCAAGGCGGGACTGGCGGGCCGAAAGCAGGCAACGATTACCGGAGAGGCGGCTCGCCAACGCGTATTTCAGATGCGTGCCATGAGCGACGCCATCCTGGTCGGTATCGGTACAGTGCTGGCCGACGACCCGCAATTGACCTGCCGCTTGCCTGGCATGTTTGAGCGGTCGCCAGTTCGCGTGGTGCTCGATGAAGAACTCAGCCTGCCGCTGGCCACGTCCGTGGTTGCGACGGTACGCGAAACGCCAACCTGGGTGTTTACCTCGCGCAAGCCTTCGGCGATCGCCCAGGAAATCCTGCAGCAGAAGGGCTGCAAAGTCTTTCGCGTCAATGACAGCAGCGGACGGCTCGACCTGCAAAACGTCGTCAGAGTGCTCGCCGAACAAGGCATCACTCGATTGATGGTCGAAGGAGGGCCCACTGTCGCGGCCAGCTTTGTCGATGCCGATCTTGTGGACGAGGTGGTCTTGTTGCGAGGTGAAAAAACCATCGGCGTCAGGGGTATTGATCCGCTGGAGGGTATGCCGCTCGATACTTTGGTGAGCCGGCTCAGGACGGTGGGTAGCGAAAAACTCGACGCCGATACGATCGAAAGCTTCGTGCGCGTTTAAATCATGTTTACCGGCATCGTCACCGACCTCGGCGAAGTACGTTCGGTTAAATCGAGCGCCGGCAACCTGCACCGAATTACAATTGCATGCGGCTATCCGCGTGCCGAGATTGTAAAGGGTGCCTCGATCGCGTGTTCGGGCATCTGTCTGACGGTGGTCGACGCAGGCGAGGATGACGGCCGTGCCTGGTTCGCGGCGGACGCCGCCGACGAGACGCTACGTGTCACCACCGTTGGCCGCTGGCGTCATGGATTCAAAGTCAACCTCGAACGTCCGTTGAAATTTGGCGACGAACTAGGCGGGCACCTGGTCGCCGGCCATGTGGACGGGCTTGCGACCGTAGTCGGGCGCGAAGACATGACCGAGATGGCCCGTTTCGTGTTGCGCGCGCCGACCGAGCTTGCGCGTTTCATCGCAACGAAGGGATCCGTCGCGCTCGACGGTGTCTCACTTACCGTCAACGCAGTGGAAAGTGACACATTTTCGGTGCTTATTATCCCTCACACTTTGCACCTGACGACGTTTGGTGAATTGCGCAAGGGGGATGATGTCAATCTCGAAATCGATACTATGGCCCGCTACGCGGCGCGGCTAGCGGAGATGAAGTAGAGCCTTGTTCAGGCTGTGCCCGCTTGCTACCACCGCGCTGAAACAGGAATTGGCCGATGGCAAAAAGCAAAAGCAGATCGAAGAAGCGCAATAGCCTGCACATGCTGATAGTGGAAGCACGCTTTTATGACAACATTTCTGACGAGCTATTGCGCGGCGCGACGCGCGTTTTGGATAAAGCGGGCGCGCGCTATGACCGCGTGACCGTGCCGGGCACGCTGGAAATCCCAGCGGCCATTGCGATCGCGATGGACGCCGCGCGGCGCCGGCGCGCGCCTTATGACGGTGTGGTGGCGCTTGGTTGCGTTATTCGCGGTGAGACCCACCATTTCGAAATCGTGGCCAACGAATCCGCGCGAGCATTGATGGATCTTGCGGTGAAAGAGCGGTTCGCGGTGGGCAACGGTATCCTCACGGTCGAAAATGAGGCGCAAGCGCATTCCCGCGCCCGTGTCGAAGAGGGCGACAAAGGCGGCATCGCCGCCCGTGCCGCACTGACTATGGTTGCGCTGAAGCACACTTTGGTCTGCCACTGATGAGCGCGGGGCCCGCACGCGACGACAAGGACGCGCGCAAAGCAAACAAGCGCGGTGCCGCCAGGCTGGCGGCGGTGCAGGCACTTTACCAAATGGACCTTGCTGGTACCGGCCTCAATGAAATTCTTGCTGAATTCGAGAACCACTGGATGGGTCACGAGGTCGAGGGAGCGCAATATCTTCCTGCAGAGGCGGCGTTCTTTCGCGACATCGTATCGGGCGTGGTACGCGAACAGCGCGATCTCGACCCGCTGATCGACGAAGCGTTGTCGAAAAGCTGGCCACTCAAACGTATCGAGGCAATTCTGCGTGCGGCTCTACGCGCTGGCGCCTATGAGTTGATCCATCGAGGTGATGTGCCTGCGCGCGTTGTCGTAGCTGAATATGCCGACGTCGCGGCCGCCTTTGTCGAGCGCGTCGAGACCGGCATGGTCAACGCTGTACTCGACCAACTCGCGCGACGCCTGCGAACCGGCGAATTCGACCGCGCCGCCGGGTGATACGATGAGCACGCACGATAACATGTCGGCTGAAGATCGCCTGATTGCGCGTTTCTTTCAGCCGCTTGCGACCCATCCGGGAGCGCTAGGCCTATCGGATGACGCCGCATTTCTGTCCCCTCCGCCAGGATGCGATCTGGTGCTCAAGACCGACGCCATTGTCGGCGGTGTGCATTTTTTTCCCGAAGATGTTGCGCATACCGTGGCGAGCAAGGCGCTGCGCGTAAACCTATCCGATCTTGCGGCAAAGGGGGCGCGGCCGCTGGGCTTTCTGTTGTCGCTCGCGCTCCCTAAGGAAACCGGTAACGACTGGCTTGAGAAATTTGTGCAAGGGCTTCGTTGTGATTCCGTGCTGTTCGGCTGTCCGCTATTTGGTGGCGACACTGATCGCACACCGGGGCCGATCACGATTTCGATTGCGATATTCGGGAGCGTTCCGGAAGGAACGATGGTGCGGCGAGGCGGCGCCAGACCGGGCGATCGTGTGTTCGTGAGCGGCACCGTTGGCGATGCAGCGCTCGGCGTGATCTTGCGCAAAGGAAAGCAATGGAAGCTCACCGAACCCCAAAGACAACATCTCATATCGCGCTATCTCTTGCCTCAGCCGCGCAACGCTCTGGCTGAGGCCGTGCGGACGCACGCCTCGGCGGCCATAGATGTCTCCGATGGGCTTGTCGGCGATTGCTCAAAGCTGTGTTGCGCGTCCGGTGTCGCGGCCGACATCGATGTCGGGCGGATACCTTTTTCGGAAGCAGCGAAAGCGGTTATTTCGTTGGGGTCGACCGTTCTCGAATCCGCACTTACCGGGGGCGACGATTACGAGATCGTCTGCACAGTGCCGGAGGCCAAGTCGGCGAGCTTCCAAGCTGCGGCGAAGACCGCCAATGTTGCAGTAACGGAAATCGGCGAGATTAAGACAGGCGAGGGTGCGCGTTTCCTCGCCGCGAATGGCGAAGCGCTGAAGTTCAAGCGCGCTTCCTTTAGCCACTTCTGAGATGCGTCAACATCATTCCATCGTCAATCCGGGATTATCGGGACGAACGCGCTCGGCGTTGGTATAATGCAAATGTAAGAAATGGAAATTCGCGATGCACGACATGACGACAAAACGGGCAGCGGTTACTCCTGTCGCACAGCTTCCAAGCTTTGCAAAACACCACAAGTGGTTTCCGACCAGCGCCTGGCTGCGCCGGCGTGCCCCAAGCAACGTGCCGCTTTTCGCTTTTGAGTATTGTGACACTGGTGCCGGAAACGATGTTGGCATCGCCCATAATTGGGCGGCCCTTGACGCCGTCGAAATCGTGCCTCGCTACGGGGTCATGCCGACACTTCCGCCGGTCGATGTCAAACTGTTTGGGCGCAGCTATGCGGCGCCGATCGGCGTTGCGCCCATGGGTGGGCCGTCGCTAGTGTGGCCGGGCGCAGATCTGCTGATGGCACAGGCGGCGCAACGTGCGCGCGTTCCTTACACACTCAGCGTTGCCGGCGGCGCCACCATCGAACAGGCGGCTGAGGCCGCCCCAGACGTGTTCTGGCTCCAGCTCTATCGGTTTTGGCACAATGACCACAAAATCGGCTTCGATTTGGTGCGGCGCGCACAGGCCGTCGATGCCAAAGTGCTTGTTCTCACGCTCGACGTTCCAGTGCGCACCACTCGCTCGCGCGAAACCTACGCGGGGCTCGCTCACGAATTCCGTCCCGACCTTCGTATGATCTTCGAGATGATGGTGCGCCCGAGATGGCTCTTAGCGCTGCTGCGTCACGGTTATCCGCGCTTCGCCACCATCGGCGACTATGCTCCGCAAGGGGCTAGCACCAACGAAATCATCGCTTTTGCGCGCGCGCACATGGGCGGAGCCTTTTCCTGGGAAGAGGTCAAGCGCTATCGCGATACGTGGAAAGGCCCGATGGCCGTGAAGGGAATTTTGCATCCAGATGATGCCCGGAAGGCGGTAATGCTTGGCGTCGACGGCATCTGGGTGTCGAACCACGGCGGACGTCAGATCGAGGCGCTAACACCGTCGATCGACGTTTTGCCGGCCATCGTCGCGGCGGTCGGAAAGAGAGCGACCGTCTTGCTGGATAGTGGCGTGCGCAGCGGTCTGGACATCATGCGCGCACTCGCGCTTGGCGCTGACGCGGCGTTCGCCGGAAAATCGTTTCTGTGGGCGGTAGCCGCGCTCGGCGATGACGGACCGGACTACTTGATCAATCTCTATATCGACGAATTGCGCGCGTCATTAGGCCAGATTGGCGCGCGATCGATCGACGAGGCGAGGGCGGCCACCATACGCCATCCCGGCGCGATCGCTTTTGATGCCGAAAAAAGGGTATCTGGTTCGCCGCGCAAGCGGTAGGCTTCGGCTCAATACAGGTCTGCGCAGTC
>DATFXJ010000058.1:0-9714 GCA_035315965.1 Pseudolabrys sp.
CGCGAAGGGCATTATGGCCAGCGGTCATGTGAACCGCGCAAACAGGCCGAACACATGGCTGCACCGACCAATGCTGCATACGTTCAAGAAAGTCCTTGCCAACTCGGAGCCGTCCACACATGGGGGTAAAGCGGACATTCCAGGTCGTTCATGATGTGCCCCGTCAGATTGGGGGGTATCTGCAATAACTACTTATTAACTGATGACCGCTCGATACGGGCTGACCATCGACCAAACTGGCGCTTTAAGCTCCAGCGTTTCGGCCATACGCGCGATAGGGTCGGAGGAGGGCGGATACGTCAAAATGGCGCATGCGCCAGATTGACGTACTTTTAGAACCAAGCATCTGAATTAGTGCCAAGATTTTGGTCGAATTAACCTGACCGCCGCCGAAAAATCGTGGAAAGGTGCGCTGGAGCTGACAACGACGCTTTGCGTTGTAGACGCCGAGGCCTTCCAATCGTACTCAACGGCGGCGGCGCGCCGCACATTGTAACGTGCGCCTGAACTCAAAGGGGTGCTCTTTATAGGTATCAAAAGTTGTGGGGGGTGAATCCCAAAATTATCAAAAGTTGCAATTTATAGCTGAGGCAACCCGCGCAACCGCGAAATGATGGGATGGGACACATAGTAAGAGCGCGCAATCTCGACCAGGGATTCGCCGGCCTCGCGGCGGGCGATGGCTTCCTGATAGCGCACGCTGATCGCCCAGCGTAAGTGCAACAACTTCAGCGCTGCCATCCGTTGTGAGCTCCCGGCATGCAGCCAGGAGAGCACCGTCGTTTTCAAGCGGAACGTCCAAAAGGTCCGAAAGCTCTGCCAGGTTCGGCTTGATCAGCGTGGCTCCTTCATACGAATCCTCGGACGCGCGCCCTCTGCCTTGTGCTTTCGGCATGTGTTGTGCAGCTATTGATCTCGCGGACCGAAAAACGGCGAGCCCAACAACACGAGAATCCATATTGCGGCGAGAGCGCCGAAGGCAATGACCAATACGCCCATTTGCCACCCCCTGACTGCGAATTCTACCTAGGACTACCCTAGCACTTGCAAGGTCCATGGAGTATGCGGCAAAAAAAGCCGGCCGCGCAGCATTGCGCGGACGGCTGAAAAACAACGATCGTTATATCAGTTGCCGTCGATGGTCTTGATTACGCTCGACATTGGACGCGCCGTTTCCAGGCCGCCGCCCATCTCCTTGAGCACAATGTCGGTGTATTCCTTCATTGGCTCGGCCGGGGTCTTGCCGACGACCTGCACGACTTTATAGCCGCCATCTTTTAGTTTCTTGAGCAGGTCGGGCGCCGCCTTGGCAGTCGCTTGCTGGAAGTCGTGCATCAGAATAATGCCCTTGCCGTGCTTCTCCAGCTTTTTCATGACCGCGGCGATGACTTGTTCGGGCTTGCGCATTTTGAAGTCGAACGAATCCATGTCGGTGGAGAAAACGCCGAGATTGCGTTCGCCTACATATTTCAGAAGCTCGGGCGGATGCTTCAGGGCCGGGAAGCGAAAGAACGGACCGACTGGCTTGTTCCCGAGAGCGATGCTGACAGCGGCAACGCCCTTTTCAATTTCATCCTTGCCTTCTTGTTCGTTTAGCTTCGACAAATCCTTATGTGACCAGGTGTGTGTGCCAACAGTATGGCCAGCCTCGGCAACCAGCTTCATGATTTCGGGATGCCACCCGGCGTGCTTGCCGATCGGAAAGAACACGGCTTTAGTGCACTGGTCGGCCAATGCTTTGAGCACAGCCGGCGTATGTCCAGGCCATGGACCGTCGTCGAAAGTCAGCACGATTTCATGATCGCGCAAAAAATCATAAGCCTTGAAATGCTCGAATCCGAAGCCGGGTCCGCCAGTCGTGTCGATCTCGACAATGCGGGAAACTCCGAGGGCGTTGGGATTGTCGCATTTCACGGCTACGGGGGCCGGTGTTGCCGGCGGGGTTGGCGCGGGAGCCTGCACGGTCTGAGCCCAGGCGATTGTGACCGTCGACACTGAGATCGCCATAGCGATCGCAAAAGCGCGCATCAGATTCTCCATGCGTGGTAGGTGTGCATTTTCGTAAGTCCATTCATCACGGCTTTGACGAATCGAGTCAACACCACGCCCCTATACCACTAAAACGCCGACATTTATTGGTGCTAGGATGGTTAATCTAAGGCGGCTGGGGGCGGCGCCGCATTGCTTGAGTTCCTTATCGACCTTATCTAAGCCAATGACCGCATTTTCTGGAGGGACCAATGCCGGCGATCAATTCCGTCGCTGCGCTGGCGAGGCCCCTTTTGATGGCTGTGATCGCGGGCGGGGTCCTGTTGGCAGTGGCACTGACCGTTGGACTGTGGGCTTATTACGGCACTGCGGTCTTTTTCGAAATGGTGCGCGCAGGCTGGGCCGCGTGCTTCTGATAAAGTCTGTCTTCCGATGACCGCGCGAACGTCGCAGATTCTCCTGATCCTTTCCGCATTTATGACCGGCCTCGTCGTTTTCGCGGGCGTGTTTCTTTATGCAACCGGGAACTTTGGCGGCGGCGGGGGCGCGTTATCGGTGATTGGCGGTCCTTTCAGGTTGATCGACGAGAACGGCAATACGATCACTGATGCAGATCTCAAAGGAAGACCTTTCCTCGTGTTCTTCGGCTATACGCATTGCCCGGACATCTGTCCGACTACGCTGTTCGATGTGTCTGAGGTCATGCGGGCGCTCGGCAAGGATGCAAACCGCGCCGGCGCCCTGTTCGTCACGGTAGACCCGGAGCGCGACACCCCTGCCGTCATGAAAGACTATTTGTCTAGCTTCGATCCGCATTTGCGCGGGGCCACCGGTGATCGTGCCGCAATCGATGCCGCCGAAAAGGCCTACCGCGTTTACGCAAAAAAAATTTCGACAGAGAATGGCGACTACAACATGGATCATACTGCCTTGGTCTACCTGATGGACAAGCAAGGGCGTTTTGTCGCGCCGTTCAATCTAAAGCGACGGCCGGAGGAAGCTGCCGCGGATTTGAGACGTTATCTCTAGTCCAAGATTTGAGTCACCTCGCCAGGCCTTACTAAGCCGGACAGAGGATGCGCAAGTTCGGGTAACGACTGCTGGTGCCCGCCGCGAGGCTTCATCGAGTCCATGCTCTGCCTTTCTCCAGCGTAATGGCGCGCAAATCACGCCGCACGCTACGCTGTCAGCGAGAAGCAGCAGCCAAGCTTCCGTTTGGTGCGGAGATTCCGGTAGCCTATACACGAGGATTTTTTTTACTTGCCAAGAGTGTCCAAACTCGCGATCGGATGGGGGCTTAAGCGTGTGCGTTGCTGGATACAAATTTCTCGCGTGCAACACGTGCTCGAGTGCTGGCGGCGGTTGCTCGCAGCATTCTGATCGCAGTGCGCCTAAATCCTTTCGTTTGTCTCGTGTACTTTGATCTGACTGTGCGGAAATTTTTGCTTGATTTCGAAGCCAGCTTTTAGCGCTTCTACGAAGGTTTGATGCTCTGATCTTATTTTTCCATCGATTTCCAGGGCATAGCACTCGTGAAGCCGCGCATTTGTGAAATTAATGGCTGTCATGAGAGACCCCGTCTAAGTCACCCCAGACACCGAACAATGCTCCGCAGTCATTTCCGATTGATTAACGACCAACGCCACGATGGCAGCCAGCCTTTATTCAAGCTAGGCGAAATTGGAAATTATCGAACTTGCAGCGTTCTTCGCTAATTTCCGCGTTGCGAAGACGTCAAATCGAGCACCGGCAGGCGGTAATTGAGCGTCGCCAGAAGAAGGCCATCGCTCCGGTCTTAAACCTACTTTTCGATAATGAGCACTCACCCGTGTACAACAGAGCGTATCCAAACTTAGCCCGTATCGCCAACGCCGGTGCAGTGTATGGCGTCCGAGGAGATGCGAATGCCAATTTTGTCGTACTTTATGATTGTGGGATCGGTGCTTGCCGGATTGTTATTTTGGCTAAGCAGTGCGATTGAGCCCGAACGCGCAGTGGCCCTCAAGACATCGCAAACGATCGGCATCCCGAAGCCTTTCAAAGCTCTACCGGAAGCAAACCCAACAATAACAAGCGTCAATATCGCTGCTAAACCTCCATTCGTGATGGTAATCGCAGCCGGTTATTTGATGAGCTATGCTCCCAATCGGACGGAACGCTTTCGGCCGTGTCTTCTACGTAGGGCGTGTACTAAGGGCGCGTAGCTCCCGATTTTACGCGGGCCTATCGGGTATGTGCCCCAACAGCAACAATCGAAAAGATTCGCAACAGCGACTGCTTTCGGTTGCTCGACACCGATCAAAAGTCGGCTCACTATTTGAGACGGTGGGTCTCAGCTTGGGGCTCAAGCAAAGCCTTTGCTAGCTCTCCAGATGGGATATCTGCTCCTGTATACTGGGATGACCGCTGTGCCAACTGCGGGCTCCGAGAAGGCATATACAGGTCGCTTGCGGCGTTTCTAGAACGCCATTGGTGGGCCGATGCTCCCGTGAACGACGGCTTATTCGTTCGAAGGGACGCCAAACGGCGAAACCTTAACTGGCTTTCGCTGCGCGGTGATAAGGAGGCGGGGGTTGCTAACGCGACCCTCGCTTCTTTTTGGCTGTTACCGCCGCATTGGGCGCCAAATAAAGAGCTATAACAAACCTATTCGCCAGCCAGAATCATTTCTTCTGTGCCCTCGGCGCTACAGCCGTCACTGCAGGTAATGGCTATGGTGTGACCCACGCAACGATTCAACAGCGGGTATCTGCGATGCTGGCGTACGTAGTGAGCGAAGGAAGGCTGTTTGCCCTGAAGCCTTCAGAATGGTCAATGCTCCTCGGCGGCGTGACGCTTTGCGGATTGCTGGCGTTGCTGCTTGGATGAGCGGGTAGCGCAACGCGCAACTGACGCGATTCCCGAAATTTCCTCATTTCGTCCCGCAAAGTTTCCTCGCGTATGGCGAGCAATTTGACTGCGCACCACGGCGGACTTGGGCGACGTGAGTGAAATGTCTGCTAGGGGCAAATAGCGGACATCGATGGTCCCCAGGGGGATTTACAAAGGGCAGAAGCGGACGTCGCAGCGAGGTCTAAATGGCAATACAACTACTAGGCGAGACTCAGTAAGCGCTTGAAGACAGTTCGTGTGTCTGGGCGGAAACGGGAGCCGGTGTTAGAAGGCACAACCTATGTCGGAATTTATGTCGCATTATTTGGTCCCGGCCGCTGTCGTCGCCGTGGCGATCGTGCTGCTGCTCGGCCTGATAAACATGATGCGCGGCGGCTCGCCGAACCGCTCGCAGAAGTTGATGCGGCTTCGCGTACTTCTTCAGTTCGTTGCCATCATCGTAATCATGGCAACAATCTGGGCGATGGGTCGATAGATCAGGAAACGAAAACCGCTGCCTCACTTCATCGGAGCTGCGCGCATATACTCCACCTTTTCCTTCTGCTTTTTGGTCTTTTTCTTCTTGGCGGCGGAGTAGTCGGCGGTCGCAGCTTTAGCGGAGTGCTGGCTCTCGGCTCCGCAAGCTTGCGCGGGGACAGTGGCCGGCAGCACCAGAAATGTGCCAGCAATTGCAATCGTTAGAATACGCATGAACGTCACCATCTTTTGAGTCGCGAAACCGGATAAGATAAAGATACCCCGAATCCCCAACGGAGAGAAAGGCTGAGCGAGGACGACATGGTTGTGCTGAACCGTATTTACACTCGGACTGGCGATGACGGGACGACCTCGCTTGGAACAGGCGCCCGGCGCAAGAAATACGACCTCAGAGTTGAAGCCTATGGCACTGTCGACGAAGTCAATGCCGTGATCGGCCTGGTGCGTTTGCACACCGCTGGCGACAAGGCGCTCGACGCCGCGCTCGGCCGAATCCAAAACGATCTTTTCGATGTCGAAGCCGATCTGTGCTTGGCCGAAAAGGGGCCTGGCGGCGCAAGGCTGACCGTGACCGATGCCCAGGTCGCTTGGCTGGAAGGCGAAATCGACCGTCTCAATACTGAGCTCGCGCCCCTGAAGTCGTTTATCTTGCCGGGCGGTCGTCCTGTTTCTGCCTATTTGCATCTGGCCCGGACCGTTTGCCGGCGTGCCGAACGGGTCATGGTCGAACTTAAGGACAAAGCGGATGGGAGCGTCTCGGAGCCTTCGCTCAAGTACGTCAATCGGCTCTCGGATTATCTCTTCGTTGCTGGCCGTTATGCCAACGATAAGGGCGCGGCCGATGTGCTGTGGGCGCCCGGCCAGAATCGCTAATCTTCATGTGCGGCGCAGCATAAACGTTGACAGGCCAACGGCGCGGCCTTTAGCTTCCGCCCGCTTTCCTCAAATTCCCATCCGGATGGGGGATCATGAAGATTCTGGTACCCGTGAAACGGGTGGTCGATTTCAACGTTAAGATCCGCGTCAAGCCGGACGGTTCCGGCGTCGAACTTGCCAACATCAAGATGTCGATGAATCCTTTCGACGAGATCGCGGTCGAGGAGGCGATCCGTCTGAAAGAGGGCGGTAAGGCGACGGAGATCGTGGTGGTCTCCATCGGCCCGGCTCAGGCATCCGAGACAATCCGGACTGCGCTCGCTATGGGCGCCGACCGCGGCATCTTGGTGAAGACAGATGGTGTGGTTGAGCCCTTGGCGGTGGCGAAGATCCTTAAGGCGATCGTCCAAGCAGAAAAGCCTGGCTTGGTCATCATGGGCAAACAGGCAATCGATGACGACTGCAATCAGACCGGACAGATGCTGGCGGCTCTGTTGAACTGGGCGCAGGGTACCTTCGCATCGAAACTTGTGATCGAAGGTGACGCGATCGACGTGACGCGTGAAGTCGATGGCGGTTTGCAGACGGTCAAACTGACAATGCCTGCGATCATCACAACCGATCTGCGTCTCAACGAGCCGCGTTACGCCTCGCTGCCGAACATCATGAAGGCGAAGAAAAAGCCGATCGAGGAAAAAGTCCCGGATGCTTATGGCGTGGATGTTAAACCGCGGCTGCAGGTGCTGAAAACAGCCGATCCGATGGGACGCAAGTCAGGGGTAAAAGTTGGATCGGCGGCCGAGCTGGTCAGCAAGCTCAAAGACGAGGTGGGGGTGCTCTAGATGGCCGCCACACTTCTCGTCGCTGAGCACGACAATAAAACACTCAAGGACGCCACTAACAAGGCTCTCACAGCCGCCAAAGGGATCGGTGCTGAGGTTCACGTGCTGATCGCCGGCAAGGATTGCAAGGCCGTAGCCGACGCTGCCGCCAGGCTCGACGGCGTAACAAAAGTATTGCTGGCGGACGCCGCGCCTTACGAGCATAACCTAGCAGAGCCATTCGCCGCCCTTATCTTTTCCCTTGCCGGAAGCTACGATGCCATCGTTGCGCCGGCAACGACGACTGGCAAGAACGTGATGCCACGCGTTGCCGCCTTGCTCGACGTCATGCAAATTTCCGATATCACGAAGGTTGTCTCACCGGATACATTCGAGCGTCCGATCTATGCCGGCAATGCCATTCAAACCGTAAAGTCGTCTGAGGCGAAGAAGGTTATCACCGTGCGAACATCGACCTTCCAGGCGGCGGATGCGGGAGGATCGGCGAGCGTGGAAATTATCACGGCTGCAGCCGACCCGGCTCTTTCATCTTTCGTCGGGGAGCAGCTGTCGAAATCAGACCGGCCCGAGCTGACTTCGGCGAAAATTATCATCTCCGGCGGCCGCGCTTTGCAGAGCCGCGAGAACTTTTCGAAATTCATCGAACCGGTTGCCGATAGGCTTGGTGCGGCGGTTGGCGCCTCGCGCGCTGCGGTCGACGCGGGTTATGCGCCCAACGACTGGCAGGTGGGCCAGACCGGCAAGGTCGTAGCACCGGAGCTATATATCGCCGTCGGAATTTCCGGCGCGATTCAGCATCTCGCCGGGATGAAAGACTCCAAGGTGATTGTTGCTATCAATAAGGACGAGGAGGCGCCTATCTTCCAGGTCGCCGACTACGGCCTGGTGGCCGATCTCTATCAGGCGCTGCCGGAGCTGTCCG
Source organism: Pseudolabrys sp. (assembly GCA_035315965.1). Taxonomy (GTDB): domain Bacteria; phylum Pseudomonadota; class Alphaproteobacteria; order Rhizobiales; family Xanthobacteraceae; genus Pseudolabrys. The sequence goes on from DATFXJ010000058.1 coordinate 7,999, forward strand.
CGGAACTGGACAAGGTCAAGCGTTGACTACGATTGCAAATTTCTGTTTCGCCAATGGCATCATGTGGCCCTACGTCGTAAAATTACCGGGAAGTGACAAACTCTAACCGAAACCGAAGCAAAGAGCCGAGACTTCGCATCGATCGGACGAGAACATGGCGGTCAAAATTCAAACTGTCGGAGTGATCGGCGCCGGCCAGATGGGCAACGGTATCGCCCATGTCTGCGCGCTGGCCGGATATACAGTTCTGCTGAACGATGTATCGGCTGATCGCATCAAGGCCGGAATGGCGACGATCAACGGTAATATGGCCCGCCAGGTCGGCAAAAAATCGATCACCGAGGATGCTCGCAAGGGCGCGCTGGCGCTCATCAAGCCGGCGGAAAAGTACGACGCGCTTGCGGAGTGCGATCTGGTGATCGAGACCGCAACCGAAAAAGAAGAGGTCAAACGCAAGATCTTTTCCGACGTATGCGCGTCGCTGAAACCCGAAGCCATTCTCGCGACGAACACCTCCTCAATTTCAATTACCCGATTGGCCTCGTCGACCGATCGTCCGGAGCGCTTCATCGGCATTCACTTCATGAATCCTGTGCCGCTCATGGAATTGGTCGAGTTGATCCGCGGCATTGCGACCGATGATGCGACCTTCGAATCGAGCAAAGCGTTTGTCATGAAGCTCGGCAAGACGATTGCGGTGTCGGAGGACTTCCCGGCATTCATCGTCAATCGCATTCTGCTGCCGATGATCAATGAAGCGATATATACGCTTTATGAGGGCGTAGGAAACGTCGAGGCAATCGACACCGCCATGCGGCTGGGCGCGCATCATCCCATGGGGCCGCTCGAGCTTGCCGATTTCATCGGTCTCGACACCTGCCTGTCGGTCATGCAGGTGCTTCACGAGGGACTGGCCGATTCAAAGTATCGGCCATGTCCGCTTTTGGTGAAGTACGTCGAAGCCGGCTGGCTCGGCCGCAAAACCCAACGCGGTTTCTACGACTATCGCGGCGAGAAGCCGGTTCCCACGCGCTAGACGGCTACGCCGCCGAGGCCTCGTCGGTGAAATCCGCCATTTGCGCCGCCAATGCCTTCTTGAACGCAGGCCGTGCTTCGCAGCGCAGGCGATAGGCTTCGAGCGTCGGCATTTTCGCGATCAGATCAGTTTGGCGTGGAATTCTCAGCACAGTCGTCATCAGAAGATCGGGGACGGTGAAGTAATCCTCCAGGTAGTCGCGGCCGTCCAGCCAATCGGATAGGCCCGTCAGACGCGTTCGCGCGAGCTCGAGTGCCGCTGGCCGGCGTTGCTTGGCCCATTCTTGGTCCGCGTGAAACAAGTCGATCGCCGTCAGGTTCTGAATAGGTGGTTCGACCGAATTCAGCGCGGCGAACATCCATGCGGTCGTCCGAGCACGGGCCTTCGGATCGGACGGCATCAGGACGTCCGACTGCTCGGCAATGTGCAACAGAATGGCTCCGGATTCGAACAGGACGAGATTGTCGTTCTCGAAGGCCGGCACCTGCCCGAATGGCTGCATCGCGCGGTAGCTTTTTGACTTCTGATCGTCCGGGCCGATCAGTCGTGCCTGGTAAGGCAGACCGGCCTCTTCCAGCGCCCATCGAACGCGAAGGTCGCGAACCAGGCCGCGCGCGAAAGGTGGGACCCAGCGGAAAGCACTAACTTTGATCATCGAGACACTCCATGTGTTGGGGCTG
>DATFXJ010000059.1:0-19035 GCA_035315965.1 Pseudolabrys sp.
TTCATGGCGCTCGTGATCGGCATTGTCGCCTGTGTCGAAGGGCTGCAGGTGCAGGGCAGCGCAGAGTCACTGGGCGAGAAAACTACCAATTCGGTAGTTAAATCCATTTTTTTGGTCATCGTGCTCGACGGTATTTTCGCCATGTTTTTCGCCTCGATCGGGATGTGACATGGCAAAAGATCCCGTTATCCAGGTGCGCGACCTGGTTGTCGATCTTAAAGGCAACCGGATTCTCAATGGCGTCACGCTCGATGTCTATCGCGGCGAGATTCTGGGCTTTGTCGGTGCGTCGGGCGCGGGCAAATCGGTGCTTACACGCACAATCGTCGGCCTGCTGCCCAAGCAGCAAGGCCGTATCGACGTTTTCGGCGTCAATCTTGATGAAGCAGGCGAGATGCAGCGCCAGGAGATCGAGCGGCGCTGGGGAATCTTGTTCCAGCAGGGAGCTTTGTTCTCGTCACTGACCGTGGGCGAAAACGTCGAGTTTCCAATTCGCGAATATCTCGATGTTTCGGATCGCCTGATGACCGAAATAGCCATTACCAAACTGGAAATGGTGGGTTTGAAGCCGGATGTTTACCGAAAATACCCTTCGGAACTTTCAGGCGGGATGATCAAGCGCGTGGCGCTCGCGCGGGCACTAGCGCTGGACCCTGAAATTCTCTTCCTGGACGAGCCAACTTCGGGGCTGGATCCAATAAGTGCATGCGATTTCGACCAGTTGATCCTGACCTTACAACAAGTTTCGTCGATGGCGGTTTTTATGGTAACCCATGACCTCGACAGCTTGCATACGATCTGCGACAGGATCGCTGTTCTCGGCGAGGGCAAGATCATTGAAGCCGGTACCATGGCTACGATGCTGGCATCGCAGCACCCATGGGTGAAGGCCTATTTCCACGGCGTACGCGCCAGAGCAGGTCCGAAAACTGCGGCCAGGAACTGACGGAGTGGAGTGATGGAGAGAACAGCGCACTACGCCCTGATCGGGTTGTTCACGTTCGCCGTGGTCGCGGGCGCATTTGGCTTCATCTTCTGGCTGCATCATTCCTCCGGTAAGAAGCAGGCTGTCGCCTACCGGGTGATCTTCGACAGTTCGGTGTCGGGACTGCAGGTGGGCGGTAACGTGCTGTTCAATGGCATTCGCGTTGGCGAGGTCACCAGTCTGAGGCTCGACCCCGATAAGCCCTCTCAGGTCATTGCAATGCTGGCGGTCAACAAGTCGACGCCGATTCGCTCCGATACACGTGTGGGCCTCGAATTTGCCGGGCTAACCGGGGTCGCCGCCGTGTCTCTCAAGGGTGTCTCGGCGACCACGCCATTGATCGAAAGAGAAGAGGGCGAGCCGCCCACCTTGAGGGCCGATCCGAGCGCCAGCCAGGACATGATGCAGGCTGCGCGCGACGTGCTGAACAAAGCGGAAGAAGTGATCGCCGCGAATCAGGAGGCACTACATCGAGCGGTTACGGATATTGCCACGTTTAGCGCCTCGCTTGCGCGCAACAGTGACAATGTCGATTCGATTGTGAAAGACGCCAAGGAAACGATGAGCAGCGCCAAGGAAGCAACGGCCTCGGCTCGATCGCTTATTGACAACCTGGACAAGCGCACGGACGGTATCACGATCGGCATCAACAAGATGACGGCCACCGCGACGCGCCAAATTGATATTGCTGGCCGGGCGATCACAGACCTTGTGCATAATCCGCAACGATTCTTATTCGGTGGTGGCGGTAGCACCAACGAGGCTGCGGCGGCGCCTGCGCCGGCCCGCAGACGACCGCAGCAGCAATAGCGTCCTCACGCAGCGGCGCGCACCTCGTCGGGATCAAGCGGGAGCTTTACCGACTGCTTGCGCTTGGCTGACAGGTCGAGAGCTTTCGTCAGCATCAGGTTCCGATGCGCTTCTTCGACCGTGGCCGCCGCTGTAGGCAGGCCTAGCGCCACGCGGTTGAGCCACGAATCGGTTTCCTCCGCCATCGGCCCGCGCAATTCACCAAGTGCCATATCACCGGGCGGGTAACTGCCAATGAAGTCAACAAGCCGGGTGGCGTCCGGATTGTAACCCTCAGACTGCGGCTTCGAAGCCGCAAGCACGATATCTCGATGCGTATCGTCGATTGTGAGCACGCCGGTGGTGCCGACGATGCCGACTTCGAGCGAGTACACCGCTGCCGGCCAGCTCACCGGCAAAGCCCAGGAGATGTTAAGATGATAAATGGTGCCGTCAGAGAAATTGATCATGCCTGCGGTGCCATCGATGCCCTTGTAAAAAGGGCCCAGCACCTTGTCGACCGAACGCGCGTAGCATTCCACCGCAGCTTTACCTTCCAGGCACCACATGCAAATGTCGAGCGCGTGCGTGCCGGAAATGACCATCGGCGAGATTGTCGCCGGATCGTCGGTGCGCTTGTAATTGTCGATTGCCACCAGACGATTCATGAAGGCGCGTGAAGTCACCATCGTAATATCGCCGAGCGCGCCTGTACGGCATTTCTCCTTCGCAGCAAGCCACCGGCGACGGAAGCGTTGAGTGTAGCCGACGACGGCATCCAATTTTGCCGCCTTGATTGCCTTCAGGAGGCGCTCGGATTCAGCAAGATTGGTTGCAAGCGGCTTCTCGATCAGCATTGGAATGCCGCGCTCGATGGCGGCCTTAATCGGATCAACGTGCAGGTGCTCGTCCGTGCATATAATCGCGGCGGTCACCTCGGGCCGCTTGAGCAACTCAACGTGACTTTGCGTAACAAAATCCGCGCTGATCTTGGGGCCCACCTCCCCGGCGCGGTTCGGGTTCTTTTCGGCGAGCCCGATCCACTGAACGGCCGGATGGCGCGCCGCAACTTCGCCGCGGAACAAGCCTACACGGCCGCCGCCGATAATGGCGAGGCCAACACCCTTGGCCGATTTCTTCATTGGTTCACCCCCGCGCGGAACCTATGCTTGAACTCGGCAATGGCCGAAATTGTTTCATTAGTTAGTGGCAGGTCCACCGGCTCGTTTCGGTCGGCGGAAAGATCCGCGGCGCTGTAGGTTTCCATCACGCGTCGTGCGCTTTCCGGCGTCACCATCACCGGCGTGTTGCGGATGCAGGCTTCCAAGAAGTGGATTGTCTCAGGGCCCATGCCGCCGGCGAAAACATTATCAACCCATTCCCCTGGCATCGTCGACATCGGGAACTGCTGACCGTCCTTTTGCGTGTTGAGCCAGTTGTCGCGCTGGGTATCGTCAAGAAACAGCGCGCCTTCGGTGCCGGTAATTTCGATCCAAGTCGCGCAATAGTTTGGATAGCTCGGCGGCAGATTCCAACCGCCGCCGATCATCACCGCCACGCCGTTGTCCATGGTAACGGTCGTGAACATCACGTCGTGGGAGCCGTTGATCGGCTTCATGTAACCGTAAGCGCCCTGTGAATAGACGCGTGCGGGCTTTGCCGGCTCCAGAAGCCAAAGCACGAAATCGAGATCGTGCGTCGATTCCATGACGACTGGAGAAAGCCGAACGCGGCTGGCGATCTTTTTCCCGAGGCTTCGCGAGAGATGGCGGCTCACGAGCACAGAGACGACCTTGCCGAGCGTGCCGTCAACGATCTTCTTCTTTGCATAGGCAATTTTTGGGTTGAAGCGCTGCGAATAGCCGATGGTGAATTTCAGATTATTTCGTCGGGCAAGCTGGATCAGCTCGTCGGCTTCCCATAATTCCAGCGCGATCGGCTTCTCCAGCATTACGTTCTTGCCGGATTTCAGACAGTCTCGACAGATTGGATGGTGATTCGATTCCGGCGTCGTGGAGATATAGACGACCGAGATGTTCGGATTCTTGATGATATCGTCGTAGTCGAGCGTCGCGGTCGCGGGCTTATAGAGGGCCGTAACCTCGGCCAGACGGTCTGGCTTGATGTCACACAGGTGTAATTTGTCCACGAGTGCGCTACGCGCCAGCGTATCCGCACGCGTCCCTCCGACCCACCCGACACCTATCACCGCGGCTTCAACCGTTTTCACCAGAAGTCTTCCTTCCGTCTCTTGAGATGCTTGCGGCCGGTCGGCCGCGCGGACGGGAGACTAGCCCACGTATGTAGCGGCCGAAAGGGCCGTAGTATTTCAGCGCGCGAAAGCAGCGTTAGGCACACCGAAGATCTGTGCGGCGAATTGCGGATAAACCTCGGCCAATTGCGGTGCAACGACCTCGCGCATGAGCGTGAGCGTCTCGGATGTTGGCGCCGGAGTTTCCGGCACAGTGTCCGGCCTTTCGAAATCGAATCCCGTATTTTCGAAAATTTCTTCGATCGTATGTCCCGGATGCACGCTCGTCAGTGCAAAGCGCCCGTTTGTAAAGCTGAATAGACACCGATTGGTCACCAATGCGATCGGCCCACCCGGGCGATAAATGTTGGTTTTGCTTGTGCCAGGCGCGCTGATGAAATCAACCTTCGGCACCAACGTGCGGCGTGAGTGTTCGGTGCGGAAAAGGATTACCTTCGGCACCACGTAGTAGAGGTAGGCGGAGCCGAACGAGCCGGGGAAACGCACTTTCGGATGCCGGTAGTCGCCTGTGCTCACAAGATTGACATTGCCATAACCATCTATTTGTCCGCCCGAGAGAAAGAAAACATCGATGCGACCCTGGCCTGCGCAATCGAACAATTCACGCGCCCCGTCGGTGAAAAAATTATGTTTCCGGCTTTGCAGCAGCGATACATATGGGCGGCCTCTCCCGCGTTCGCGTGCGAGCAGCGCTGCGGTTGCCGGAATTGGCGAGGCATTCCCAACGGCCACATGACTGACGTTCCCGATCTGCCGCGCGATTACGTCGGCGAGCAGTTCCTCGTCGCGAAAATTTTGCTCACGCGGCACGACGTTCATACACATACCGCTTTAGATAGTCCTGAAAGCCGTCTGACGTCGCCGCCATGTGAGCGTATTCGGCAAGATGCTCGGCGTCGGCTGCATAAAAGTCCGGCAGCCCGAGCGGCCACGCGCCACGCTCGGCCACCGCCACCGCTTCCACATAGAAACCTGGCAGCGTGCCGGCGGCGAGCGTGGAATCATCAAGTAAATTTCCGTCATGGATTTTTTCCACGGTTGCGATCGTTTTGTCTGCTGCGTGCGCCATGGTGGCCAACTCTCGTTGACGTCCAATCCAGACGTTGCCGAAGCGATCGGCCATCGGCGCGTGCATCAGCGCCACATCGGGCTTGATCGCCGGTAGCAGCACGATCTGATCGTTGTCACCGAACGGGCTGTCGATCACCTTCCAGTCGTCGCGATACTTCAGCACATCCGAACCGATCAACCCACGTAGCGGCATGAAGGGCACGCCTTTTTCGGATGCCTGCAAGGCCGCATGCAAAGCCGGGCAGGTCGCATCTTTCAATTTAATGGTGCCCGATGTGACTGCCGCGGTGAAACGTGGCGCTAGGCCGAACTCACCGAGACTGACTGCGCTCGTTTCCAATGTTTCGACGCAGCCGGCCCCGATCAGCAGGTCGGCTTGAAGACTCGACGTTGGCAAGGCGACAAGATGCAACCGCTTCACACCGCGTTTTATGAGAGCCCGCGTCGCTGCCATCGGCACGCCGGAAACTTCGCGTGGCACTACCAACGTGCAACCATCGCCAATCAGCGCGATCGCATCATCGATTGATTTCGCCAGTTGAAACATCATGCCCAGAGGTTGCGTGGCATCGGCGCAAGCACCACTTTTCTCATTGTTGCCCTTGCAACGTCTACTGGATTTTGCGACTTGGATTAGATGACCTTCACTCTTCAGGACAAATTGTGCGCCAGGCGTTTTGTGATCACAGCAGAAGTGACGCCGCCAGTGTCCGTCGACCGTGGCGAGCTAATGGCCAAAGCGCTGCCGTTGAAGGGTCTTGTCGATGCCGTCAATATCACTGACGGCGCTGGTGCACGGCCTCACCTCGGCGCCGTCACTGCCGCTACGTGGCTCGTGGAGCAAGGCATCGAGCCAATTCTGCAACTAACCTGCCGGGACCGGAACCGTATCGCATTGCAGAGCGATCTTCTCAGCGCCGGGGCTTCGGGCGTTCGTAACCTGCTAATGCTTCGCGGAGACGATCCGAGCACCGGCGATCAGCCAAGTGCCAAGCCGGTATTTGACCTCGAGCCACGCTCGCTTCTCGCCACCGCGCGCCGGCTACGCGACACCGGCGAGTTGCCTAGTGGCCGCAAGGTAAGCGGTCGCATCGATTTTTTTCTCGGTAGCGCAGACAATCCGATCGATCCGCCCCCCAACTGGCGGCCCGCCGGGTTGCAAGCCAAGGTCGCCGCCGGTGCACAATTTGTGCAGACGCAATTCTGCATGGATACCGGTGTGGTGCGCCGCTACATGGCGCGGCTCGCCGAGTCCGGCGTGACCGAAAGGCTGTCCGTCCTGATCGGGATTGTGCCGTTTCGTTCCGCCAAATCAGCGCGCTGGATCAAGGAGAAACTGTTTGGCTCCGTGATTCCCGATGCTCTTATTGAGCGCATGGAGCGCTCTAGCGATCCCGCGGCGGAAGGTCGCCGCATTTGCATCGACATGGTGCACGAATTGACGGACATGCCACACGTTGCTGGCGTCCACTTCATGGCGCCCGGCAATGATGCTGCAGTGCCCGAGATCATCAAGGCGGCGCGAGACAGCATCAAGCGGCTGGCGCCTGTTTAGATAAGCACGCGCATTCTCCCTCTCCCTCGAGGGTGAGAGAGTCAATTCAATGCAGACTCTACAACAGCGCTAACTTCGCCCGATTTGGCGAGAACGGCACGCGGTGGATGCGCACGCCGGTCGCATTGAATATGGCGTTTGCGCTAGCCACTGCTACTGGGCGGATCGACGGTGCCGGCCGCTTATGGCGGACCGTTCCATCGAAGGCGCGTGTTTTGCCGACGCTTGCGGACCAGAGGCTAGTCCCCCCAAACTGCGCATTGGAACGCCCGCAGCGATAAATGATGTTAGGATCGCAGGAATTAATGGCCCGATCAGAGGCCGCAAGGAACTCGAATTCAGGGAGGAACTTCGAATGCGCAGCGTCGTCGCCGAGAGGGTCGCTATTGGCACAGTCGTTTTCGCCGCGCTCGTTTGCGTTCTCACAGTTCCGGCCGGCGCGCAGGAGAAGATCTGGAAACACGGTCTGATCAACGCCAAGGCCGACGCCGGCATATTCATGATGGTGTCGACGCGTGACTTCGCAAAGAAGCAAGGTCTAAAAGTTGAAATTTTGCAGTTCAAGGATGACCAACTCGCCTTGAAGGCGCTGCTCGCCGGCGAGCTCGACAGCTTCGAAGGCGGACCCCAAGGCGTCTTCGCGGCCGACGCCAAGGGCGGCGATGTCAAGCTGCTCGGCTGTCACTGGATCGTGGTGCCACATGGAATCTACGCAAACGAGAAGATCGCGAAGGTTCAGGACCTCAGAGGCAAGCAGATCGCGGTGTCTGCTCCAAATTCCATGCCCGATATGTTGGCGCGATCTGCGCTCGCGAAATTTGGCGTCGCGGATACCGAGGTCAGACTCGCAGCAATCGGCGGCGATAACGACCGTTATCAAGCGCTAATCGGCGGCATTGTCGACGCAGCGGTGGTTTCGAATGAATATCAGCCGGTCGCGCCAAAGACCATTCATCTGCTGGTCGCCGGGCGCGACGCTGTACCAAATTTCCTGCGTGTCTGCATGGTTTCCACCGCAAAGAAGTTGGCCGAGCGAGGCGACGATGCCGTGAAGTTTCTCGCCGCCGAAATGAGCGCTTTGCGCTACGCACTCTCGCACCGGGACGAGGCCATCGCGCTGACTCGTGAGCTCATTCACTCCAGGCCCGACGATCCGCGCCCCGCCTTCGTGTATGACGATGCTGTTCAGCACCATGCCTTCGATCCGACGCTGCCATTGCCGGCGGATAAGATCAAATGGATTCAGGATCAGATGGTGAAGGCGGGCAGGCTGAAAGCCCCGCTCGATCTGAGCGCGGTCACCGCGCCGGAATACCGTGAGAAAGCGCTCAAGGTCATCGGCCACTGACGCACGCTTTGAATTTGGAGAATTGAATGGGTGAGGTGACTTTCCTCGACGTATCCAAGCGTTTTTCGCTGCGCGTGGATGGCGAGGTCCATCATGTTCAGGCCCTCGATCACGTCAACTTCACGGTCAAGGATGGCGAGATCGTCGCGCTCATCGGTCCATCCGGCTGCGGCAAAACCACGGCGCTGCGGGTCGCAATGGGTCTCGACCCCTCGAGCGGCGGCAGAGTGACAGTGGATGGGCGCGAGGTCAACGGATGCGGGCATGACCGAGGCATGGTGTTCCAGCATGCCGAATTGCTACCCTGGCTCTCCGCTTTGCAGAACGTGATGTTTGGACTTGAAATGAAGGGCATTCGCGGCGCGCGGCTGCGCGAGACAGCGGAAAAATATCTGCATCTCGTAGGTCTGATGGATTCACAGAACCGGCGTCCGCACCAGCTTTCTGGCGGCATGAAGCAGCGCGTTGGCATCGCTCGCGCGCTCGCCATCGATCCCAAGGTCTTGCTGATGGACGAACCATTCAGCGCTCTCGACGCGCAGACGCGCGAGTCACTTCAGGGCGAACTGCTGGATATCCACGCGCGTACGGGGAAGACGATTCTGTTTGTCACCCATGACCTAGACGAAGCGGCACTGATCGCCGACCGCATCGTGGTCATGAAGAATGGCCGCGTGCAGGAAATCATGGAAGTGCCGCTCAAGCGCCCACGCCCCGATCTTGGCGTCGTGCGCGGCACGCCCGAATTCGCCGAAACACGTTACAAGGTATGGTGTGCAATACATGAGGACACAACGGTACACTGATGGTCGACGTCGCGGATAGCAATAAAGCAACTGCCGCGCCCGCGATCGAGCCTGCCGAGCACAAGCCACTGCCTCGCTGGGTGGTCACACTTGCTTCGATCGTAGTCGCCCTGCTCTTGTGGGAAATATTTGGCCGCCGGGTGAATCCAGTCTTCGGCTCGTACCCATCCGCAATAGCGGTGGCCTTTTGGGACCTGGCGGCCACAGGACAATTGTGGACGGCGCTTTACGAATCCTTGCGACCGTTCCTGCTGGGCTATGCGCTCGCGATCTTGATCGGCGTGCCGCTCGGATTGTTGATTGGCGGTTTTCGCGTCGCGGAAGCCGCACTTGGCATCTACATTACCGCCGGTTACGCCATGCCGTTGGTTGCGCTAGTGCCGTTGCTGATCTTGTGGCTCGGCCTGGGCTTCGCGGTCAAGGTCGCGGTCGTGTTTCTGATGGCGTTGTTTCCAATTTGCATCAACACCTGGCTCGGCGTTGTCGCCGTCCCAAAAACACTGATCGAAGTGGGAAAGTCTTTCGTCGCACCTGACATTGTGATCCTGCGGCGTATTGTTCTGCCGGCGACGCTGCCTTACATCATGGCCGGGATTCGCCTTGCCGTCGGGCGCGCGGTCGTAGCCATGGTGATCGCGGAATTTTTCACAACGATTTCCGGGCTCGGCGCAGTGATCATTAATTCCGCTAACAATTTCGACACCGCTACCATGTTCGTCCCCATTATCATTCTGATGGTTATGGCCATCGGGCTGAACTGGCTGATCGGTTTTGTCGAGCGGAAGGTCGCGCCCTGGCAGGCTGAAATCGCCGGACGCGACCGTGGATAATCAGGTGAGGGCCTTGATTGCGGCGAACAATCAGAAATCCATCTCCAGTGTGTACAGCCCGCCGGTGTGGCGATCGACCGTATAAACGATGCCGCGCTCGTCCACGAATACGTCATTGAGTTGAACCGCGCCAGCGGGCGTGCCTTTCGGCGGCGGGGGAACAAAGGTGGCAATTTCTTTCGGCTGATACGGATTGGAAATATCGTAAGCGCGCAACCCGCCGTTGAAGAAGGTGCCGATCACGATCTGGTCCGATTTCCAGGCCGTCGGCACCGGCGGGTTCTCATGAATATTGTGCGCACCGAAGCGGCCACCGCGGTTGGCGAAAGCATCAACCGGCGGCAGCGGGCAGGTGGCGATCGATACGAGATTTTTCTCGTCGCGAGCGTCCACAATCCACACTAGTTTCGGCCAATCCTCGGCCTTGTTCTCGGTTGACTCGTCGGTGACGATCAGCAGACCACGGTCGAACAGTGGCACAGCTGTGTGCATGAAGCCGGTATAAGGTGGCGAGTTGGTCCAGTGCGAAATCGGCTTCGGCTTCGACTTGTTGGCAATGTCCATCACGAACATTCCACCATCGATGTAACAGAGGTAGAGACGGTCACCGCGCTGCCTGTAGACGTTGGTGTTATGCGCGCGATATCCTTTGTCGAGCTTGTGGCGCGGCAACGGCGTCTCGCCTTTCTTGGTGCCCGGCATCCACCACCGGCCGACCTCGATTGGCTTCGAAGGATTGCGCACGTCGATACAGCGATAGAATTGATCGTCGAGCGGATGGCTGGGCACAAAGTCGGCTGCGCCCGCCGCCATATGCACGTATTCGCCGTCGCAAAACCATAATTGATGTACGCCACGCGATGTCGCGCCCGAGCAATCGAGGAATGAGATCGAGCGTGGCTTTTCCGGCACCGATACGTCGAAAAGCTCCAGTCCGGCCGGCTGCTGGTTCACCTTTTGCGTCTGGTAGGCGACGGCCATGATGTTGCCGGAAAGCTCCAGCGAGTTGGATCGCATGTAAGGCTTGGGCAGATCGGTCTGCACCACGACTTTCGGCTGGCGCGGGTCTGAGACGTCTACCGCGGTGAAATTTTTCGGGGCACTTTCGTGCGCCAGCCAGATGATACGCCGGCCGTCTTTGGCGATTTGCACCGACATGCCTTCGCCCATGCCGCCGAAGCCGCCGAGATCGTTTTGCGCGAGCAGCTTGAAATTCCAAGTGGTGGGCTCAGCGCTTCTGTTGAGCGGATTAGTGGCTGTAGACATTTGCGTCTCTGTGGCTTGGCTTTGCAGAAAGGCCGGCGCGGAAGGCGCCGACCTTTAATACAACAGGCGCTTTAGTGCGTCACCGGGTTCAGGCGCCCGCTTGCTTGAGGAATTCGGTGCGCAGCGCCTTGCTCCAGTCGGGGATTGCCTTGATCTTGTTTTCCTTCAGCAGGATTTCGGCCTGTTGCTGCATGTAGGGAACAAGATCAGCAGGCCAACCTGGCTGCACCTCGACGCGCGCCAGCGCCTTGGTGAAAGTGTCCTTTGACATCTTGTAACCTTTCGACTCGTAAAACGAATAGATTGTGTCGGCGACCTTTTTCGGTTCGCTTTTGAAATCGTTGGCGACCTGGATCCAGGCCTTCAGATAAGCGACCACAGTGTCTGGGCTTTTGGCGACGAATTCGGGTGTTGCCGCCATGAACACTGGCAACCTGTCGAACTGGTCGAATTCGGAAATGGTGATAGCGAGCCTGTCGGCTTCTGCAATCGCGTTATAGGGCTCGACATTGACCATGGCGTCCACTGTCTTTGCCGCCATCGCGGCCACCATGTCGTCCACGTTCATGCGAATTTCCTGATAGTCGCCTTTCTTGAGGCCAGCCCTGGGCGCGATCTGATCGACAAAGATGTTGCCGGTGGAGGAGCCGGTCTGATTGGCGACCTTGAGGCCTTTGAGCTGCTCGACCTTGCCGATGTTGAGGTCCTTGCGCGCCATCACGCGCGCGGTTTTGCCGACATATTCGATCATAGCGATGGCGAGCAGGCCGCCTTTGTCATGGCCGATGGCGAATGAGGGACCGGCGTAAGTGCCCATGTCGACCTGGCGAGCCACCATCTGCTGCATCGTGAGATTGCCGGAGGGCACGGCAAATTCCTCGAATTTTACGCCGTGCTTCTCCAATAATCCTGAGCGCAGCAAGTAATAGGTCGGCATGCCCCACATGTTGGTCTGGTAGCCTTGCCGCACCGTTTCCAACGCTGCGGCCGGCTGCATGCCGAAGCCCAACGCCAGCGCGCCGACACCAGTTGCCGCCAGATAGTGACGACGTGTTAGTCCGTCTTTCTGAGCCATGATTATCCTCCCTTATGCGTTTGCCTTTCCGTTGGCTTTTGCCGGCTCGCTTGCGCCCGTCTCGTAACCCAGCTGGCGCAGAAGCTCCTTCTGAAAATCGAGAAATTCGACGCTGAGGGGATCGCGCGGCCGCGGCAAGGGAATGCGGATCTCGGTTTTCACCGTGCCGGGATGCGGCGTCATCACGATGACCCGATCAGCAAGATAGACCGCCTCAGAGACATTATGCGTCACGTAGATCACCGTCTTTCGCGTTTCCTGCCAGACGTCGGCGAGCAAGCGCTGCATGTCGTCGCGGGTCAATGCATCAAGTGCGGCAAACGGCTCGTCCATCAACAAAACAGAAGGGTTATACGCCAACGCACGCGCGATAGCGACGCGCTGCTGCATGCCGCCGGAAAGGTGGTGGGGGTATGAGCCCGTGAATTTGTCGAGCTTCACCAGCCGCAATTGCTCATGCGCGATCCTCTCACGCTCATCCTTTGGGATGCCTTTCATTTCAAGGCCAAAGGTGACGTTGCCGAGCGCGGTGCGCCAGGGAAAAAGTTGGGCAAAATCCTGGAACACGACGCCCCGATCCATGCCATGGCCGTCCACTTTCTTGCCACCGATGCGGATTTCGCCCGCCGCCGGGGTCAGAAAACCGGCGATGATGTTGAGCAGCGTGGACTTGCCGCAGCCGGATGGCCCGACGATGCAGACGAATTCCGAAGCGCCGATGTTCAAATTGACTTCTTTGACGCCTGGCACCTTGCCGCTGGGTGTATCGTAGATCAGTGAGACGTCGTGAATTTCGATGGGAACCATGCCGCTACCTTGCCGCGCTAACCCGTTGCCGCGCGCATCATGCCCCACCGCAGCACCGTCATGCGCTCGAGCGAGCCGAAAATGAAACGCTCGAACACGAAGCCGATCAGGCCGATCACGATTAGCGAGGCCAGCATGACATCGGTGTTGAGGAATTCCTTGGCATCGAAAATGACCCAGCCCAAGCCCCAGTCAGAAGCGGCGATCATCTCGGCGCCAACCACAGCGATCCATGAACGCAGAAATGCCTGCCTCATGCCGGTGATGATGAAAGGAGAAGCGCCGGGAATGATGACCTTCCAGAACAGCTTGTGTTCGTCGGCGCCCATGGCGCCGGCCGCGCGCAGCCACAGCGGATTGACGGAGCGCACCCCAGACCACGTGTTGAACACCATAGGGAAGGCTGCGGCATAAAACACGATCAAGATCGTCGTCAGATTGCCAATGCCGAACCAAAGCATGAACAGAGGGACCAGCGCGAAGGAAGGGATCGGCATCAGCGCACTCACAAGCGGCAAAAAGAAACTTTCAACGTACTTAAAACGCGCCATCAAGATCCCAAGCGGCAGGCCGACCGCCACCGCAAGCGCAAAGCCAAACGTCACCCGGTAGAGGGTAAATGCCGCATGTCCGATCATGGTGCCGTCGCTAAGGTTAGCGAACAGCGTATGTGCAACCGTCGGTAACGTCGGCAGTAATGCCGGCGCGAAATAACCACTTCGTGCCATCGCGTCATAGATCGCCGCGGCCGCGAGCAGTGCAACTGCGCCGCGCAGGAGCGAACGCTGCCGCTGTTTCGCTTCTGTCATGACGATATCATGCCCCAGCGCACCACAGTGTAATTCTCGATCTTCTGAAACACGAGTTTCTCAAGCGCGAGTCCGATGACGGCAATCACCACAATGCCGGCCAGCATAACGTCAGTGTTGAGGAACTTGCGCGCCCCGAAAATCAGCCAGCCGAGGCCCCACGGCACGGCGGCGAGCATTTCGACCGCAACCAGGATACGCCACGCCTGCGCCAGGCCAAGCCGCATGCCTGTAAGGATGTAGGGAAGGGCTCCGGGCAGGATGACATGGCGGAATAAGTGGCGATCGTCGGCACCCATCGCCTGCGCCGAGCGAACCCATATTTCTTTCACCGCTTTTACCCCGGTCCAACTATTGAAAATGATGGGAAACGCCGAGACAAAGCCGACCAGCAGCACAGACGAAATATTTCCGAGGCCGAACCAGAGCAAGAACAGGGGCGCGTAGGCAAGGCCGGGGATCGGTGCGCCGATCGACACCAGCGGCAGCAAAATATCCTCGGCACGGCGTGACCGGCCCATCAGGATGCCAATTGTGACCCCAACGATACCAGCGAGCGCGAATCCGGTGAGCAGGCGGATAAGCGTTTCGAGGGCGTGACGGGGAAGGATTCCCGTAATGGTGAGGTGCACGAAGGAGGCCGCCACTTCCTCCAGTGTCGGAAAGAGCCGATGTGGAAATACTCCGGCCCAGGCGACAATTTCCCAAATTGTGCCAGCGACGACGAAAGGAAAAATATTGCGGGCAATAAGCCGCAAGCGCTCGCCGGCTTGCGATCGATCAAGCCTACGATCAACAGCAATGGTGGTGACGGCATCCTGCATCTGTGCCCACACTCCTCCCATGGCTTGCCGTTTTGGTTTCTTGAGCGGAGGCCTTTTCTAACTCCTTGGCCGCCCTAGGTTGAGGATAGTGCGCTTTAAACTCCCACCACAATAACGTGTATCTTCGGCGAATTACCCGATGAGTCACCACTGGCACAATTGCGGCAAAACGGGTAAAGCCCCGGCACACGTGCACACATGGCACAAAAGTTTTCAACGGGAGCGTTTCGTGATGTCGAAGAATGCACAAAAGATCGGCTGGATCGGAACCGGCCGCATGGGCACGCCCATGGCGGAACGTCTGCTCAAGGCCGGCCATAACGTAACCATCTGGAATCGGACTCGCGCAAAAGCCGAGCCGCTAGCCTCAAAGGGCGGAAAGATCGTCGACAAACTCTCCGACTTGGTGTCCTGCGACGTCGTGTTTTCGATTGTGTCCGAAGGCAAGGACCTGGAACAGGTCTTGTTTGGAAAAGATGGTGTAGTTTCGGGTGCGGGCGAGACCCCCGACGTGTTCGTCGATTGCTCCACAATTTCGGTTGAGGAGTCCGCCGACATACGTAAGAAGCTGAAGGCGCGCGGCGCCGATTATGTCACCGCACCCGTGTCGGGCAACGCAAAGGTGATCAAGGCAGGCCGTCTATCGTCGGTAGTCTCGGGGCCTGAGGCGGCGTGCAAAATGATAATGCCGCTCATGGAGGTGATAGCTCCTCAAGGCGTCTCCTATGTCGGGGATGGCGAGCTCGCGCGTGTGTGCAAGATTGCGCACAATGTCATGCTCGGAGTGGTAACCGAAAATCTCATCGAGATCACGCTGTTGGTGAACAAGATGGGCGTGCCGCGCCATGCCTTTCTCGCCTTTCTTAACAACGGCGTCATGGGTTCGATGTTCACCCGTTACAAGTCGTCGGCGCTGGTCAATCTCGACTGGACCACGACCTTCACGCCCGAATTGTTGCGCAAGGATCTCGATCTTGGGCTTGAGCTTGGCCGCCAGATGGATGTGCCCATGCCCGTGACGGCGGCAACGCGCGAAGTGCTGCAAGGGCACTTCGGCCATGCCACGCTGCAGCCGGATCCACAAGCTTATCTGAACAAGGATTTCACGGCGCTGATGGAGACAATGGCGCTGGCTGCCGGCATGAAGCTCACCCCTGAAAACAAGAATGTCCCCACGGGTCTCGAATAGCTCATAGCACGCAAAAAAAGGGCCCCTTGCGGGGCCCGTGTGCATAAGGTGGAGGATTCACGCCGCCGTCTAAGCCTGAAGGGAGGAAAACGGCGGCTGCGCACGGGTCCACTGAAACGGCCCGGCCGCATCATCACAAGTAAAATGGCCGTAAATTTCATGGTGGATATGCAATAGGCACATGCCACATTTTCCTGTGGCCGGACGATAAATCGCCAAAACTGGAGCTCTAATGGCTTTCAAGCTTTACAACGCCCCGCAATCGACCTGCAGCCAACGGGTCCGCTTCGTTTTCAATGCCAAGAAACTGCCGTTCGAGGAGGTAAAGCTCAATCTGCTCGAGGGCGACCAGCTCAAGCCTGATTACCTTAAGCTCAATCCCAATGGCGTCGTGCCCACGCTTGACCATGACGGCGCGATCATTATCGACTCGAACGTCATCACGGAATATCTCGACGAGGTCGCTCCCGGGTCTAGGTTCACGCCGGAGGATCCGGTCCGACGCGCGCGCATGCGCGCGCTGATGCATTTCATCGACGAGATGCCGGCAGCGGCCGTTCGTGTGCCCACGTTCAATCTTGCCTTTCTGCCGAGCTTTCAGAAGATGGGCAGTGAAGCCTTCGCGGCGATGGCGGCGAGCAAGCCCCTGCGTCGCGAATTCATGCTCAGCATGGGACAGACTGGCTTTCCCAAGCACGAAATGGACGCCGCTCTTGCCCGTCTGCGCCGCACCTATGAGCGAATGGACGCAGAGATTGAAAAGAGCGGTGGTCCTTGGTTGCTTGGCAAGCAGATTACGCTGGCTGACGTGGCGGTGATGCCATCACTCGTACGCATTCACGATCTCGGCATGCCGGATTGGCAGGATCTGCCGCGCATCGCAACCTGGTTCGACAATATCCGTGCGCATCCGGCCTTTAAGCCGACCTACTATCATGGCTCGTTATTAAGCGAACGATTCCCGCATTTGCGAAAAAAAGGGCCTGCTTGAGCCGCCGCCATTAGATCCCTTGTTGGTCACCTTCGACAATCGTGATCCGCTCAGTATCGGTGACTGATCGGCAGTTCCTCTGCAGGGAACAGCGAGATCACGCGGCAGCCCCTGTTGGTTACGACCATTTCTTCCTCGATGCGCGCTCCGGAATAGCCGTCAGTGGCCGGACAATAGGTTTCCAGCGCGAACACCATGCCTTCTTTGATCTCGGTCGGATGATCGAGCGAAACGACGCGTGAGATGATCGGACGCTCGTGCAAGTTAAGACCGAGCCCGTGGCCGAATTGCAAGCCGAAGGCCGACAATTCGTCGGGGAAGCCAAACTCCGGCGCCTTAGGCCAGACGCGCGCGACCTCGTCGGTCATCACGCCAGGCCGGATCAATTCGATGGCGCGGTCCAGCCACTCACGTGCCTTTTTGTAAGCGTCGTGCTGCGCGGGAGTAGCGCGCCCGACGTTGAAGGTGCGGTAGTAGCAGGTGCGGTAGCCCATGAAGCTTTGCAGAATGTCGAAGAAAGCCTGGTCGCCAGGCCGGATCATACGATCGGTAAAATTGTGCGGATGCGGATTGCAGCGCTCGCCTGAGATGGCGTTGACCGCTTCCACGTCATCGGAGCCGTGCCTATACAAAAACTCATTGACCTTAGCGACGATGTCGTTTTCGCGCACACCCGGTTTCAGCTCCTCGTTGATCATGTGATAAGCGCCATCGACCATTGCCGCGGCACGATTCAAGAGTGCGATCTCGTCAGCCGACTTGGTCTCGCGTGCCTCAAGCATGACCTGCTGTCCATCAACGATCTTCATCCCGGCTTTCTGCAATTCGAACATCATCGCCGGCTCGATGATATCGACGCCGACCGGCATCTTGTCCACACCGGCGTCCTTCAGCAGGCCAAAGATTTCCTTCGCGTGCTTGGCCATCAGGCCGAATGACGGCTGCACTGTGCCGCGCAGGCCGAGGAGTCCGGCCTTGCAGTTCTCCGGTTTGAGCCAGGGCGCATAGAGCCGGTGGTGCACGGCGGCGGAGCCGAAGTCCCAAAGGATCGGTTCATTGTCGCGGGTAAGCAGTGCCCAGCGGCAGATCTTGTCGCGCTCCCATTCGCCGATCTTGGTCGAGGTCAGGTAACGAATGTTATTGACGTCGAACACCAGCAGCGAGCCGCATTCCGATTTCTCCAGCACCTGCTTGGCGCGCCCAAGCCGGTAGCGATGCAGGCGGCGGTAGTCGACGCGTTCCTCGAAGTCGACGCCCATGGTGCCGAGCGCGGGCAACGCCCGCCCCCAGTTGTAGCGCGGGTTGATGTCTTCGGCGCGGATCTGCAGCGCATCGCGCGTTCTCTCGTCCATGGTTGTCTCCTTTACGCGGTATCGATTGCGGCTTTATAGCCGGCGAGGTCGGCGCATTATAGGCCAGGCCGGCGTCGCTGTCCGGCAATGAGGATATACATTATTGCCGCGGGTGCTCCCACGGCGATAACGCCCAGTGCCGTCGCTTCGTTACGGCGGCGAATATCGATGTCAATTTGCCTCGACCTGGGCATCCTTAATCACGGCACCCCAGACTTCAGTTTCCTTCTTGATAAATGCGGCCGCCTCGGCTGGCGAGCCGCCAGCGGCGCGCAGACTGATCTTGGCAAGGTGATCTTGAGCTTCCGGGCTCTGGAGGATTTCATTCACCGCCTTATTGAGCTTAGTAATCACTGCGGCTGGCGTCTTCGGAGGTGCCGCCAACGCGTTCCAGGTGCCCGATTCGAAGCCTTTTACGCCGGCTTCGTCGAGCGTCGGGATATCGGGCAAGTTGGAGAGGCGCTTGGCGGTAGCCACCGCCAAGATGCGCGCCTTGTCGGCCTGATGCAGTTTGATGGCGGATGCTAGCTCCATGAAAATGAAGTCGACATGGCTGGCGATGATGTCATTGAGTGCCGGTGCGGTCCCTTTGTATGGCACATGCACCAGTTTGGTGCTGGTGAGGCGCTCGAACTGCGCTGCGGTCAGGTGCGACGTGGTGCCTATGCCTTGCGAGGCGTAATTGATCTTACCGGGGTTGGCCTTGACGTAGGCGATGAAGTCCTTCGCTGTCTTGGCCGGGAAATCGGGGCGCACCAGAAGCACATTGGCAATCGAGGTCATGATCGCCACCGGCTCGAACTGCGTCGGATCGAAATTCATTTTCTTATAAAGGAGCGGATTGACTGTGAGCGGCGCCGGCTGTGCTGCCAGCAGCGTGTACCCGTCGGGATCGGACGTGAATACGGCCTCGGCACCGATATTGCCGGCTGCGCCAGCACGATTTTCCACGACCACAGGCTGCCCGAGCTTCCTGTGTAGCCCTTCAGCAACAATGCGGGTCACCGTGTCGACGCCGCCTCCGGCCGGTACACATACGATGATCTTGATTGGCCTGTTCGGAAAT